>JAITRL010000124.1 GCA_031288415.1 Deltaproteobacteria bacterium | reverse complement strand
GGAGGCTGCGGGGCGGCGGGCCGGGCCGCCGCGGAAAGCCGCGGGCGGCGCCCGGCGGGGGCGCGGCTTCGGGCGGCTCCCGCGGCAGGCTTGACTGATGTCCGGGAGTGTAGCGCCATGTTCACCCGTCCGCAAGAAAAACGTGCGCGTTTCGAATTTTGCTGTTTCAGGCGGGGCAATCCTGATTCCGGGATGCCAAGAAAGGGTACCTGAATGGTTACGTTTAATTTTTTTTAAGGTAAGCGCCCCGGGCTCCGGGACGCTGGAGTGCCACTGCCGGCCGCAGGCGAAATTCCCGGCTGCCTCAGGCTCGTGGCCAGGGCCAGTATAGCAAGGCCTTTCCTGGCCTGTCTAACTTATCGCCAAATCCCGCCCGGAACGGGCCATCTGCGCCTCTCAGGCGCCCGCTCCCGAGCGCGCATTTCGGAAATCGAGGCAGGCCGGGCTTCAGGACAGAGGATTTTCCGCCCAAGGGATTCGGGGCGGGAATGCCGAAAGACAAGGACAAAGCTGGGCGGAAGAGGCGGCCGGCGGGGGTTGCGGCGAGACGGAGAGGCGGCAAGACGGAAATGCGGCAGGCGGGGGCTGCTGCAAGACGTAGAGGCGGCAAAAGGCAAACGGGTCGGGCCGAAGCGGGGCGGGGAGGAAAAGCGGGCAAGCAAGGCGAGAGGCGGAACCGCCGGGCCGGAGGAGAGCGGCCGCAGGTAATTTAAGGCCGGGAAGCGGCCGGGATTCCGGGACCCCTCAGCAGGGCGCCCCCGTCTCCCCGCGGAAGCTCCGGACGTTTCGCTCGAACTCTTCCGGAAATGCCTGCCAAAGCGAACGAGCCGCGACCGTGGCGGTCTTCCCGAGGCCGCAAAAAGATCCCCAGGTCATGAGACCGGAGAGATCCCGCAGGGCGCCGAGCGTCCGCGGCGAGGCCCTGCGGGGCGAGGCAAGATCCCTTATGGCCTTGAGGGCCGCAACCGTACCGTCCCGGCAGGGCCCGCATTTCCCGCAGGACTCGTGGACGAAGAACTCCGCCACGCTCTCGGCGTAGCGGAGCGCCGGCACTGTCTCGTCCATCGCCACCACCGCTCCGGAGCCCACCGCGAGGCCCGCCGCCCTGAGGTCCGCGTAGCTGTAGGCGATGTCCAGGGCCTCAGCCGGGGCGACGGGGCCGCTCTGGCCGCCCAGGTGCACGAACTTGAGCCTGCGGCCGCCCCGCACCCCGCCCCCCAGCTCAGGCGAGTAGACCAGGTCCCTGAGGGTCACCGAGCCCAGCGGCACCTCGTAGACGCCGGGGCGCTCCACGTGCCCGGACAGGCACACCAGCTTGGTCCCGCCCCCCTCCGGATGGCCGATCTCCAGGAAGGCCCTGCCGCCCATGAGCACGATGGGGGGGATGTTCGCGAAGGTCTCGACGTTGTTGACGAGCGTGGGCATGCCGAAGAGCCCGACCTCCGCCAGGTGCGGCGGCTTGATGCGCGGCCGCCCCGCCAGCCCCTGGGCGGAGTTGAGCAGGGCCGAGTTCTCGCCGCAGACGTAGGCCCCGGCGCCCGTGACGACGGCTATGTCGAAGGAGAACCCCGACCCCAGGATGTCGGGGCCCAGCCTGCCCAGCCCCCGGGCCCGCCCCAGGGCCGCGAGAAGCTTCCTCTGGGCCTGGCGGTATTCCCCGCGCACGTAGACGTAGCCCGTCGAGGAGCCGAAGACCAGGCCCGCTATGGTCATGCCCTCGATGACCCTGTAGGGCGCCCGCTCCAGCAGGAACCTGTCCTTGAAGGTCCCGGGCTCGCCCTCGTCCGCGTTGCAGACTATATGCTTGGGCCCCCCCGGTATCCCCAGGAGCTGGCCCCACTTGCTCCCGGCAGGGTAGGCCGCGCCCCCGCGCCCCAGCAGCTTTGCCTCCTTGACCTCCTGCACTACGGCCTCGGAACTCATTCCCAGGGCCTTCTCCAGTGCGCCCCAGCCCCCGCGCCCGAGGTACCCCTCCGCGTTCAAGGGGTCGGGAGCGTCGGCGCCTGCGGAGACGATCCTCAGTCCCGGCATCTCAGGGCCTCCCTCGCCGCAGGGTCATCTTCCCTGTAGCTGCGCAGGAGTTCCCCGGCCTGGGCGGCGTTCAGGACGGAGAAGGCCTCTTCGCCTATCTTGACCACGGGCGATCCGGCGCAGCGGCCGACGCAGCCGCAGACGGACAGGGTGAAGAGCCCGTCCGGGGTGGTTTCCCCCGCCCCCACCCCCAAAAGCCCGGAGAGGGAAGCGAGGAGATCATCCGCCCCGGTGAAGAGGCAGGGCGCGCTCCGGCAGACCTCCACCAGGCGGCGGCCCCTGGGCTCCAGGGAGAACATGGAGTAAAAGGTCAGGATCTCGTAAACCGCGGCGACGGGGACCCCCATCTTACGCGCGGCGAGCCGCGCCCAAAGAGGGTCCACGTAGCTCCTGCCGGAGGCCTCCTGGATGTCCAGGAGGGCGGCTATGATCTGCTGGGGGTCGAAACGGTAGCCTTCAAGGATAGCAAGGGCCGTCTTCTCGTCCGGTTCCGGCATGCGCGCGGCCTCCTTGGGGCACGGCTGGCCCGGCCGCCGCGGCGGGCCGCGGCGCGGGAGAGACGGAAGCCCCGGGCCCAACTATACCATGAAGCCTCGGCCCGGCAAGCCCTCCGGAGGCAGGAACGGCCAAGCGGCAGCGATTTTTGCCGGCCCGCGTCAAGGCGCGAGGCGGGCTCCCTTGCGCTCTCCGGCGGATGCCCGCCGCACAGGCGGATGCCCGCCGCAGTATCGGACTCCGGCCGAAAAGCCGCATGGCGGCAAGGTGAGGCCGGCCGGGGCGGGGTCAGGGGCGGGCAGGCGCGAAGGCATGAGGGGCCGGGCCGCAAGCCCGAGGGAAAGCCGGGAGACGTGCAGCGGCCGCGGACGGCGGGCGGGGTCAGGGGCGGGCAGGCGCGAAGGCGAGAAGGCGAGGATGGGCCGGGCCGTAAGCCCGAGGGAAAAGCCGGGAGACATGCAGCGGCCGCGGACGGCGGGCGGGGTCAGCGGCGGGCGGGCGCGAAGGCATGAGGGGCCGGGCCGCAGGCTGCCGCCCTGCCCAGGGTAAGGGACGAGGAGGTCCCGGAAGGCCCCGCTCAAGACAGCGGAGCCCCGGAAACGGACAAGGCCAGGAGGAGGCGGGCCCCCGCGAGGCCGCTTCGGCGGCCGGGAGGGGGCCCGGTGCAATGAAGCTTGACTGAAGGCGAGGCGGGAGGGCCTGAGACGGAAAGCCTCCGGCGGCAAAACCTTCCCCTACTTCACCTTTCTGCAGCCGCAGCCGATTTTGGAGGCGGCGGGCTTCTTCGCGGCCTCGGCCTTGGCGGGCTTGGGCTTCTCGGCCTTGACGGGCTTCGCGGCCTCGGCCTTGGCGGGCTTGGGCTTCTCGGCCTTGACGGGCTTAGGTGCCTCGGCCTTGGCGGGCTTGGGCTTCTCCGCCTTGACGGGCTTGGGCTTGTCGGCCTTGACGGGCTCGATCGGGGCGTCCCCTTTCGGCGCGGCCGCCCGCTTGGAGGAGGCCTCGGCCTTCTCCGGCTTGGCGGCGGGCTTCTTACCGGGGGCGCAGACCCTCTTCTTGGCGGCGGGCTCGGTCTCGGTGCTCTTGGCTTTCGTAACTGTCATGGGTAGCTCTCCTGGTGGCCATTCGCCTTTCAAGGCCGTCAAAGCCCGTCAAGGCAAACCGGAATTAATCCCGTTAGAGGGGACGTCACGGATGTCCCGTGATGCTTAGCTCCTTCGGAGCTTGCGGAACCGCGTGGAGGGTCTCTTTTCCTTTTAGGCCCGTGCCTCCACGGTCAGGGCGGGTTTAGGCGTTTGCTCCTTGTCAGCCTCCGGGGGCGGCCCCCTGCAGCCGTTGCCAGCCGCTGAAGCCGCCGGAATCCCGGACGGCGGCCAGGCCGGGCTGCTCCCGAAAGGCTCGGCCCGCCTCGAGCGCCGGTAAAGACGGGCCCAGGCTTTCGCGTTCCCGCGGCGCTTGCGGGGAGGCAGGCGGCCGGGGCCGGCAACCGCCGGATCTCCGGCCCGGGCCGCGTGGGCATGAAAAACCGGCGGCCTTCCCCCGGCGGCCGTCAGCGGAGGCGAACATGCTTGAGAGGCGGGAAAAGCTTCATGCCGCCGCAGGTCTTCTCGGGCGTCAGGTTCGCCATGGTCTTGGCGCCGGAAGGTTCCCGCAGGGCTTGACCTCGCCCGTTCCGTGGCGCGCCGGGTTGCCTGCCCCTTGACTGCGGAAGACGGGAAGGGCGAACGGGCGCCCGCCTATGGACAGGCGACCTCCCGGCGGGGCAGGACCGCGGCGGTCCCGAGGCCCGGGGGCCCGCTCCCGGCACGTCTTTGTGCCCGCTCCCGAGGCTCGCCGAGGAACCTGCCGCAGGCCGTCGCCTTTCCGGCGGCCTGCCTTTCCGAGGCCTCTCCGGGGAGGTTCAGGCGCCAGGGCCCGCCGGCCCAGGGAGAGGGAAAGCCTCGCCCCCCGGCGCGGTCCGTAAAAGCCCGGGCCGGGGAACCTGAACAGTAACGCCGAGCAAATGATATCACCTGACGAAATGCATACAAGTTTTTTTAGACGGCCGGAAGCCCCCAGGCGAAAAATTTCCGAGCCGATCCGGTCAGGCCGCCCCTGCCGCGGAGGCTCCAGCCGAAAGGGGGCGGAAACCAACTCTCAAGATAACATATTGAAACAACAGAATAAAAATTTCACACGCGGTCCCGGCACGGCCCGGCTGGGGTCCGCTCCCTGACGGGTCGAAGGCCGTTTCGAGCTCCAAAAAAAATTTTCCAGGCATTACAAATTTTCCGCCACTTTGCCGCCTGAAGGCCCCTTCCCCGCGGCCAGGCCGCCCGGAACGCCTCCGCAGGGCGGCCCGGATCGTAAGAGCCCTTGCGGCGGCCCGCAGGAGAACCCTGCCGGCGGGCGACCCGGGGAGAAACCGTGCGGCGCGCGGCCTGCGGGAAGGCTCCGGCTGCGGACGAGTCCCCGAACTGACGCGGCTCAGGGCAAAGCCTTGAGGTTGACGGCCTTTCACTTTGCTCAGGGCCGAACTCCGGGCGGCGCGCCTCAGGGGCAACGGGCGGGGCGCGAGAGGGGAGCGGAGGGGGAACCGCCGGGGTCTGCGGGAAAGAGCCGCGCAGAGCGCGGCTCCAGGGCGCTCCCCCCCTCCCGGGGCGATGCCGCCTGCCGCGGCAGGGCCTCAGCGGGAAAACCCGCCCGGCAGGCCTTCGGCACGGTCAGGCGCCCGCCAGGAATGCCCGCGCGCCTTAGGGAGGCCTTCCGGCGCCTGGCCCTTGCCTTCCGCGGAAGCGGCGGGCTTCAACTAAAAAGACGCCCGTAATCCCTGGCCATGGGCTAATCCCTGGCCATGGGCTTTCGGCAGGGCCGTTCGCCAGTCTCCCGCCGCCGGGCGGAACAGGCGGCAAGCGCCCTGGAGGCCGGTGGCGGCCAAAGGCAAACCAAGGCCGCCTGAGTCAACCCTGGAAGCCAGGAGGCCGCGCCGGGCCGCCCTGACCGGCGCGAGGCCCCCCGAGGCGGCGCGAAGATTCGCAAGGTGGCGGCCTTCCCCAGACGGCGCGAAGATTCGCAAGGCGGCGGCCTTCCCCAGACGGCGCGGAGTTCCTCAGACGGCGCGGCCTTCCCCAGACGGCGCGGAGTTCCCCAGACGGCGCGGAGTTTCCCAGACGGCGCGGAGTTTTCATAGGCCGCGCGAAACTTCAGGAAGCGGCGCGTGAATCCGCAAGCCAAACCCGGACCATCCCGGGCAACATTCCGCAGCGGCGGAACCGCCGGCAGGAGCGGCCCGCCCGTACGGCGCGAAACAAGCCGCCCGAAAGATCCCCTGCCGCTCCCTGACCGGGCTTTCCCGGCCGGACTTGAGGCCGCTGAGCGCTTGACCATGCCTCAGGCCAGTGACTGGCGCCTCAGGCCTGAGACGGGACAAGGACGTGATTTCCCCGGTTTTCTGAACAGCCCCGCGGCGCTCGCCGAACACCCGCATCCGCCTTGTTCTGCCGCGCCGCATCAGCCGCGGCAAAACAAGGCGGATTATCGCTGCGGGAAAAGCTCGGACTTGGCCGTTTGTCCGGTTTCCGCTCCTTTCCTGGAGGAAAATCGCAGCGAGTTAACTCTAAATAACCTGCGCGCTTGCGTAGGTTTCCTCACCTCCCGCAGAAAAATTGTGCTATAGTTCCGTAGCAATACCGGATCTTCCTCGCCCGCTCGCCGCGGGCGCGCCCTTCCGCCGGGATCCTCCGGAAGGCTCGGTTTTTCAGGGACCTGGGGAAACGGACGACTTGCAAGCTCCCGCGCCAGAAAACAATCCCGACGCGCCCCGGATGCCCCGGGCGCGGCCTCCCGCTCCCGCCATCGGCCGCTGGCGGCGGAAAGCCGCTGCCCTCGCCTTGTCCGCCTCCGCCTTGCTCCTCGCCTCCTGCGGCAAGGGCACGGGCGAGCACCCGTCCATCGTGCCGGGCCCCACCAGGGACGCCGAGGCGGAATCCCTGCTCGGCTCGGATCCCGGCGGCCCTATCCCCAGGCCGAGGATCCCCTCCTCCCTGAGTTCCAGGGACATGGGCCTCCACAGGGACAGGGCGGCCAGGGGCAAGCCCCTGAGCTACACGGTGGACACCGTCTGCGAGGAACTCCCCGAGGCGGCGGAGACGTTCAAGGAAGTCGCGGAGCTTTACACGCTTTCCGACCGCCCGGTGTACTCCCGCCTGACCCTGGCCAGGCGCCTGAGGAAGGGCCTCTCGCAGGGCGAGGAGGTCCTCCAGTCGCTGGGGTATTACGACGGCGTGGCCGAAGGGGCGCAGACCCAGCCGGAAGACGGCGGGCCGATAAGGATCTCCATCACCTTGACTCCGGGCCCCCTCTACCACGTGGGCGGCGTCAGCTTTCTCCCTTCCGCCGAGCCCGAGGCCGATCCCGCGCCTGCGGAAGGCGCCTCCGCCCAGGCGCCGGGCGGCGCTACCCGGGCTTCAGGCGGCGCGGCGCCCGGCGGGGCTGCCGGAACCGGCCCGCGCGGCGGCGCTCCCGAGCGGCCCGAGGCCGGGCCTCTCCCTGAGCTGCCTCCCCTGGAACTCAAGGGCGTCAAGGCGGGGGACCCGGCCGTCGCCGGCAGGATCCTGGATGCGGTGGGAGAAGTGGACGGCGACCTGGCCGACGCGGGGCATCCCTTCGCGAGGGTCACGGCCACCCGCTACTGGCTGGACAAGGACAGCAAGCTCCTGTACATAGAGGCCAGCGTCTACCCCGGCGAATTCGTGCGCATGGGGCCTTTGGAGATCCGGGGGGACAACCCCACCAAGCCCGGCTTCGTGGACAACTACGTCAACTGGAAGCGCGGCGAGGCCTGGGACCAGGACAGGATCGAGGCGTTCCGCGACGCCCTCTTCCAGACCGGGCTCTTCAAGCCGGTGACGGTGGAGGCGGGGGCCCCCTCTGGCCCGGACGGGGAGCGGGAGGTGCTCCTGACCATGTCCAGGGCGCCTTTGCGCACGGTCAGCGGCTCCGTCAACTACGACTCGGACTTCGGGCCGGGCCTGGAGGTGAATTGGGAGCACCGCAACTTCACGGGCTGGGGAGACACCTTCCGGGTGGATCTGCCCGTCTGGAAGGACCTCCAGCAGCTGGGCCTCCAGTACTCCCGCCCGCACTTCCTCTCCCCCCGCCAGAAGTTCCTGGCCCGCTCGGCCGTGCTCCGCGAGGAGACCGACACCTTCAGCCTCCAGTCCCTGTCTGCCTCCGCAGGCATCGAACGGCCCCTGTCCAGGCACCTGACCGGACAGCTCATGGCGAGCGTGGAGGCCGGCCGCCTGGACGAGTTCGTGACCCCGGAAAGAAGGTACACTGTCTGGGGCTTTCCCCTGACCCTGGACTGGAACTGGTCCGACAGCCTCCTCAACCCCACCCGCGGCCACCGGCTCTCGCTCCTGGCCGCGCCCTACATGGGCCGTTACTTCACCGGCTTCCAGATCCTCAAGGCCCGCGCCGACGCCTACAAGTACGTGCCGCTCATGGACGACGGCCGGCTGGTGCTGGCCCTCAGGGCCTCGGTAGGCTCCATCTTCGGGGCAGGGCCCGCAACCCTGCCCGCATCCCTGCGCTTCTTCTCTGGCGGCGGAGGATCAGTCCGGGGCTTCCGCTACCGCGCCATCGGCCCCCGGAACTCCAAGGACAAGCCGGCCGGCGGCGACTTCCTCACCGAGGTCTCCGGCGAGTTCAGGTGGCGCTTCTCCGAGACCATGGGGGTGGTCGCCTTCATCGACGGCGGGAACCTTTACGACAAGGCCGACTTCTCCCAATTCGGCAAGGACGTGCTCTGGGGGGGAGGGCTGGGTTTCCGTTACTACTCCCCCATGGGCCCCTTCCGGCTGGACTTGGCCTACCCGCTGAAGAAGGGTGATCTCGCGGACAACTCCCGGCTCCAGTTCTATATCAGCCTGGGCCAAAGCTTTTAACGGCAGGATTCCGGCGGCGGCCTCAGGCCGCCGCCCGCCTTCCGCCTTGCCGGCCCAGGCGGCCTTGCCTGACTTGACGGCCTTGACTTCCTTCCGCGAATTCCCTGCCGGCCCTTACCGCCCGGCAGGCCATGAATTCCCTGCCGTCCCTTCCGGCGGACAGCGAATTAACTGGCCGCCTCGCCTGAATTCCCTGCCCTGCCGGTCTTGCCGGCCATATTCCACCGCTGCCTCGCCCGCCACAGGATGCCGAAAGGCGCAGGACCGCTGAAGACATGGCATCGACGCCTGCCAAAGACATGCCGACTCCAGAAGCCTCGCCCTCCGGGCGCCGCAGGCGGCCCTTGCGGCGAAGGCTCCTGCGCGCCTTCCTGGCGCTCACGGTCCTCCTGGCCGTCGCCGCGGCCGGGACTGCGGCGCTCCTGCGCACGCAAAAGGGCCTCGGGATAGCCGTCGATCTGGCGCGGAAGGCCCTCGCGGCCAAGGGGATCACGCTCTCGGCGGCCTCCATCCGCGGCCCGCTCCCCGAGTCCCTCCGCGCCGAAGGCGTCGCCCTCGCGGACAAGGACGGGGTGTTCCTCACCGCCGCCAGGGTGGAGGCCAAGCTCGCCCTCAGGCCCCTTTTGAGCCGCAGGCTGGAGGTGGAGCTTTTGAGCGCCGAGGGGGTTGACCTCGTGCGGCCGCCAAAGCTTGCCCCCCAGCCGGAGGATGACCCGCCGGGCGGCCCCCTGTCCTTCCCGCCGGTGGACGTGTCAGCCAAAGTCGAGATCCGCGACGCCCGCATCCTCTCCGGTCTGGATCCCGCCCTCGCCCGAGGGAAGCTGGACCTGTCCGCGGCCATTACCCTGCTCCGCGACGGCAGGAGGATCCGCTGGGACGCCGCCGGAGGCTGGACCGGCCCCGACGGCAAAGGCGTCGCTTTCAAGACCGCGCACGACCCGGACAAGAGCCCCGCGGAGCCTTTGTTCCTGGATCTAAGAGCCGATGCCGGCCCCGGAAGCCCCCTGGCCGCCTTCGCGGAAGGCCTGCCCTTCGCGGATCCCGTGCTGACCGTGACCGGCCATGGGCAACCCGGCGGCTGGGCGGGGGACTTCGTGCTGACCGCCTCGGCGCCGCCGCGCGCCTCAGGGGAACCCGCCGCCTCTCCGGAAGGAGTCCGGGGGCCGCCGGAAAGCCCCGCCCCTGTCGGCAGCCTGTCCGCTGCGGGAGCCCCGGCCCCTGCCGAAACCGGCGGCCCCGCCCCCCTGCCATCCGCGGACGGCGCAGGGCCCGGCGGCCGCCCGCTCCTGGCCGGGCGGCTTGTTTTCCGGGGGCTTTCCGGAAACAACGCCCAGGAGATCGTGGCGGCCCTGGCCGGCCCCTTCACCATCGGCCTGACCGCCGAAAAAGATCCTGACTTCCCGGTGCCGGAGGGCTTTGACCTGTTCCTGGGCCGCTCCCTGCGCCTCACGTCGTCCTTCGACAAGGGCGACGGCGATCTGAGCGGCGGCCTGAAGCTGCAGTCGGAAAAAGGCTCCCTGGATCTCAAGCCTCTCCTCGTCGCCTACATGAATGACGAGCTGCGCGTGGAAGGCCAGGGCTCCCTGGAGATCATGGATTTCAGCGAATTTTCCGCAAACGTCTCCGCGCAGGCGCCTGACTCACAAAAGAGCCGTGACGGGGAAGGCTCCAACGAGTCCCGCGAGGGCAAGGACGGCACGGCCCCTGCCTACGGCGAATCCCCCGCCCTGCCCGCAGCGGGCACCGCTCCCCCGGCCCAGGCGGCTGGCTTCTCTCCCCCGGCCCGGGCGGCAGGGGCCGCCGCTATCCCCGCCCTCACGCCCGGCACGGCCGGGCAAGAGGCCGGGCCGGGCCAGGAGGAGATCCTGCCGCCCCCGCGGGTCACTGCCGCCCTCGCCTATTCCTTGAAAGTCAACGGAGGCGATGTCGACGTGCAAGGCTTCACGGCAGCCGGCGACGGGTTGGACCTGAAAGTCTCCGGAGGCCTGTTCCGGATCCCCGCAGGCGCCTCTGGCGACCCCGAGCGCGCCGATTCCGGGGAAGGCTCCCGCGGCGGCCCGGGCCCGGAGGCCAAGGGCAAGGTCGCGCTGGCCCTCGAGCCCGGCTCAGGCTTCGCGAGGCTGGTCTCCCGCCTGCTTCCGGCCCTCACCTCCGGGGCCGGGATAGAGCTTTCCGCGGAGGGGGGCTTCCTCGTGGGGGACATGGCCCTCCGGGACGTCTCGGTCTCGGCCCGGACCGGGGACCTGGCCGCCTTCCTCCCCGTCCTGGGCGGCGACGCGGACCTGACGCTCAAGGCGACGGGGGCGCTTTCCGGGATCATCGCGGCCGAGCTGGACCTTAAGGGCGAGAGGATCCTCATCGCCTCGGGCCGCGGCGACCCCGCGCCGATGGCCCTGGAGAAGCCCGCGCTCAGCGTCGCGGGCACCCTGACGGATCTTACGGGCGGCCCCTCCTTCGACGGCAGGATCGATCTTTCCGCCAAGGGCCGGGTACCCGGGGACCGGACCTTGCGCGACGCCTCCCTCTCAGGCGCCGTGGCCTTCGCGACCGGCACGGGCGGGCTCTCGTTCTCCGCCAAGGACCTCGCTCTTTCGGCCCTGGGGTCGGAGCTCAAGGCTCCAGCGCTCTCGGCCAGGATCCCAGGCCAGGGGCCGCCGGAGCTTTCAGGAAGCCTCTCGCTCGCGGTGGGATCCTGGGAGCTGCCCGCGAAGCTCGCGGGAAGGGGCATCACGGGGGCGCCCCTGTACCTCGAGCTCGCCCTGGACGGCGGGCTCGATCCCCCGCGCTACTCGGCCACGCTGAAGAACCAGGGGCTTAAGATCGAGGGCGCGGCGACCCTCGCCTCCACGGAACTGTCGCTGGAGGCCTCAGGCAGCCTGACTTCCCCCAAGTTCGACCTCACCCTCAAGGAAGGCCCCGGGGAGGCGGGGGGAATAGGCTGGGCCTCGGGCCTCGTCACCGCCAAAAGCCGGGCCGCCGGCGCCCCCGTGGACCTCACCGTGTCCTTCAAGGACAAGGGAGGGCGCGACCTCGTCTCCCTGGCGGGCGCCTACAACGCCGCAGGCGCCCTCGCCCGCCTGGACTCCCTGCGCCTCAACTGGCCGGGCGCCAAGGAGACCCTGGTCCTGCGCAGGCCGGCATCCCTTTCCGCCTCCGGAGGCAATTCCTTCGACGCGCCCAGGCTCTCCCTGGACGGGCTTGAGCTCTCCCTGGGCAAGGCCTCGGTCAGCCTCAAAGGGGATATCCGGCCCGTGAACCTCTCCCTGGACGTGCGGGATGCCCCCTTCTCGCTCTCCAAAGACTTCCAGGGCCCGGAACTCCCCGAGGGGGCGCTCGCCTCCCTGACGGCCAGGCTAGGGCCCGGCGGCTCAGGCTCCTTCGATCTCAAGGCCTTCACGCTGCTCGCGGGCGAGGCCGGGGGAAAGCTCCGTTTCTCGGCCGAAGCCAAAGGCGCCCTGGAGGGCGGCAGGGCCCTGGCCGGGGAAATCATCCTCTCCCTCCCTGAGCGCCCCCGCAGGGGAGCCAGAGGACGCCCTGCGGGCTCCAGGCAGGGAGCCCCCGTCCGCGCCGCGGGGGCCGGGCGGGGGACTGGCGACGTCAGGCCGCAGGCCGTGCCGGCCTCGGCCAGGCAGGGCCCTGAAGCCGTCCCCGGCGGCGGCGCGGAAACCGGCTCCGCGGCCTCTCCGGGAGCCCCCTCCCCCGGCGCGGCGGCCTCTCCGCCCCTGGGCGCGGGCGACCCCTCCCTGAACGCCCCCGACCCGGACCCGGTGAGGGTCAGGTACCGGCTGCCCTTCCGGCAGCAGGGCGGCTTCCCCGTGCCGGATCTTGCCGCGCCCCTGGAGGCCGACGTGAAATGGACCGGCAGGGTCGAGAGCGTGTGGGGCTTTTTCGGGCTGGCCGACAGGTTCCTCACGGGAGGCATCGACCTTGACGCCCGCCTGAGGGGGACCGCGGGGGCGCTCAACATCGGGGGAACCGTCTACCTCGCGGGCGGGTATTACGAGGATCTGGCGTCAGGGGTCTACCTCACCGGCATCAACCTCGAGGGCCACGTCTCGGACAACTCCAACAACGTCTCGGTGGTCCTGGAGGCCTCGGACGGGGCCAAAGGCACGATTGCCCTGGAGGGGGCGCTCAGCCTGGACGGCACGCCATCCCTGGAGGCCCGGGGCCAGCTCAGGCATCTGTCCCCGCTCCACCGCGACGACGTCTCGCTCACGGTCTCGGGGCTGGCCAGGATCAGCGGGCCGCTCTCCGCCCTGAACATCGGCGTCAAGGCGATAGTGGAGGCCCTTGAGGTGAGCCTCAACCAGACCGGGGGCGGCAAGTCCGTGCGCACGCTGGAGATCGACACCGGGCTCCAGAAGCGCTCCTACGGGCCGGCCCTGGACGTGTCGGTGGAGATCCCGCGCGGAGCGGCCTACGTGCGCGGGAGGGGACTGGACTCCGAGTGGCAGGGGAACATCCAGGTCGGGGGCACGGCCTCGGTCCCGCTCTTCAGCGGGAACCTGTCGCCCGTGCGCGGGTACTTCACCTTCCTGGGCAAGGACTTCACCTTCTCCGGGGGCGGCATCAGCTTCCGCAACAACCGCAGGTTCAACCCGGGCCTGGACATCGAGCTCACCCGCAGCGTCCCTGACCTCACGGCCTATCTCAGGGTCCGCGGCACGCTCAACCGGCCGCGCATCAGCTTCGACAGCAGCCCGCCCTACCCCCAGGACGAGGTGCTCTCCCAGGTCCTCTTCGGCAAGGAGTCAAGCCAGCTCTCCCGCCTGGAGGCCCTGCAGCTCGCCAACAGCCTCATGGAGCTCACCGGCGTGGGCCGCGGCATGCCCAACCCCCTCGTCTCCATGCGCGACGTCCTGGGGCTGTCGGTCCTGCGGCTGGGCGAGACCTCCTCCCGGTCCGACGACCGGCGCCTGGAGGGGACGGACTTCCGCGACAACCTGGGCCTAGACGAGGACCAGCCGTCGTCGGCCGACGGCGGGGCCACCCTCGAGGCCGGCAAGTACCTGAGCGACAACATCTACGTGGGAGTCGAGCAGAACCTCGCCGACAACACCACGGGAGTGCGGGTGGAGGTCGAGCTCACCCCCCACATCAGCCTCACCAGCCGAACCACGCCCAGCTCCTCGCGCATCGCCCTGGGCTGGAAGCGCGATTACTGACAGGCCATCCTCAGGGCGCGAGGGGGCCCCCTCTCTCCCCGGCTTCTCTGGCGGGCCCGTGAGCCTCCGGCCTCTGGCGGGCTCCGGCGGCGGCGCCGGCCTTGAGCGGAACCGGGAAAGGATTCCCGGATCTCGGCGGCAATCCGCCGGCAGGTGGCCGGCAGGTGGCCGGCAGGCCCGGAGGCGGCGGGATGAAAAACGCAGAAAGGTCTCGCATAGGCAATTCACGCCTAATCGAGACCGTTTGCGGCTGCAGGCGATTTCCGCCGCATGTACTGGCTGAATGGGGTCACGAG
>JAITRL010000117.1 GCA_031288415.1 Deltaproteobacteria bacterium | reverse complement strand
GTACTCGGCCGCCACGTGCGCCACGGTAAAGCCGTTCACATCCGCCAGCCCCCACTTGGCGAACCCGTCCGGAAGACGCCCGGCCGCTGCCGCCGCGTGGGCGACGGTCCTGCCTTTATCGTCGGCGAGTTCCCACAGGGCGAACCCTTCCGGAAGACTGCCGGCCGCAGCCGCCGCGTGGGCGACGGTTATTCCTTCGGCGTCTTTGAGGCCCCACCGGGCAAATCCTGCAGGAAGTTTGCCGGCCTCGGCCGCCGCGTGGGCGACGGTCCACCCTGTCTCGGTAGCGAGCCCCCACCTCGCGTAACCTTCAGGGAGATGCCCGAAAGCGGCGGCCACGTGGGCCACGGTCCTTCCCGCGCCGTCGGCAAGCTCCCACCCCGTGAAGCCTGCGGGAAGGCGCCCGTTCTCCGCCGCCGCGTGGGCGACGGTAATCCCGTCGCCGTCCCTGAGCTCCCACAGGGAGAAGCCTTCAGGGAGATGCCCGAAAGCGGCGGCCACGTGGGCCACGGTCCTTCCCGCGCCGTCGGCAAGCTCCCACAGCCCGAACCCTTCCGGAATATGGCCGCAGGCGGCGGCGGCGTGGGCCACGGTCCAGCCCTCCCTTCCCGCGATCCCCCAGAGGGCGAAGCCATCCGGAAGATGCCCGCGCTGTGCCGCCATGTGGGCCACGGTCATCCCGTCGCCGCCGGCGATCTCCCACCGGGAGAAGCCTTCAGGAAGAGGGCCGAAGAGGGCGGCCGAGTGCGCCACGGTCCAGCCGTCGTTTTTCGCGATCTCCCACCCGGAAAAGCCCGGAGGCAGAAGACCGCACTGGGCCGCCACGTGGGCGGGTGTCCAGCCCTCGCCGTCGGCCAGCTCCCAAAGCGCGAAGCCTGCCGGAAGGCTTCCTGACGCCGCCGCCGCATGGGCCACGGTAAAGCCCTTGCCGTCCGCGAGCTCCCACAGGGAGAAGCCGCGGGGCAGGTGCCCGCGCTCGGCCGCTATGTGGGCCACGGTGCAGCCGTCCCTGTCGGCAAGCCCCCACAGCGCGAACCCTGCGGGAAGAGGCCCGTGCCAAGCGGCGGCGTGGGCCGCGGTCCAGCCTTTCAGGTCAGAGATCTCCCACAGCGAGAAGCCGTCAGGGAGGCTGCCCGCCGCGGCCGCCTCGTGGGCCACGGTCCAGCCGTTCCCGTCCGCGAGGCCCCAGCCCTTGAACCCCTGGGGCAACGTACCGTCGCGGGCCCTCTCCCAGAGCGGATCGTCCTTGCCGATGACCGGCTTTTCCGGACTGCCCATCAGCCTCTCCCCCTGCCGCCCGCGGCGGCAAGCCCCGCCATAGGGCCTGCCGCCATGCGTACGCCGTGAGGCGGCGGGCCCTATGGCGGAATGCTCCGTCCTGGACCGCCGGCGGCCTCAAAGCGACCTGGGCGCCCCCGCCTTTTCACGGCCCTGAAGCCCTGGCTGCCGCCTCTCCGAATCGCTTTCGCTGAAAGTATAGCTCCTCTCCGGCGCCCGGGCCACGCCTTTCCCCGCAGGCTCCCGCGCCTGTGCGCCCCCGCTCCCGGAACTTCGCGGCGCCGCATGCCGGCCCTAAGGGCCGCACCCTTGCGCAAGGCGCTTTCCTCGGCCCCCTTCAGTCTTCCCCGTCGAGTGCCCGGTTCATTCAGTATTCCGCGCGTTTTTTTCCGCTTCACGAAGCTTCATGGCGTTTCATGCGGCGCCCTCACGGATCCATGCTGCTTCATGCGGCTTCATGCGGCATCATGCGGCTTCATGCGGCTCGTTCGAAAATTCGCGCGGCGCCCTCGCGGCTTCATGCGGCTTCTTTAGAGCCGCCTTCTTCCCCGTCCGTTCGCCTGGCCGCCATGGCCGCTGAAATGCCGCGGGCGGAGCCGCCCTCGCCGACAGGCTCAGGGGCCCCGTCAGGGCCCGGCGCCCGGCGCCCCTCTCCCCTGACTGTCTTCCCCGCGGACTTGAGCCGTATCGCCGCACGGGGCCCGGCTCAAGTCCGCAGGACCCCTCCCCTGCCCGCAGGTCCCGGCCGCGCCTTCCGCCATGAAGGCGGCCCCTCCGGACAGACAAGGCTTTTCCGCCGCCTCTTCCCTGCCGGCCGGCCGGGGCGACTCCCGGCCGCCCCGACGCGCCCTTTGAAATCCCAGCCTTGTCCCGCCTCATTGCCGCGTCTTTTGCCCCTCTTGACCCAATAGGGCCCGATAAGTATAATGGCAGTTTACCTGAGCCCGCCCGCCGGGCCCCTCCCCGCCCCGGAACCTGGCCGCCCAAGCGGCCACCGCGACCTCCGGGGCCATTCATGACCATGAGGAGAGCATTTGATGCACCCTAGAAGGTACGAGACCCTCATCCTCCTTTCGCCCAACCTGTCCCCGCCGGCCCTGGAGACCTTCAAGGCCAAGGTGGAGGGCATCCTCAACAACGGCCAGGCGAAGATAGTGCGCTTCGAGGACTGGGGCCGCAGGTCCCTGGCCTACCCCGTCCGCAAGGAGTCCCACGGCCAGTACGTCCTTTACGACTACCAGGCCCAGCCGGCGGTGGAGGCGGAGCTCAAGAGGAACCTCAAGATCCACGAGTCAGTGTTCAAGCACCTCACCCTGGTGCTCGACCACAAGTTCACGGACGAGCGCTACGAGGCCGAAAAGGCACGGCTCCTGGCCAAAAGCCAGAAGAAGGAGGCCTCGGAGGAGGACTCCCAGGAAGGCCGGGACGGCCAGGAAGGCAGGGACGGCCGTTTCGGGCGCGGCTTCCGCGACCGCGACGGCCGCGACCGCGACGGGCGCGACCGCGACCGCGACGGGCGCGGCCCCAGGGAGGGCCGGGACGGCGACGGGCGCGGCCCCAGGGAGGGCCGGGACGGCGGAGGCCGAGGCCCCCGGGAAGGCCGTGACGGCGGAGGCCGGGGCGGCCGGGGCGGCCGCGGAGACCGCGGCGGAGCCCAGGGAGATTCCGGATCCAGGCCTCAGGCCGGCCCCAAGGCTCAGGCGGAGCCTAAGGCCGGCGAGGCCAAGCCCCCCGAGAAGGCCCCGGCGCCCGATGAGGGCCAGGCTTCCGCGCCGACGGAGGGCCAGGCTCCCACTCCGGCAGAGGCGCAGGCTTCCGCGCCCGCCGAGGGCCAGGCTCCCGCCCCGGCAGAGGCGCAGGCTACCGCGCCCGCCGAAGCACAGGCCCCCGCTCCGACAGAGGCCAAGGGCCCTGACGAGTCCCCGGCCCCTGCCGAACCCAAGTCGCCCGAAGGCGACGGGCCCGGTTCCGAAGGCTAGCGGCAAACGCTTCGGGCCGGAGGGCCTCTGGCGGCCCGGCCCGGCCCCCCCGCCGCCTTGAGGCGGGCGGGGGGGCGAACCGTGAAAGAGAACTACAAAATGGCAACCGACCAGCAGCAGCACCAGCATTCCGGCGGCGCCGCCGGGCCCCGGGGGGGGGATGCCCCCGACGACCGCGGCGGATTCCGTCGCGGCCGGCCGAAGAAGAAGACCTTCCACCGGAGGAAGGTCTGCCGCTTCTGCGCCGAGCACATAACCTCCATCGACTACAAGGACGTCCAGACCCTCAGGCAGTACTTCACCGAGAGAGGGAAGATCAACCCCCGCCTCATCAACGGCAACTGCGCCAAGCACCAGAGGCTCGTCACCAAGAGCGTCATCCGCGCCCGCTACATGGCGCTTCTCCCCTACACGGCCATGGTGTCCTCCTACCCGTCGCACCACGGGCACCCATAGCCCGGCCGCCTTCAAGAGAGGAGCATGACCGCCATGGAAATAATACTGACCCAGGACGTGGCCACGCTGGGGATGGCCGGGCAGGTGCTGAAGGTCTCGCCCGGCTACGCCCGCAACTACCTGCTTCCGGGCTCCTACGCCCTTCCGGCGACCCCCGCAAACCTCAGGATGCTCGCCAAAAAGCGCGAGGAGTTCGAGGAGCGCTCCCGCGCCGAGAAGGATAACGCCCTGATCCTCAAGAAGACCCTTGAAAGCCTGACCCTCACCGTCACCCGCAAGTC
This sequence comes from Deltaproteobacteria bacterium, assembly GCA_031288415.1. Taxonomy (GTDB): domain Bacteria; phylum Desulfobacterota; class Desulfarculia; order Adiutricales; family Adiutricaceae; genus JAIRZX01. Next base: position 10,949 of record JAITRL010000117.1, on the reverse strand, counting down.
CGTGGAGAAGGGCAAGCTCTACGGCGCCGTCACCGCCCAGGACATCGTGGACGCCGCGGCCGCGGAGGATATCCAGCTCGACCGCAGGCGCCTCAAGATAGCCGACCCCGTCAAGAGCATCGGCGAGTACGAGATCGGCGTGCGCCTCCACCCGGAGGTCACGGGGACCTTCCGGCTTCGGGTCGAGGCCGAGGCCGAGCCCGAGCCCGCGGCGGAGCCAGAGCCCGAGGCCTCCGGCCGCCGCAGGCCGAAGTCCAGGGAAGCGCAGGAGGCCCAAGACGCCCCGGAAGCCCAGGGCGCCGCCCCCGCTGAGGGCTTCCCTGAGGGTTACATCCCCACCCCCCCCTCAGGGGCCGTCGTAACCTCCTTCACAGACTCCGAGCCGGAAGACTCCGGGCCGGAAGACTCCGAGTCGGACCCGTCCGCTCCGGACCCCGCCGACGCCCCGTCAAGTTAGCCCCCTGAGCCCGGAAGCGGGCCGCCGGGCGACATCCGGGCGGGCCCGCTCCCGCCGCCTTGAGGCCCCTGGAGCCGGGCGGGTCCCCGCAGCCGCAAGGCCGCGGCAGGAGATCGATGGATCGCGAAGACAATCCTTTCGGCCTCTGGAGTTCGCTGGAGGGCCTCCTGGCATCCCAGGACCCCGAATCGCACTGGCTCTCCGCCCTGCCGCCCCTGCTCCTCGACTGGTCCGGGCTCACCTGGGCCTTCATCACCGAGGTGTTCCCCGGGGCCTCCTCAAATTTTTTCATCCGCGCGGCCTGCCCCGAAATCCAAGGGCTTAAGGCCTCCCATCCCATGGACGGCGGCCTGGCCGGCTGGGTGCACACCCACCTCCGCCCCCTGGCCAAGGCCCGCCTGAACACGGGCGAGAACTACACTTACATTTTCAGCCCGCCCGAGCCCCTCAAGAAGCCCACCTCCTTCTACGGCTGGCCCCTGGTCTACAACGAGTCCCCCATCGGCGGGCTCATTCTGGTCGGCACCAAGGGCCAGACCCTGGGGTCCCAGAGGCTGGAGTTCTTCGCGGCCCTGGCCGCCAGGCTCTCCGCCCACGCCCATCACATGCGCCTGAACGACAGGGTCAGCGAGCTCAAGGGCCTCGACCCCCAGACCGGGCTGCCGCACCGCGCCAACTTCCTCGACCGCCTGGAGCGCCTCATGCACCTCATGAGCGTCCAGAACCAGGCCCTGTGCCTGAGGATCTTCTGCGTCTCGGGCCTGGGACGCTACTCCCTGACCCACAGCCCGGAGGACACGCACTCGCTGCTCCGGAACATCTCCTCCCAGTTCCTGCACTTCACCAGCGAGTACTGGGAGCTTGGCCACGTGTCCTACGGCGTCTTCGCCGTCGCCGTGCCCGAGGTGGGCATGGACGACCTGGACCGCTGCATCGCAGTCCTCAAGAAAAGCCTCAACGAGTGGTCCGCGGTCGGCAGGGTCTCCGGGCAGGCCGGCTTCACCTTCCATGAGGCGCAGGTGTTCTTCCCCCAGGACGGCGACCGGCCCGAACTCCTGCTCGAGTCAGCCCTCGCCAGCCTTGCGGAATCGTCTTAAGGCCGCCGCCGCCTCCGGCGGCTTTTTTTTTGCCCGGCCTCTCCCAACCATTGGCGGACCTCTTGCCCGGTCCCTCCCAGCCGATCCTCCAGTTCGCCGTTTCCCCTCACGTTCTCCAGCCTTCGCCTTCCCCCCGGCCTCCCGCCTTCAGCAAACCGACCTCAGCCTCCGGCCCCCGGCCTTCAGCGACCCGACCCCGGCCTCTCGCCTCCCGCCTTCAATTTCCCGCGTTGACTCATGCCTCTTGTCCAAGTCACACAATCTCCAATTTTCCCGCCTGCACTCTCCTTTGCCCTTTCAATCTTCCTGACCTCTCCCGCCCTGTTTCCGCCACAGGCCCGTTTCCGCGCCTCCCCGCCCAGCCCTGCCTGCCTCCCTGCCTCCCTGCCTCCCTGCCTGCCTGCCTGCCTCCCTCCCTCCCTCCCTCCCTCCTTTCGGCCCCGCCGGCCCCTCCCGCGTCTCCCGGAAAAAAGATTCTTTCCGCGGGGCGTCTCCAGACCGCAGCCCTTCGGGGCTTACGGCGGCGATAGGCCGCATTATGGCAAAATCATCTTGATTTTAGCGGCGAACAATGATTATTTTAAAGAACTTGACCGGGGCGGCGGGCTCCGCCGCCTCCGCTGACCTCCAGACTCCCGTCATCACAGATTGAAACGGCGAATATAATATGGATCTGTCTAAATTCGACCTCCTGGAAACCAAAATCCAGGAGCTCGTGAAAAGGCTCAAGGCGGCCGAAGGGAAAACCTCGTCCCTGGAGGCCGAGCTCCAGGAGGCCAAGCTCCAGCTGGCCTCCGCCAATGAAGAGAGGGCGGCCATCCTCAAAAAGATAGACGAGCTCATCACCCGCCTGGACATCTGACCTTGCGGGGGGCCGCTCCCCCTCCCCCCTGAGTCCCCTGCCCGGGCCCAAGGCCCGGGCGCACCTTCCCGCGGCTTGGGCACATGATCTTATCCCAGACAAAACATCGCCAGGGACCCGATCCCGGCCCCGAAAAGTACGGACCGGGCCCCGCCTGCGGGGAAGCGCCCGGGATCCTGCGGAACGGCGCGCCCGGCGGGAACCCTTTCCCCAAGGAGGGGGGGCTGTTCACGAAAAGGCGAGGCTCCGCCGCGGCTGAAGCCGCCGCGAGCCTCGCCTCCCGGCTGTCCTTCGGCGGAGGCCGCCCAGGCCCGCCCCCGCCCTTTCCGCCGCCCGCAGGGCCCGGCGGCCCTGCGGGCGACACCGGCTTCCGCAGGGTATCCCTTGACCTCCCCTCAGCCTCCCCGCCGGGGGACTGGATCGCCCTCCAGGGCGCCGGCCCTGAAGGCCCGGGCCCCCTTGCCCCTCCGCCTCCTGCCGCGCCTTACCCCCGCAAGGCCCAAAGCCCCGCGCCTCCCCAAGGCCCCGCCCCCCCGGGCGGGCCTCAACACATACGCCCGGACAGGAACCCTGAAGCTCCTGGAGTTCTCCGAGACGCGCCCGCCGACGCCTCGGAGGCCCCGCCTCAAGGCCTGCCCGGCGACTCTTCCGAAAACACTCCCCCGGCCGCTCCCGCAGGCAGGCCCCAGGGCCAAGCCCCGCCCGCAGGCAAACCGCAGGGCCAAGCCCCTCCCGCAGGCAAACCGCAGGACCAAGCCCCTCCCGCAGGCAAGCCGCAGGACACCCCCCAAGCCCAAGACCCGAACCTAAGCCCGGCCGAGGCCGTCCCCGCGGACGGCGGCGCCCCGGACGGGCCGGCAGGCCCCCCCTCCCCGGACCGGCCGGGGCAGGGGGCCGCCCGCGGCCCCGTGGAAGGGTTCGAGCCGCCCAAGGTAGGCGCCCAAGGCCTGGTGGAGGTCATGCTTTTCGGGCAGAGATACCATATCAAGACGGACAATCCCGGGCTGGTCTTCCGTCTGACCTACCGGGTGCAGTCCATGCTCAAGGAAGCCCTGGGCCAGGAGGCGGGCCGCGCCCGCCGGGGCTCTGACGCCCTGGTCCAGGCCGCCTTCATGCTGGCCCTGAAGCTCAATGCCGCCGAGAGGGAGACCTCCGCCCTCAAGGCTAACATAGAGGCGCTGGAAGAGAGGATCCGCCGCCTCCTGAACCTCGTGGACGGAAGCCTCTAGGCCCTCCCGGCCTCCGCGGGGGCGCGCCCGGCCGCGCCCCGCCCCGCCCCGACGCCGTCCGCGCCCCCAATCCCCCCAGCCGCCCAAGGAGCCCGCGCCAATGCCTCTCGCCGCACGCGACATGCCGGCTCCGCCCCCGGAGGACTCCCGTCTCCGGGGGGGCGGCCAGCATATATGCACCCGGAGCCCCGATACCGATGAACATAAATTACCCCGGGGCGGCGCTCGCGCTCGCCCTCTGCGTGGCCATGGGCTTCGCCCTCGGCTTCTACCTGCGCAGGAGGTTTTTTGAGGGCAGAATCTCCGACATAGAGTCTTACGCCCAGCGCATCATCAGCGACGCCCAGAAGGACGTCGTCTCGATCAAGAAGGAGGCGCACCTGCAGGGCCAGGATCTCGTGTTCCGGATGAAGTCCGAATTCGAGCGGGAGATGGCCGACAGGCGTCTGGAACTCAAGAGACAGGACGAGCGCCTCTCCCAGAAGGAGGAGAGCTTCGAGAGGAGGACCGAGCTGGCGGCCCAGCGCGAGGCCGCCTGCTCCCGCAGCGAGGCGGACCTCGTCCGCCGCGAGAAGGAGCTCATGACCCAGCGCGAGGAAGTCCAGCGCCAGGAGTCCGAGGCCGCCCGGAAGCTGGAGCGGACAGCCCAGCTCACCGCCCAGGAGGCCAAAGAGGAGCTCGTGCGCTCCATGGAGGACGAGGCCCGCCACGAGGGCGGTCTCCTGATCCGCCGCGCCGAGGCCGAGGCCAAGGAGACCGCCAACCGGAAGGCCAGGGAAATCCTGGCCCTCGCCGTCAAGCGTTACGCGGGCGATTACGCGGCGGAACACACCATCTCGGTGCTGCATCTCCCCAGCGAGGACATGAAAGGCCGCATCATCGGACGCGAGGGCCGCAACATCAGGGCCATCGAGGCCGCCACCGGGGTGGACCTCATAGTGGACGACACCCCGGAGGCCGTGATCCTCTCGTGCTTCTCGCCCTACCGGCGCGAGATCGCCCGCCAGGCCCTGGAGCGGCTCATCACGGACGGCAGGATCCACCCCACCCGCATCGAGGAGATGGTCGCCAAGGTGAGCGAGGAGATGGACACCAGCATCAGGGAGGCCGGCAAGGAAGCGGCCTTCGACGTGGGGGTCCACGGCATGCACCACGAGCTGGTCAAGCTCCTGGGGAGGCTCAAGTTCCGCACCAGCTACGCCCAGAACGTGCTCCAGCACTCGGTGGAGGTGGCCTTCCTCTGCGGGGTGATGGCCGCCGAGCTGGGCCAGAACGTGAAACAGGCCAAAAGGGCGGGCCTCCTGCACGACATCGGCAAGGCCGTCGACCACGAGGTGGAGGGGACCCACGGCCTCATCGGGGCGGAGCTGGCCCGCCGCTACGGGGAGACCCCGGCCATAGTGCACGCCATCATGGCCCACCACGAGGACGTGCCGCCGGAGTCGGTCCTGGACGTGCTGGTCCAGGCCGCGGACACCCTCTCAGGAGCGCGGCCCGGCGCCCGCAAGGAGATGATCGAAAGCTACGTCAAGCGCCTGGACGACCTGGAGCGCATAGCCGGGTCGTTTTCCGGGATCACCAAGACCTACGCCATCCAGGCCGGCCGTGAGGTGCGCATCATGGTCAACTCCGATCTGGTGACCGACGACATGGCCGTGGTGCTCGCCAACGACATCTGCCGGAGGGTCGAAAAGGAGATGGCCTACCCCGGGCAGATCAAAGTCACGGTCATCCGTGAGACCAGGGCGGTCAGCTTCGCCAAGTAGCCCCGCCCCCCGCGCGGGGCCGGCCGGAGGCCGGGCTTTCCCTGCGGCGGCCGGGCGCCGATAAGTGAATCAGGGCCGCGCGGGCCGCCAGGCCCGTAGGGGCCGGAAACCAGGGGGCCCGCCGGGGCCGGAAACCCGGGGGCCCGCCGGGGCCGCTGGCAAGTTCTTCAGCACGGGGAGGAGCCTCCACATGATAATCCGCTTCTGGGGCGTGCGGGGCTCCCTGCCCAGCCCCGCCGGCTTCTCGGAGCTCAAAGAGAAGATAACCAGGGCAGTGGATCTGGCCCTGCGGGAGAGCCCCGCCCCCGAGAGCGCCGCCGGGTTCGTGGCGCGGCTCCCTGAGCGCGTGACCTCCTTTGTGGGCGGAAACACCCCCTGCCTTGAAATCTCCTGCAAGTCCAGGATCCTCATCTTCGACGCCGGCTCCGGCATCCGCAACCTCGGGGCGCACCTCACCCCCAGCCAGGAGCTCGACATCCGCGAAGAGCTCCAGGCCCTTGGCAAGCCCGGGGCCAAAGGCGAAAGCGAGGGCAAGGCCGGCGCGAAGCCCAAGACGGCCTCACGCGCCAGGGCGCGCAGGCGCCACCTGGACCTGCTTTTCACGCACACCCACTGGGACCACATCCAGGGCTTCCCGTTCTTCGCGCCCGCCTACGACAAGGACACCTCCATCACCATCCACGCCGCCAACACGCGGGCGGTGGAAGACGGGCTGAGGGCCCAGCAGTCGACACCCCTGCTTTTCCCCATCCACTTCGACGAGCTGCCCGCCGACATCAGGTTCCGGACCCTCACCGAAGACGGCCTGAAGCTGGGCCCCTTCGAGGTGGAGTTCATGCGGCTCCCCCATCCCGGGGGCTCCACCGCCTACCGCATCAGGGCCTTCGGGCACACCGTGGTGTTCGCGACCGACTACGAGCTTTTGGGCGACGGCCCCGAGATCAACCGCGTGCGCGAAGACATGAAGTCCTTCATCCAGGCCGCGGACGTCTTCATCTCGGACACCCAGTACACCTACCTGGAAAGCCACTCCAAGGAAGGCTGGGGCCACTCCAACGCCCTCAACGTGGTCGAGATGGCCCACGCGGCGGGCGTCAAAAGGCTCTACCTTTTCCACCACGACCCCAGCAACAGCGACGGCAAGCTTTACGACATGCTGGAGAAGGCCGCCAGCTACTCCGAGCTCCTGTTCCCCGGCTCCGGCCTCTCCATCTGCCTGGCCACCGAAGGCACCGCCCTGGAATTCCCGGAACACTCCGGCGGCTCCCCCCGCCTCGTCCCCCACGACCAGTGGATCTCCGGCTACGGCAGGAAGAGCGGGAAGTGAGGCTAACGAGAGGGACAAGTGAGGCGAAGGGAGCGAGGGAGACGAAGGGAGCAAAATTAATGCATGGAAAAACACCAAAAACAACTAAACAGCTATCCAATACAGTAAATTTTTATTGAAAAAATATCCAAAGGCAGAAATAATCAACAAAAGACTAAGGAAGTCAAAAATGAAAACAAAAGAGAAAGAGAAAGAGAAAGAGAAAGAGAAAAAAACGAAAAACTAAACACGAAGTCAGAGAACGCCGAGCCGGTCCCGGAGGCGCTTCAGGACGGGGCGCCCATGGGCTTGGCTGAAACCCGCTCTTTTCGCAGGGAACTTGCCGTGAAGAGACGGCTGCCTGCCGCTTTGAGAAAGCCGTCATGAGACGGTTTGTGACCGGCCGCCGGGGACGCCCCTGGCCGCCTCCCCGTCGCCCTTGGATAGCCTCCCGCCTTCCCGCCCTCAGCCGCGCCTACCTCCCGCCGCCCGCCAACCGGCTTTAAGCCTGCCTTCCTCCCCTCGGTTCGCCTTCCCCGCGCCTGCAGGCTCCTCCCGCTTGAGCCTGCGGACAGTTTCAGGACTGCCCTTATCCTTTCCCCGGTTCGGCCCCGCGGACCCTCTCCTGGTCTTTCCCCCCGACCGCGGCCTAAAACGCCCCTCACGCGCGCCGCAGCTTGCGAAGGCCCCCTTCTTGTGCTAAAGAAAAATCCGCCTCCGGCCCCCGCGGCCCGCCTGCGGGCCGGGAGACCGGAACCCGCCCCCTGACCACGCCAAGCCCCGTAATCCTGCCGTGCTTCAGGCGGCGGCCCTCGCGGCGCGGCGCCTGAAACGGCGCCAACGGAAAAAAAGGCCATGACAGATCTCCTAATCGTCGAATCGCCGGCCAAGGCCAAGACCATCAGCAAGTACCTCGGACCGGACTTCACGGTGGTAGCCTCGCTCGGGCACATCCGGGATCTCCCCCAAAGCACCCTGGGAGTCTCCATCGAGGAAGACTTCGAACCCACTTACGTGACCGTGCCGGGCAAGGAGAAGACTCTTAAGGAGCTCAAAAAGGCCGCCAAGGACAAGGGCACGGTCTTCCTGGGGCCCGACCCGGACCGGGAGGGGGAGGCCATCGCCTGGCACATCGCCGAGTCCCTGGGCCGCGACAAGCACAACTTCAAGAGGGTGCTCCTCCACGAGCTCACCCCCGACGCCGTCCGCAAGGCCATGGCCGAGCCCGTGGACATCTCCCAGAGCCTCCTCGAGTCCCAGCAGACGCGGCGCATCCTGGACCGCCTGATGGGCTACCTCATCAGCCCGGTCCTGTGGAACAAGCTCAAGCGCGGGCTTTCCGCGGGCAGGGTCCAGTCGGTGGCCCTCAGGCTCGTGGTGGAGCGCGAACGGCAGATCTTCGCCTTCGTCCCTCAGGAGTACTGGTCCCTGGAGGCCCTCTTCCGCAAGGACGGCCAGGCCTTCAAGGCCCAGCTCGCCAGGAAGGGCGGCAAGAAGATCGAGCTCGGGACAGGCCCCGAGACCGAGGCAGTCGTCAAGGCCGTGGAAGGCAGGCCTTTCACGGCGGCCTCCGTCGTCTCCAGCGAGCGGCGCCGGTTCCCGCCGCCCGCCTTCACCACCTCGACCCTGCAGCAGGCGGCCTTCGGGCGGCTGGGGCTCGCGCCCGCGCGCACCATGCGGCTGGCCCAGCAGCTCTATGAGGGGGTGGAGCTCCCAGAAGGCACCTCGGGCCTCATCACCTACATGAGGACCGACTCCGTCAGGGTCTCGGACCAGGCGGCCCAGGAGGCCCGGAGCCTCGCGGCCGCAAGGTTCGGGAGCGACCACGTGCCGGCCGTCCCCAACCGCTTCAAAAACCGCAAGGGGGCCCAGGACGCCCACGAGGCTATCCGGCCCGCCAAGGTCTCCCGTACCCCGGAGTCGCTCCCGGCCGCCCTCCCGGGGGAGCTCAGGCGCCTGTACTCCCTCATCTGGTGCCGCTTCGTGGGCAGCCAGATGACCCCCGCCGTCTTCCTGCAGACCAGGGCCGATCTGGAGTGCGAGGGCTACGTCTTCCGGGCCACCGGCCAGGTCCGCAAGTTCGACGGCTACCTCGCGGCCTGGGGCGGCTTCGGCGCCAGGACCGGCGAGGGCGGGCCCGGCGCGGCCGGGGAGAGCCCTCTCGCCTCCGAAGGCTCCCGGGGATCCGCAGGGGCCGCCCCGGACGGCACGGAAGGGGTCTCCGAATCGGAGGATCCCGAAGGGAACGGGGGCGCGGAAGGCTCCGGCGGCGGGCCCGGAGCCGGCGGCTCCGGGGAAGGCGGCTCCGCCTCGGGCGAGGACTCCTCGCTCCCTGAACTCGCCGAGGGCGAGAAGCTGACCCCCGAGGCCCTGCTCCCCGCCCAGCACTTCACGCAGCCGCCCCCCAGGTACAACGACGCGACCCTGGTCAAGGAACTCGAGTCCAAGGGCATCGGGAGACCCAGCACCTACGCCGCCACCATCTCCGTCCTCCGGGACAAGGGCTACGCCGAGGGCCCCAAGGGCCAGCTGAGGCCCACCGAGATGGGGTTCATGGTCAACGACCTTCTGGTGGGGAGCTTCCCCAGGCTCCTGGACGTGGCCTTCACCGCGGCCATGGAGGAGGACCTCGACCAGATCGAGGAGGGCCGCGCGGAGAGGCTGTCGGTCCTCAGAAAGCTCTACCTGCCTCTGGCCGAGTCCTTGGACGAGGCCAAGAACTCCATGCTCAACGTCAAGACCGCCGGGGTCCCCGCCGAGGATACGGCCTGCCCCAAGTGCGGCGTGCGGGGCGAGATGCGCATCCGTTACGGGAAGTCCGGATTCTACCTCTCCTGCGGGGCCTGCGGCGCCACCTGCGACTTCACCCGTGACGGGAAGGGCGTGCCCGTGCCCGTGCCTGAGCCGGAGCTCGACGGCGAGGTCCACTGCGACCTCTGCGGCTCCCCCATGCTCATCAAGAAAGGCCGCTTCGGGCCATTCCTGGCCTGCTCCGCCTATCCGGACTGCCGCAACACCAAGCCTATCCTCGTCGAGAACGGCCGCGCCCAGCCGCTCCCCAAGGAAGAGCCCCCGGAGCTCCCGGAAGGCAGCCCCAGGACCTGCCCCAAGTGCGGCGGCGAGCTGACGGTCAAGCGCTCCCGCAAGGGATCCTGGTTCCTGGGCTGCTCCAACTACCCAAAGTGCAAGGAGACCAGGCCCTTCCCCACCGGCTTCACGTGCCCGGCATCCGGATGCGGCGGCGAGATCATCGAACGCAGCTCCAAGCGGGGGGCCTTCCACGGCTGCTCCAACTACCCCAAATGCCGCTTCAGGTTCGAGGGCGAGCCGGCGCTGGACCCCTGCCCCGAGTGCGGCTTCCCCTGGCGCTACCGCTCCCTCAGGCGCGGCCCTGACAGCGACTTGATCTGCCCGAACCGGGGCTGCCCCACCTACCGCCCCTCCCGCCTGAAGGGCGCGGACCCTGAAGACGGGGACGGCCGCCGGCCCGCCGATGCCCCTGCGGAGGCGGCCGCCTCCTCAGGCGGGGCCAGGCCCAGCCGCGCCAAAGCCGGGGCTAAGCCCAAGGCCGCCGCGGACGAGGGCGAGGGCGCGCCCGCCAAGCCCGCCAGGGCGGTCCGCGCCAAGGCCGGAACAAAAGCCAAGGCCGCGGGGGACGAGGGCGAGGGCGCGCCAGCCAAGCCCGCCAGGGCGGTCCGCGCCAAGGCCGGCGCAAAGGCCAAGGCCGCGGGGGACGCGGGAGGGGACAAGCCCGGCGGCGCCAAGTCCGGAACCCCCAAGAACTGACCCGCCGCCGGCGGAGGCATGTCCCTGTCCGTCCATGGCCGGGCCGGGCCGGGCCGGGCCGGGCCAAGCCAGACCCTTGGGGGAGGGGAAAGACGACGGCATGCCGCGCCGCGGCACGTTCTCAGGATGCGGGGCTTTTCGCCTTGCGGCCTTGCCCAGGCGACGAGAAACGGCAAACGCCGCCGTCTCTCCGCGAGCGTCGCCCGCAAGGATGAAAACGCAAGACGAAAGCCTGAACGCGGCCCTTTCATGGGCTTTTCCCGCATTTCGGCCTAGCCCGGCATGGCGGCCCGCAAAATCCCGCTTCCGCGGCGGCTCTGCGCGCGGGAATGACCAAAAGGCGCAGTTACAAAGGCCTAGACCTGAACTCGTCCCTTCCCCGGGCGTCTCCCGCATTTCGGGCTTGCCCCGCATGACAGAACGGAAAATCCCCCGTCCGCGGCGGC
>JAITRL010000132.1 GCA_031288415.1 Deltaproteobacteria bacterium | reverse complement strand
CCGTCGGCCTCACGGCCTTATCCGGCCTCACGCGGGCGCCGCAGGCCTCTCCGGTCTCGTTCCGTCTCCTCCGGCCGCCCGCGCGTCTAATCCAATCAGCCTTCCCCTGCCGGTCCGTTAGCATGGCATACCAGCTTCTCATGAAGACAAGCCTCGCCGACTTCTACCCGGAGTCCATAGGCGGGGTGAAGTTGACCTCCTGCCACGGGCTCATCACGAGGCTCATAGAGGATGAGGTGTCCCCCGAGGCGGCCCTGTTCCTCGCGGAACCCGTGATGAAGGACCGCGCGAACCTCATCGAGTGGCACACCCCGCTCGAGGGCGGCCCGGTGAGCTACCAGGAGCTCGAGGGCCCGGAACGCGACGCCGCCGAAGACGAGCTGTGCCAGAGGGCGGGCGAGCTCGCGGGCCTGGGGGCGCGGCTGACCGGTTCCGAGTCCGAGCAGAGGAGGCTGGCGGGCAGGCTGATCTCCCGGCTCGCCGTCACGGCCGCCGCCGCGGCCGCAGGCGCCAGCGGCGTCCAGAAGGTTTTCGCGGTGGGGGGCCGCCCGGTCCTGGCGGTCTGGGGCATGCTCCCGGCGGTGACCGAGGCGGCCTGGGCCGCGCCGCTCTCGACCGAGCTTACCGAGAAGGAGTCCGCGGTAGTGCGGAGGATTCTCGCGGGCGAGCGTTTGCGGGAAATCTTTCCCAGGGAGGCGCCCCTTCCGCCGCCTCTTCCGCCGCCCCCCCCGCCTTACCCGCCCCCCTACCGCCAGGATTTTCCTTCGGAGGCCATGGCGGCGCCCCTCCCGCCCCCGCAGGCGTTCGCGCGACAGCCGGCGCCCGCTCCGGGCTCCGGAATTCTTAAAGGGATCCTCGCCGCCCTGGGGGCCTTCCTGTTGCTCCTCCTTCTTGTCTTCCTGCTCGCCCCGGGCTTCCGGAAAGCGGCCCTGGCCGTGCCCCAGGCCTTCGTCGCCGCGCCTTCCGACGATCGGGAAAGTTCTCTCCGGGCGGAGCTCAGAGCCCTCAAGGAACGTTACGCGGGCCTGCTCGCCGCCTGCAGCCCGGAGTCGGCGGCCCGCGCCGAAACCCCCGTTCCTGGAATCCCCGCCTCCCTGCCGGGGGACTCCCCGGAAGGCCCGGCCAAGGAAGCGGAGCTCCAGCTGCCCGAGTCCGGGGAATGGGTGGGCTTCCTGGAAGGCTGCTGGAAGTCCGATGCCGGGCTTAAGGCCGCCGCCTCCGGGCAGCCGATAGTGTACGTCTACTGTTTCGGGAGCGCCGGCGAGGCCAAGGTCAGTGTTGAGGTCGAGGGCGAGCCCGGAAGCCCCGGGTTCTCCTGCGCGGCCACCGGGAAGGCCGAGTTCCGGGAGGGGGAGCTTCTCATCCAGGACGGCGGGGCCAAATGCCCCGCCGAGGCCCCGGACTTCTCCGAGACCCGCGTGCTATGCAGTCCCGGCAAGGGCAACAAGGCCCAATGCCTGCTCCAAAGCAAGCGCGGGGATCCCGTGGAGACCAGATTCACTTACCTGGGGCCGAACGAGGGATAGGGCTTCGCCCCCGGAGCCGGCTTTTCGCAGCTCCGCCCGCCGCCTTCCCCCAGGCGCGCTTGGGGAGATGTCTTGCGCCGCTTGCCCTGGCGCGCCTGTGGACACGTCTGGCGCCGCTTGCCCGGGCGCGCTTGAGGCCACGTCTGGCGCCGCGCCCCTGCGCGCGCCTTGAGGCGCGCCCCACGCCGCCAGCGAGCGATCGCCCGGCCTTCCCCCCTGAAGCGGAACTTCCGCATGACTGCCCAGATCATCGCCACCACCAGGCTTCCCGGCAACGCCCTGCCGCTCCACGCGGTATGGCCTGACCTTCTCTACGTCCTGAGCCTCCTGCCCCCTGAGGCCGCCCGGACCGTGGCCGAGCCCAGGGAAGGGCCCGCCGGCACGGTCCAGTGGCGCACTTCAGCGCCCGGCGTGCCCAGGGAGCTTGCGGAACTCCCGGTGCCGGAGCGCGGCGAGGCCATGCGGGTCATGGGCCTGCGGGCAGACGAGCTCTCCGCCCTGGCGGCTTCCCTCGCCTTTGACCCCGCCCCCCGCACCCGGGCCGCGGCGGCCCTCCTGTCGCGGCTGGCAGCTTCCCTGGCCGCGGCCGCGGCGGGCGCGCCCGTCCAGGAAAAGATCTTCGTGGTGGGAGGCGTCCCAATCCTGGCCGCCTGGCGGCTGCCCAGGACCTTCGAGGCGGAGGCCTCGGCCGGGCTTCCCCAGGCCGCGCCTCAGGGCGTGCAGGGGCCGCGACAGCCCGCCGCCGGCCTGCCCCTGGCCGCGGCCCCGGCAGGCGGCGCGGCCGCCGGACCCGGATACCTGCGGGCCGGCCTTGCGGCCCTGGGGGCGTTCCTGGCCGCGCTCCTGCTGTTTTACCTGCTGACCCCGGTCTTCCGCGCGGCGCGGGGCGCCGCGCCCTCGGCCGCAGAGGCCCCGGACCTGGCGCGGGAGGCCGAGCTCCGCTCGGAGCTGGCCGGGCTTAAGGAGGATTACCTCTCCAGCCTCACGGCCTGCCGGCCTGACAAGCCTCAGCCCCCGGAAGAGGCGCCGCCGGAACTCCCCGACCCGCCCGGCGAGCCGTTCCTGCCGCCCCCTTCGGCGGGGGACGCCCCCTTGGCCATGGAGGCCGCCCCTCCGCCGGAACCCGAGAAGCCCCCTGAGCCCGAAAAGCCCCCGGAGCCCAAGGCCGCCCCCGAGCCCAAGAAGGATCCCGCCGCGAAGCCATCCGCCAAGCCCGCCGCCAAGCCGCCGGCCAAGCCCGCCGAAAGCCCCCAGAAGAAGGGAGGGGGCCTGAGGATACCGCCCGGCGCCAAGGACGTGTCCTTCATGAAGGGCTGCTGGCGCTCCGACGCGGGAATAGTCGATACCTACGGCAACCCGCTGTATTATTACTACTGCTTCGACTCGAACGGCAACGCCTCCATACGGGTGGAAATCACGGACCGGAGAACCCGCAAGCCGCTCGATACCTGCACCACCACGGGGCGCGCCTCGCTTTCCGGGGGGGGCGTCACCATCCAGGACAACGGCGCCCGCTGCCAGAAGGGGAAGGGCTTCAACAGGGCCAGGGTAATCTGCAGGCCCGGAAAGTCCGTGGCCAGCTGCGTGCTGAAAAACGAGAGCGGCCCGCAGCTGGACACGAAATTCACTTACATGGGCTAGGCGCAAGGCTTACGCGCCGCCGGGAGGCTTCCCCCCCAAGGGTCCTGCGGCGCGGGAAGTCCCGCGCGGGGATCAGGAAGACCCGGAAATCCCCGCGCGGCGGGTATTACGCGCCGCGGGTCCCAGTCCGGCCGAATATGCTCTGTCATGCGGGAAGCCGCCCGTCGAACCGGGCTCCCCGCGCGGCGAGCCGTTCGGCGAAATGAGCCCGGCCGCGGCTCCAAACGCCGGGGCCCTGAGGGCCGCGGCGTAACGCGGCCTGCCGCAGCCCCCGCAAGCCTGAGGCAGGTTCCGCCCTTTTCGGCGGAATTCCCGCGATGCAAGGACCGGCGCGTTTCCCCGGGGGATTGCCCTGCGGCGCGGTCCGCCGCGGACCTCCTGGCAGCCATGCGTCGCTTCCGCAGGGCGTGGCCGCCGCTTTGCCCGTTCCGGTTTCCGCGGCCCCGGCGGACATTCCCGGTTTGATTCCCGGTCCCGGCGTGATATGCTGGAATACCATGGCTGATCAGCTGCTCACCTACATAATTTTGCCGCCTGGGCAGGCAGGCCTCCAGGATGATCCCGGCGGCGGAGTTCAGGGCGCCGGGCCGCCGTTCTCGCCCGAGGCGGACTGGGCCCTGCTTTCCGGCATGCTTTCCAGGGAACTGCCCCGGGAGGCAGCCCTCACGCTCGCCGAGCCGCGGGCGGGCCCGGGCGGCACCCTCGGGTGGCACACTCCGCTGGAGGGCATACCGCGGGAGCTTTCCGCACTCAAAGGCCGCGAGCGGGAAGAGGCAGAAAGGGCCCTGGGCGAACGGGCCTCCCAGTTCGCGGCCCTGGGAGCCAGGCTGGCCTCCGCCCCCTCCCCGGAGTCCAAGGCCGCCGCACGGCTCCTCTCCCGGCTCTCCGCCGCGCTGGCGGCGGCGGCGGCGGGTCTCCCCGGCCGCGAGATCGTCTACGTGGTGGGCAAAAGCCCCGTGGTCGCCTGCTGGGCCCGGCCTCCGGAGCCTGAGCCGCAGGCCGCGCCCCCGCCGCCGCCCCCCGTGCCGGAGCCTGAGCCTTACCCCGGCCCTTATGAGGAGGCGCCGGCAGCGCCGCCCCTCGCCTACGCCGCGCCGCCGGCCGCCGCGGCGCCGGAGGCCGCGGCCGGCCCGGGGCTGTTGCGCATGGCGGGCGCGGCCCTCCTGGCCTTCCTGTTCCTGGTCTTCCTGTTCTTCCTGCTCGCGCCGGGCTTCAGGCGGGCCGCCTCGGCGATATCGGGGGAAGACCCGGCGGCGGGGCTCGATCCCGGCCTGGAGGACGGGCTCCGCAGGGAGCTGGCCTCCCTCCGGGAACGTTACGAGGAGACGCTCACGGCCTGCCGCCCCGAGGAGACCGGGCCGCTGATTGAGGATGACCCGCCCGAGCTGCCCGAACCCGACGCCCAGATTCTCATGCCTCCTTCTTCCGGGGACGCCGAGGGCGGCGTGGAGGCGGCGCAGCCCCCCCCCCCCCCCCCCCCCCCCCCCGCGGGAAAGCCCCCAGCGGGTCCCAACGCGCAACCCCAAAAGAAAC
>JAITRL010000037.1 GCA_031288415.1 Deltaproteobacteria bacterium | reverse complement strand
TGCCTGAGGCTGAGATTCACGCTGCCTGCGGCCGAGATTCACGCTGCCTGCGGCCAGGCTGCAAGTCGCCTGCTGCCGGGGCCTGCGTAGCCAGAGGCCGAGGTCCAAGTTACCGGCGGTTCCGTTTCCTGCCGTTGGAACCCCCCGCGTGGCCGCGGTCGGAACCGTCCCTGCCGCCGCCGTGCCGGACCGCCTGAGCGGGGCCGCCGCGCCGGCCGCCGCCGTTTTGCCCGACATGTCCGGGGCCGCCGCGCCGGCCGCCGCCGTTTTGCCCGACATGTCCGGGGCCGCCGCGCCGGCCGCCGCCGTTATGCCCTACATGCCCGGGTCCGCCGCGCCGGCCGCCATCGTTATGCCTGACATGTCCGGGACCGCGGCGCCGGCGAGGGTCGGGGCCGCCCCGGTGGACAGTCGTCTCGTCGATGTAGGTGTTGTTGATGTAGGTGTCGCCGCCGCCCCCCCCTCCGCCGCTCATGGCGCCCCTGAGATCGTCGAAGTTGACGCCGAAGCTGAAGGTCCCGTCCGGGGACTGGACCGAGAAGCCGCCTCTCTGGGCCTTGGCCGGGGTTGAGTCTCCCGCGACGGCCAGGCAGGCCGCGGCCGCCGCCATGGCCAGCATGGCCATCCTGGAACCGGGGTGTCCGGTCTTCCTGTCCGCTGCCGCCGTGATAACCGATGTGTTCGTCATGTCCGGTTCCTCCCTGCAAAAGTCCGCCGTACGGCAAACCATGATTTTTTTTACCGTTTTCGCCCGACCATCCTGGGCTTTGCGTACTTGCGGAGCAAACCGGGCGCCAGGCAGGCCGAGGGACCGTTCCGCAGGGATTGTTCAATGGCTGAAACCGTTGCGTGGAGCGGTCTTACGGCACTCTCCCCGGCGCCTGGGCCCGGGGAGGGCCGCCGCTTCGTCGGCAGGTGCGGCCGGTCCCGCCCGGCGGGGGCGGGTATTCGGTATCCAGGCGCGGGTAATTAAGGCGCGCTCCGGGAACCCCATGTCCCTCGCCTCCAAGGGGATCCGGCCGCGGCAGGCCGTTCCGGGGCTTTCCTGCGCCGTACAGGCAGATCCGGCCTCTCCGGCCGACTCGACTCAAGTCAAGCCCTGCCGCAGGCGAACCCTTGACCGGATACGCTGTCCTTCACGCCCGGAACTCTGCGGCTTTGCGGAAACGCTCCGGAATCAGCCGGCCGTGCAGTCTGCGGGCCGGGAGCTTCCGCCGCCAGGGCCGCCTTCGGGCGCCCCGCCGCGGCCTTAATGCTTTCCGCCGCCGCCATGCCGGGTCCGCGCGGCCGTCAGGGACAGCTTGCGGTACCTCTCGGCCTTGGCCGCGTCGCCGTTCAGGGCGTGAAGGACCGACAGGGCCGCCCCATGCCGCTGGGAACGCGGGTGGGCCCGCCCGCAGGCTTTGACCGTCAGGGTCACGAGCCTCTCCAGGGCCGCCACGTGCCCCGCGAGATCCCCAGAGGCCAGCTTGATCGCGGCGACCCTTTCCAGCGCCTCAATTTCCAGCTCGGGGTCGGTCCACTGCGGCTTCCCGCGCTTCTTGAGGGCCTGCCAGGCGTACTCGGCGAACCTGTCGGCATCGGGCAGCACGCAACCGATGACATGCGCCGCGGCCAGGCCGAGGGCAGAGAAGACAGTGTCAGGATGCGCCAACCCTAACGCCTTCGAGTTGGCTCTGACAGCCATCGTGTAAGCGGTCGCCGCGAGCAGCGCCGCCCCCATGCTGCACATGGCGGCCCCTAACTTGCAGGCCACCTTCGGGCGGGAGCTTAAGCGCAAGCCGCCCTTTGCAGACATAAAAGCCGCCAGTTCAGCGCGGGTCTTGCCGTCCCGCTTGATCTCGCCGATCTCGACGTCAAGGGCCGCCGCCCTGAAGACTTCCGCGAAGGTAGCCTGGTGACTGTCGCCCAGGAGCCGCGCACGGGCCGCCGTCTCCCCCCCGATGAGGGCGCGGAACTCGTCTTCGCCGGGCGGCTCGGACATGGCGGCGGCCAGGGAGGTCAGCCGGCCGAGGGGCCGCAGCCTCTCCCACCTTTCATTGAACAGCGCGACCCTCATTTTCAGGGCGCCGTCGCAGTCTCCCTGCAGAAAGAAGAGGCTGGCCCGCATGGACGCGGCCCTGATGACGGCGGGATGGCAGGGCCCCAGGGCCTGCCGGGCGTCCGAGAACCCTCTCTCCATGATCTCGCTGGCCCGTCCGAGCTGCTGGAGCTCCATGTGGCAGAGGGCCAGGAAGATGACGGACTCGGCGGTGTCAGGGTGCCCCGGCCCGAGGGCCTTCCTGCGGCCGGAAACCGCCTGCCTGAAAAGGTCCCGCGCCCGGCCGAAATTCAGGGCCTGGGCATGGGCGGCCGCCAGGTCATGCAAGGAGGCGAGGGAGCGCGGATGCCCCGCCCCGAAGGCCTTCCTGCGGATGGCATACGCCTCCTCGCGCAACGGGAAGGCATCGCCGTACATGCTCATGCGGAACATGGAGTCCGCGATGCCGGTCATGGACTCGGCCACGCTGTGGTGGGAGGCGCCCAAGGCATGCGCCCGTTCGGCTCCCGCCCTGGCATGGAGATACAGGGCGCGCCGCGGGGCCGCCAGGGTGCGGAGGCATTCGGCCGCCGCGGTCAAGAGCCCGGTCGCGGCAGGGGAGGCCTCGCCGGAGGAACCGGAGGGGCCAGAGGAAACCTCAGGGCCGGCCTCGGGGAGCCTCCTGAGGGCCTCCAGAAGGCGTGGCAGCGTGAAGTCCGGGCCATGGCGCGCATCCCCGCAGGCAGAGCTGACATCGCTTATGTCCTGGAGCTGGCCTGCCCCCGTTGCGGCGGAAGCCCACCCCGCCGCTTCCCGCAGCAGTTCAACGGCGCCGGAGTCCATGCGGGAGGCGGATCTGCCGGCCCAGGCGTTGACCTCCCTCCCGGAGCCCTTTTCGGGCGGGGGGAAGCCTGTGAAAGGCACGGCCAGCAAGATGGGGGAATCCGGAAGGTCATCGATGAGGCCTGAGACCATTTCTAAAACGGCCCTGCGCCAGTCTTCTAATATCCTCATTAGGGGGCGCTCGCTGGGCCGGCCGAGACAGGCTGTTCCGCCAACGGCCGGCGGACTTTGAAATGGACACGGTCATGGCCCGGAAGCGCTTCCGGGACGGGAACCTGCGGGGAATCGAAAGAGCGGATGCGGGGACCGCCTCAGGCTCTCCCGGCAAACGGGGCGGTCAGCGGGAGCGGCGCGGCGGGAGCGGCGCGGCCGCATCGCCCGGCGGCGGCCGGAAACAGGGTGTGCCCTGCGGTACATGAGGCGCCTTAAGCTCCCGGAAGCGGGCGGGCCGCCGAGGAAAGCCGCAGGCCCCCCGGCGGAGGCGCGGCCGCGGGCTGCTCCCGTGACAGGCTTGTCGGATGTCCTGGAGTGTAGCGCCCAGTCCCCATTGACGCAAGGAAAACATGAGTGTTTCGAATTTTACGGTTTGAGGGCGGCAATCCTGATTCGGGCTGACCGGCCAAGGGCTCCTGACCGGTTACGAAAATCGTATTCGGGTTCCCGCCCGGCCCTCCGGGGCGTGGCCGGCCTGTGGAGCAGACGGGCCGCCCGCCCGGTCCCGAACCTTCCGGCGCCGTGCAGGCGGGCCCGGCCTCTCCGGCCGGCTCGGGTCAAGCCAGGGCCGGCCGATGACGATTTCCCGCGCGGGTACGCTTTCCCTCACGGCAGGAGCCTTGCCGCTTAGGGGAAAAATGCCGGAATCAGCCGGGCCTAAGGCTTTCAACCGCCTCCGCGCAGGCGCCGCTGGGCCTCCAGCGACAGCTCGCGGTACTTACGGGCCTTGGCGGCATCGCCGTTCAACGCGTGGAGCACCGACAGGGCCGTCGCGTGCCGCAGGGAACGCGGGTGGCCCCGCCCGAGCCTTTTGTCCAGCACGTACACGAGCCTCTCCAGGACCGCGGCGTGCCTCGCGAGATCAGCCGCGGCCATCTGGATCGCGGCGAGCCTTTCCAGGGCCGCCAGTTCCGTCTCGGAGTCCGTCCACTGCGGCTTGCCGCTCGGCACGAGCGCCTCCCAGGCGAGACTGGCGAACGTGCGGGCGTGGATGGGATCGCAGGCGGCCAGGAACGCCTCGGCCATGGCGAGGAGCGAGAAGACGGTGTCCGGGTGCGCTATCCCTAAGGCCTTCACGCGGGCTTTGAGGGCCTCCCCGTGGCAATGCGAGGCGATCATGATCGCCCCCAGGCCGAACAAGGCCTCTCCGCACATGAAGTCCCTCTCCGGGCCGCCGCCGACGTTTGGCTTTCCGCCAGCCTCCGTCAGGGCCGGCGGCCGGGCGGGGCGCCCGGCGGCAGACGGGGGCAGCCTGGACTCGAACGCGCGGGTCTCGATGGCAAAGGCGGCCGACCTGAAGACTTCCGCGAAAGCCGCCTGGGGACTGTCGCCCAGGAGACTGGCCCGGGCCGCCGGGTCCCCGCCGGAGAGGGCGCGAAACTCGTCGTCGCCGCACGGCTCGGCCAAGGCGGCGGCCAGAGGGGACTGCCGGCCGCCGGGAAACAGCCGCTCCCGCCTCTTCGCGAGCATGGAAACCCTCAGTTCATAGGCGCTTTTGTCATCGTTGTTCTTCCAGTAAATGCTGGCCAGAAAGGACGCTGACTTGCGGACGGCGGGATGGCCGGGCCCCAGGGCCTGACTGGCGTCGGAAAGCCCCTGCTCCAGGACAGCGATGGCCTGTCCGGCCGATTTGCACTCCATCTCGCATAAGGCAAGGATGGCGACGGACTCGGCCGTATCCTGGTGCCGCGGCCCGAGGGAATTCCTGCGCCCGGAAGCCGCCCGCCTGATAAGGTCCCGCGCCCGGCCGAAATCCTCGACCTGGAAATGGGTTTCCGCCAGGTCATGAAGGGAGGACAGGGAACTCGGATGCCCCGCCCCGAAGGCCTTTTTCCGTATGGCGAGGGCCTCCTCGCGCGCCGGAAAGGACGTCCCGTACCTGCCCATGTCGCACAGGGAGTCCGCAATGCCGGTCAGGGACTCCGCCACGCCGGGGTGTGAGTGGCCCAGGGCGCGCTTCCGTTCGGAGTGCGCCATTACATGGAGCAGCATGGCGCTCTCGGGGGCCTTCAGGCAGCGAAGGCATTCGGCCACCGCGCTCATGAGTTCGACCGCCGCCGAGGAAATGGCGTCGCGGGATTCGGAGGGGCCTGAGGAAACCTCGGGGCTGACCCCCGGGAACCTTCTGAGCGCCTCCAGAAGGCGGCGCAGCGCGAAGGCCCCCCCATGACGGGCCTCCCCGCTGCCATGGCGGGCGTCGCTTATGTCCGGCGGCGGGCTTGCGCCCTCCGCGGCGGCCGCCCACTCCGCCGCTTCCTGCAGCAGCCCCTCGCCCGCATCCTTAAGGATGCCGGCGGAACGGCTGGCCCAGGCTCCGATGTCCACGGGGTTCGGTTCGGGATAGAAGATGTCTTGAGCGGAGAAGCCCAGCACGGCGGGGAAAGGATCGGTTTGTCTGGCGAGGCCCCAGAGCATTTCCAAAACGGTTTTGCGCCTGTCGTCGAAAATTTTCATTGGGTGTTTTCTTCCGCCCGCCGGCCGCCGGCGGATCCCGCCGGCCGCTGCAGGCAATTCCGCCGGCGGCCGGCGGCCTTTGAATATTGTCCCGCCCGCGGCCCGAAACCGCTTCCGGGGCCATTGGCCTGGAGCCTTGGAGCCTGGGGGGCTTGACAAGGAAGCGCAAGCGGGGGGCGGGCTCGCGCCCCCCCCCGCTTGCGGGGAAGCCCGCTGGAGACCGTGCGGGCGGAGGCTCAGGGGCAGGCGGCGGCTGATGCCGAGCCGAAGACTGAGGCAGAGGAGAAGGCAACGGCCGATGCCTGGCCGCAGGCGGCGGCCGAGTCTAAGGCGGCGTCAGCGGCCGCAGGCGGCGGCCGCGGCCACTCAGACGCCGGGCGCCGACGTCGCCCGCAGGGCGACGCGGACAAATTTGCACTTAAACCCCGCCTTGTCAAGAAACCACGGATCTTTTCACCGGAACCTCCCCCTGCGGGAGCTCCGGCGCGGCCGGCGCCTTCCGGCGCCGAACAGGCTCCCCGCGAAGACTTTCAGGCTCATCGTCAGGGCGCGCGGCCTGCCCTCCGCCCGGAACCCCGCCCTTTTGGGGGCCTGGCCTTTCCTGGCCGGCAGCGGCGCCGGCCCCGGGCGGCGGCCTTCATCGCGCGGCCTGGGCAAGGCCCCGGCCAAGCCTTCGCCCGGACCGGCGGAGCGCCGTTAATCCGCCGGACCGCGAGCGATCCGCCGGGGAAAAGGCTTCCGCGGAAGCTCGCCTGAGGCGCGCTTCCAAGGCCCTACTCCCTAAAACCTCCCCGCCGGGGGCGGGCCTGAGGTTCCGCGGCCCTGGGGCCGGCGGCGGCCCGCGCCAGGCGGCGGGCGGCGCTCGGCGGAAGGCCGCTGCGCGGTCAACCCGCCCCGCCGTGGCCCTCCGCCGTACCCCGCAGAGGAAACTAAAGCCCCGCCGGCCCCTCCGGATTGGTCCGAAGAGGCCGGCGGGGCTGAGCCGGGTCATGGGCTGACCTAAAACCCTGTTTCGCCTGCGACCGGGTCCGGGCAGCCTGAGGCTGAGATTCACGCCGCCTGCGGCCGAGGTCCAAGTCGCCTGCGGTTCAGGCTCCCGCCGTCCGCGGTTGAAGCTCGCGTTGCCTGAGGCTGAGATTCACGCTGCCTGCGGCCGAGATTCACGCTGCCTGCGGCCAGGCTGCAAGTCGCCTGCTGCCGGGGCCTGCGTAGCCAGAGGCCGAGGTCCAAGTTACCGGCGG
>JAITRL010000261.1 GCA_031288415.1 Deltaproteobacteria bacterium | reverse complement strand
TGACCCTGACTTTTCCGCCGCTCCGGCCGCCTCCGCCTTCTCCCCCGCCTTCTCTGCCTTCGGGAAGGGACCTGCGGCGGATCTTTCCCTGAGCCCGGGGTTCCCGAGGAGCCTTAAGGTTCCCGCCGCTCCGGCTTCGGCGGTCGCCTCCGTACGGGCCGCCGGCTCCCGGCCCGCCGACTCGGTCTATGAGGCCGCCAGGCGCCCGGACTTCCAGGCTCCTGCCGGCTGGGGTCCGCTCGTGCTTTCGGTCTTCGAGAGGCCGCAGAGGCTGCTCACCTATATCCAGCCCACCAGCCCCCGGGCCAGGGCGCGGCCCTTCCACGTGGGCAGGATCTCCGACCCCGCGCTTTCGCCCGCCGACTTCCTCCTGGACCGGGAGGGGGGCATGAAGTTCATGGGGGCCCTGGACGGCTGGATGCCAGGCCACGAGAAGATCATCTACGCCTCCTGCTCAGGGGTGTCCCTTACCGCCTTCGCGAGAAGGGCGGTCGAGCGCTTCGGGCGCAGCCCGGTGCCGGGAGTCGTAGAGGACGGTTTTTTCCTGCGCGAGCTTGAGGACAGCCTCGTGCGGTCCGGGGCGCGGGAGAAGGCGACCAGGTTCTACGTGGAGGCGGCGGCCAAGGGGGTCTTCTTCCACCTCAGCGGGCTTTCCCGGGAGACCCGCAGGCTCATGGCCGACGGGTACAGGAAGTTCGAGCCCGTGCCCAGGGAGCCTTTCATACTGTGCGCCACGGAGACCATCTCCTACGGCGTGAACCTGCCCGCCGACGCGCTCTTCCTGGAGAACGTCGCCTGGCCGCGGAGCCGCTACCGGAACGCCTGCACCATCGAGTCCCTCACCCCCAACGAGTTCCGGAACCTGGTGGGCCGGGTGGGCCGCCACGGCCACATGAAGCCGGGCGTAATCCCCACAGTGGTGGTCAACTGGCCCCTGGGCAAGTCCCTGGGCTCCCAGGAGATCTTCTCGCGGCGCCGCGAGGCTCTGGCCGAGCTGACTTCCTCGACCCCCGCCTCGGAGATCGACTGCCGGGATCTCCAGAGGCACCTCATGCTTCCCACGGCCCCGCGGCTTTCGGACTACCCGGGCCCGGTGGGGCGGTTCTATCTGCTGGCGTTCCTGTACGCCTCCCGCAGGGCCGGAGGCGGCCCCGTGTCGGCAAGGGAGGTGGCGGGCTTCCTGGCGGAGACCTACACCGCGAGATCGCTTTTCCGGGGCGGGGACGCCTCAGCGCGCGCGGGTCTCCTCTCGGGGATTTCCGGCTTTCTGGGGCACCTGGCCAGGGAGTTCGGGTCCCTCGCGGCCGAGAGCTCCCGGGGCCCGCAAGGGCCGAAGTACCTGCCCGGCAGCCTTTCCCTGAACCTGGCGCGCAACGGCACGGCCCCCTCCACGCTCAAGGATCTCGACTCACTGCTGGGCGGCTTCGCCAAGGGTTCGGATTGGCTCTCCCCGGCCCTGTACGGCCTCCGCACGCTCCTGGCCGTGCCGCTCCTGCCAGAGATGCGTGACATCTTCGTCAGGGTCTTCTCCGACCCGCGCATGATCCCCCCCGCCGCCCTCCGCAAGGCCAGGCAGGATCCGGCGGAGGCGGAGGCGTGGTTCAGGAGGCGCGCGGAGCCTGTCGAGAGGCTTCTTGAGGATGAAGCGGGCCTGAGCCAGGCCGCCGCCAGGGAGATGACTGGGCGCATCCGGTCGTCGGGGGCCCTGATCGTCGAGCGGCACCTGCGGGAGAACTACTCCCGGGCCGCTCGGAACAAGGAGGTCACGGCCTTCCTGCGGGAAGCCTTCCTCCAGAAAGCCCTCTCCACCGCGGAGACCTTGCTCATGTGGATAGACGGCCGCACAGTGAAAAGCATTCTCGCCGTGGCCGGCTCAGGTCTCCGCGAGACACTGGCCGGCCCGGGCCCTGAAGGCGAAGGAGAGGGCGATGACGGTCCCGTGGCCGGGAAGGACAGCAGCGGCGAAGGTTTCTCCGAAGCCGACGACGAGGGTTGCGTCGACGACGGTTTCTCCGGAGCCGAAGGCGAGGGAGGCGGCAACGGTTTCTCCGGAGCCGAAGGCGAGGGAGGCTACAAAGGTTATTCCAGCGCCGGTGACGAGGGCGGCGGCAAAGGTTACTCCAGCGCCGGTGACGAGGGCGGCGGCGAGGGTTTCTTCGGAGTCATCGAGGAGGGAGGCGGCGAGGGAAGAGGGGGTGTTTACGGCGGCGGCGGCGGTTTTTCCGGGGTCCATGGCGAGGGCGCCGCAGCGGCTGTCGAGGCGGGGGATTCCGGAGGAAGCGGCCGGAGTTTCGCCGTAGCCGGCGCCTCCTCTGGAGGCCCCGGTGGCGGAGGCCGGAGGAAAGCCGGGGGGGGCGGCGTGAGAGATAGTGCCGCGAAAAGCAGGGAAGACGGCTGCGGAGGCGACCGTCAAGACGTATGCGGAGACGCCAAGGGCGGCTCTGAGGACGAGGACATAGCGAACGCCCCTCCCGGAAGGCCGGACCCGCCCGACTCGGTTGCGGCCGGCGGGCCCCATGAGGCGGGAGAGGCCCCACAGGAGCGGCGTCTAAAGGGAGGCGTTGACACGAACACTTTCAACTACCGCTACTGCGACAAGGCCGCCCTGGTCATGGACAGCTATCTCGCTTATTGCCAGGCCGCGGAAAAGATAAGCCCGGAGGAGGCCGCGAGTCTTCAGGCGATGGCCGAAAGGGCGCGTTGCGGCCTTCGCGGAGAGGACCTGGCCGCCTTCGTCAAGGACCGCAGGGAAAGGGGCATCGGGCGCGAGGAGTGGCTGTCGCGGCATCGGGAGGAGGCTGCAGGGCAAGAGGGGTCTGCGGGGCAATCAGGGCTCTGAGGCCTTGCCTGCCATTTGCCGCTGCCGGTCATTGCAAAGGGCAGCAAGCCCGCATTGCCGGTGAACGCCTATGGCAAGGCCGTAAAAGGTCACAGGAAAAGTGGCCCGGGCTCGGGGAACGGCAGCCTCGGCGGCCTGAGGGGGTAGCCAGGCAAACGAGGGCCTGAGGCAGCCTGAGGAAGCGTGAGGCAGCAGCCTTGCCATATGCCCGGTCGAGGCTTGAGCAAGCCCGTAGCCAACGTTGCCGATATCCTTAAGACTGCTGAGGCGACCGCCGGGGCAACGATTAGAGGTCAGGCATGTCCCGCCTCTGGTATAGCCCTGACGGCTCAGCCCCGGCCTGGGCGGCGGCCTTCCGGTGCCGTTGCCGAAATGGGCAGCGGCCTTTGGGAGCCGGCCCAGGCCTAACCAGCGGCTTTCCGGAGCCTGCCCCGGCCTAGCGCTTAGCTGCATAAGTTTTTCGCGGTATTCCCGGGCCGGCCGCCCTTCACTTCCCGCTTGCGCCGGACAAAGGGCTTGGTGTCCAAGCCATACGCCTCGCGGAAGTCTTTGATCGCCTGCCCCTCCAGGCTTTGTTGCTTCCGCCTCTCAAAGCCTTCCCGGATATTATTCCGGACCGGATCCCCGCAGTGTTCAGCCGGCCTTCAGGCGCGGGGGCAAGAGAAAGCGCGCGCCGGGATGGGCGGCAAGCCGTCCGCCGCGGCTCCCGCGCATGCGGCGGTTGTCCATGTTCACGTGAACGGCCTGATCCTCAGGGCGCTGAAGAGCCTGTCTTGTCCATGGACTCCAGGAATCCTGTCCTTCTCTTCCTCCCGGCCAAAAGGGTCGGGACATTTCCGGCTTCGCGTCCAAAGCCGCGGACATGTCAAGGGCGCCGTGACGAGCGCATGCCCCGCCATGCCCCTGAACCGTCTTTCCGGCGGTTGTCCCCGCATGGCCCGCGGAACGCCCGAGGGCATGTATGCCCGGCTTCCCGTCCATGCCAAGGATAACGGCCTCTTCCGGCGGTAAGACATGACCCGGCCACGCGGCGGCTTTTCCGGCAAGATCGGGATTTTCGCCTGCGCGCCGGCCCCGCTTCTTCCGGAGGCATGTCCCTTCGGCCCTCAAACCGCGGCGCGCCTTGCCGCCCGATATGCCAGAAGCCTTTGACGGCGCCTTTCCGTCCCGTGACGCCTGTCCCTCGGGCGCGGACTCCTCCGGCCTGGAAAGAACGGCGTTCCTTGTCTCGGCGGGTTCATGCCTCGGGGGCTTGCCGGAGCGGGGGCGGCCGCTGAGGCCTTAGGGCCCTTCCCCTATGGACCGCCACCTCCGTTTTCCGATGGCGAACACGGTGATCCCCAACCTGGCGGCCATGGCGACGTCGGATTCCCCGTCTGCCGCAGCCAGGATAATCCGGGCTCTCCGGACCGTTCCGGCCTCAAAGGTTCTGCCGTTCGCCCGGCCACTGGGAACGGCGGTTTCTTCCTCGTTAAAGTCGGGCTTTCCGGCTGTCCGCGGCATAGGCGCCCTCCATATGCCACAGAGTGTATATTATTATACGAATTGCTGCAGTTGCTCACTAGCCAGCGGCCTTCCGGAGCCGGCCCAGGCTCGGGCAGCGGCCTTTGGGAGCCGGTCCAGGCTTGGGAAGCGGATTTTCGGAGTCGGCTTCGGCTTGGGGCGCTGTCTTCCGCGGTCGGTGTCGCCCTGGAAAATGGCCTTCAGAGAGCCGATGTCAGCATAGGGACCGCCCCTCAGAGGCCAATCCCTTCAGCGGCGCGGACCGGTGGGGCCGCGCCGGGGCAGGCCGGGCCTCGCCGGGGCAAAGGCTTCCCCGGGCATTGCCGCGCCGCCGCCGGACCATGCCTGCGCGGGGCCGCGGAAGCTTTGAGCCTCAAGGGCGGAGCTGCCCTGTACTTCGTTGACGAGATGCGGGCTTTAGGCTACAATCGGCCCGTTAATCTACAAGCTGCGCGGCCTTCGGGCCTCGTTTCATGATGGGGAATAAGCCATGCGCATTCAGCTCTTAGCGGCCTCCTTGGCGGCGGCGTTTTGCCTGGCGGTCACCGCAGGGGATCTCCTGGCTCAGGGACCGTCCTTCGACTGCAACAAGGCCTCGAGCGCCGTTGAACTGACCATCTGCAACGACGCCGAACTCTCCATGCTGGATTCCCGCATGTCCAGCCTGTACAACCGGGCCCGCCGCTCCCCCTACATCGACGGCCAATCCCTGCTCGCCTCCCAGCGCAGGTGGTGGAGGGAGCGCGAGAGCATTTGCGGACGGTCCCGCAGGGCGGTCGAGTGCCTGATCCAGAAGTACTATGAGCGCATAGATGAGCTCAGCGCCCTCGTGGACTAGCCTTGCGCCCAGGTAAGGCTTTGCCGCGGCCGCCCGCGGCGGCGGAGGTCTGAGGCGCGCGGGGGGGGAAGGCTCAAGGCGTGCCCATCAGCCCGGCCCGCGGCGGGCCCGAGGCCTTGCTTACGTTCCCGCCGAAGAACGAGCCCCCCTGGAAATACCAGTCAAGGGAAGCGAGCCAGTCCAGGGCCTCCGACGCCTGGATGGCCTCCGCCTTTTCCTGCTCAATGGGCGCCATGAACCAGCGCCCCGAGCCGGTGAAGCCTTCGTACTCGACGTGGTAATCCAGCCAGAGCCCGCCTCCCGTAGTCTTGAGGATTTTGACTTCGCCGCAGTACTTTCGCTCAGACCCGACTATCCTGAATGCCTCCTTCTCCCAGTCGCTCCCGTCAGGGACAAAGGGGCCGAGGTACTTCATGATTATCTCCTTCGCCCGGTCAGGGTGTTTCCCCATGAGGGCCTTGTCGATATCGGCCTAGTAAGAATCCAGGGCGAGGACCGCCTTTTCGTCCACGCCTGAAATTCGTGGGCCGCCGTCCTTTAGATCGGCCGGGAAATCAGCCGTCGGCCGCATCGTTTCCGCTGTCGCGGCGCGGCCTGTCCGCCTGGCCTCAAACGCCCGAAAAGGGCCTGCGCGCCGGGCCTTCGCCCGCGCGCAGGCAAAGGCGGCGGAGTCTCGGCCCGGAAGCCGGGGCAACTCCTCTTTGACCTCAAGCAGGAAGGAGCGGCCCGGTTACGGAAGCCTGCGGCAGGCGGCCGCGCTCAGGCCTTCCGGAATCCCGGTCCGCCCGGCCGCAGGGACCCGGTCGTAACGGGGAAGGCTTCGGCCTCAACCGCTTGGCGGCCAAGGAGTCACGTTCCAGAGGCCTTCCCCGGCCCGGCGGTCACCGCAGGGATCTCCTGGCTCAGGGACCGACATTTGACTGCAACAAGGCTTCGGGCGCCGTTGAACTGACCGTCTGATCGTCTGCAGCCGCGCCGAATTTCCATTCCGGGCTTCCGCATGTCCAGTCTGTAATGCCGGGCCCGCAGTTCCCCCTGCATAGGCGGCCAGTTCCTGCCCGCCTCCCGGCGCAGGCGGCGGTGGGAGCGCGAGAACGCCTCCGGACGGTCCCGCAGGGCGGTCGGGCGCCTGGTCCGGAAGCATTATGAGCATTATGAGCGCATCGAAGAGTTCGGCGCCCTCGCGGACCGGCCTTGCGCCCAGGGAAGGCTCAAGGCGTGCCCATCAGAGCCCGGCCAGCGGCGGGCCTGAGTTCTTGCTTACGTCCCGGAAGTACGATCCCCCCTGGAAATACCAGTCGAGGGAAGCGAGCCAGCTCAGGGCCTCCGATGCCTGGATGGCTTCCGCCTTTTCCCTGTCTATGGGGGCCTTGAACCAGCGCCCCGACTCGGAGAATCCTTCGTATTCGACGTGGTAACGCAGCCAGAGCCCGCCGGCCTTAGTCTTGATGATCGTGACATCGCCGCCGTACTCATGTTCATAGCCGACTTCCCTGAATGCCGTCTGCTCGAATTCGCTCCATTGAGGGACATCGTGGCGGAGGAACTCCAGATGCTTTTCCTGCGCCCGGCCAGGGTATTTCCTCACGAGGGCCTTGGCTGTCTCAAGCTCGTCAGATTCCAGAGCGAGGAGAGCCTGTTCGTCCCGTTCCGGAAGCCTTGTCCCGCCGGCCTTGAGTTCGGCCAGGAAATCAGCCGCCGGCCGTATCTCATCCGCCATGTCTCCGCATCCTTTCCGGCCGGCCCTTAATCGCCCGAAATGGGCCTGCGCGCCTGGCCCTCGCCGCGGCGCGCGGCAAAGGCGGCGGCATGAGCCGCTTTCCCAGTACATACCACACGCATTGCCTATACTTCAAGCGTTTCAGACAGGGAGCAGGGAACAGGAGAAGCGGAATGCGGGCTCCGGGAGGGCGGGCGCCTGCCGGGCTTATGCCGGAGACGTCAGGGGCCTGAAGCCCCTGGCCCGGCAAGGCGGCGGCTTCTCGGCCCGGAAGCCGGGGCAGCTCCTCTTTTAGGCAGTCCTCAAGGAGGAGGGCGCGGCCCGGTTCCGGAAGCCGGCGGAAGGCGCCCGCGCAGGCCTTCCGGAATTCCGCCCTGCTCCGTCTGGCGCAGGGCCGGGCCGTAAAGGGGAAGGCTTCGGCCTCATGCGCCTGGCGGCCAAGGAGTGACGTTCCATACGCCTTCCCCGGCCTGCGGACACTCTGACTGGATGGTACGGCCCCCGGTCGCCTGCGGCCGCGCCGCGGCCGCGGTTATCTTGCACGGCCGCCGTTTTGCCTGCGCGGCCGCGGCTTGCCCGCGCGGCCGTGGCGGGGCCGCCCGCGCTGTCTCGGAGGTTTCCATCCGGGCCTTTCCCCGGGTTCCCTATGCGGCGGACCCGCCGGATGGGCAGCCGGATCTCAGGCAAGATCCTGAACCGGTTCCAGGCCGTTTTCGCCTCGGATGCCGCGGGAGCCGCCCCCTCCGCGGCGGCGGGGCCTGCGGCAAACACTTGCCTGACCCTGCGAGCGGCCGGACCCGCGCAAGGCACGGGAGCGGACTTGGCCGGGTTCCGCGCGGGGCCGCAGGGCCGCCCGGCGCTTGCGAGGCCGCCCCGGCCGGCGGGCCCTCTGTTTCAGGTTCCCTCCCAGGGGCCCATAGGCGGTTGTCTCTTACGCGGGGCCAGGCCTGACCCCGCCTGCGGGGGCCCGGCGCGAGCCGGGGAGCGCCCTCCGCGGGCGGCCTCTCTGCAAAGGAGGAGTTCTCCTGCGTGGCTCCGCCGTTTGAAAGGGCCGCGGGAAAAGGGCGGCCCGCCGGGCCATGTCCGCCTTTCCTGACCTTTGCGTGACAGAAGGGGGGCTCGGAGGAAAGCCGCGAAATCCTCCAGGCCGGCGGAAAAGGCCGCCGAGGCCGGGCGTTCCGCGTCGCGGCGGCGATTCATTCCCGCAGGCGGCTTCTCCGGCGCGGGCGCCGGCCCTTTCCCTGCAAGGCCGTAATTCGGCAGGGCAAGGCCGCTGAGGACGGGTACAGGGAGACCATGCCCCAGCCCTCGGGCATGCGCTGTTGCGGCGGTGCGGCGCGCGAGGCCCGGCCCGCGCGCGACAAATCCTTGGAACTCTCAGTCCCGGGCGGCGTGGAGGAGGGTGTCCCTGTCCGCCGCCCGCACTGAGGCCCTTGCCCCCTGCCTGCCCCATCTGCTCCAGCCCTGCGCGAGCCTTCAGGGTAGGCTTTGGCTCTTAAAATCCGCAACGGGCCCGCTTCAGCCCTCAGTTCCGCGGCGGGCCCGCTTTAGCCCTCAGATCCTGCGGACAAGCCAGGGAAAAGGGCTCAGGCTGCGGAGGCCCCCGCCTGAGCCAGGAGGCCGCCCGCCAGAAGCATCTCCCTCTGCCTGGGGGAGGCATCCGCCCTTACCTCGAACTCCCTGCCGACTGTCTCGTCCAGGATCGCGAAATGCCCGCCCGCAGCGAGCTTGGCGCGCAGGCCGGAGATTTTCAGGGTATGGCCCTTGAGGATCCAGGCGCGGTCGGCGGGGTTCACGAAGACGAGGGGGAGCAGCCCGAAGTTGCAGAGGTTGGCCTGGTGGATCCGCGCGAAGCTCTCGGCTATGACTCCGGTAAGCCCCAGGTAGCGCGGGGCGAGGGCCGCGTGCTCCCGGCTGGAGCCCTGCCCGTAGTTGGCGCCTCCCACGATGAAGCCGGCGCCGGCCTCCCGCTGCCTCAGGTGGAAGTCCGGCTCGATGTTGGAGAAGATGTAGCGGGAGATGGCCGGGATGTTGGCGCGCAGGGCCAGGATGTGCGCGCCGGCGGGCAGGATGTCGTCCGTGGTCACGTTGTCGGCCAGGGCGAGCATCACCGGGGCCTCCACCGAGTCCGGGACTGGCCCGAACAGCGGGAGCGGGGCGATGGACGGCCCCCGGATGATCTCAGGGCCTTCCCCTGCGGGGGCGGGCAGGATAAACATGGAGTCGTCGATCCGGAACCTCTCCGGGAGGGCGATTACGGGAGGCTCGGCCCCCAGGGACCTGGGGTCCGTCAGCTCGCCCGCCGCCGCGCTGGCCGCCGCCGTCTCGGGGCTCACCAGGTACGCCCCGGCAGAGGGGGTCCCGGTCCTGCCGGGAAAGTTCCGGTTGGAGGTGCGCAGCGACGTCCCCAGCGAGGGCGGGGCCTGGCCCACCCCGTTGCAGAAGCCGCAGGCCGCCTCCATGATCCTGGCGCCTGCCGCCAGGAGATCCGCCAGGGCCCCGCGGCTGGCCAGCTCCCAGTAGACCTGGCGTGAGCCGGGGGCGACGATTAAGGAGACGTGGGGGGCGCAGGTCTTGCCGCGGAGTATGGCGGCAGCCGTCATGAGGTCCTGGAACGAGGAGTTGGTGCAGGAGCCTATGGCCACCTGGTCGATCCGCGCGCCCGCCAGCTCGCGCACCGGGGAGACGTTGTCGGGGGAGTGGGGGGCGGCGGCCAGCGGCTCTATGGAGGAAAGATCGATCTCGAGTTCGGAGTCGTACCGCGCCCCCGGATCGGCCGCGAGCGGCTTCCAGTCGGCCTCGCGGCCCTGGAGCCGGAAGAACTCCAAAGTCCTCTCGTCGGACGGGAACACTGCGGTGACGGCCCCCGTCTCGATGCTCATGTTGGCGATGACCGCCCGCTGGGTAAGCGAGAGCCCCTTGAGGGCCTCCCCTTTGAACTCCAGCACGTGCCCGCGCCCGCCGGAGACGGTGAGGCGCCTGAGGATCTCGAGGGCGGCGTCCTTGGCCGTGCTCCAGGGCCGGAGGCTTCCCGTGAGGGTGATCCCCATGACCCTGGGCATGGGCAGGAAAAAAGGGCTTCCCCCCATGGCGACCGCCACGTCCAGGCCGCCCGCGCCGATGGCGAGCGCCCCCGCGGCCCCTCCCGTGGTCGTGTGGCTGTCGGCCCCCAGGAGGGTCTCCCCCGGCGCGCTGAAGCGCTCGAGGTTGAGCTGGTGGCAGATGCCGTTGCCGACCTTGGAGTACACCATGCCGAAGCGCGAGGCCGCGGTCCGCAGGAAAGCGTGGTCGTCGGCGTTGTTGGAGGTGACCTGGAGAATGTTGTGGTCTGAATAGACGACCGACCGCCTGGTCCTCACCCTGGGGCGGCCCAGGGCCTCGAACTGCAGCAGTGCCATCTGGCCGGTGGCGTCGTGTACCAGGGTCTGGTCGATGCGGATCCCTATCTCCGCCCCGGGCGTCATTTCGCCCGCGGCAAGGTGGTCTTTGATGATTCTCTCAGTCAAGGTGCTGGGCATGTCTGGTTCCTGGCTGGCTGGCGGGCCGCCGCGAGCGGCGGCCCCTGCGGCCTCTTCTCGGCGCCCCTGGCCTGGCCGGCCCGGGCGAAAGAGCGAACCCTTCGGGAAGCCTTGGGCGGCCGCGGGAGCGAGGGGCATGCGGCCTTGCGGCCGCCTTGGGGGGTCCCGGAAAAATCCGGGGCGATTCCGGGCGTTCAGGGCAAGTCGTTGGAAAGCGCGCGGGGCACTGGGCACTGGGCAAGGGGCAAGCCAGTGAAAACGCCCGGCGGTCACGGCAACCCGGGGAAAGAGGCTCTCGGCCAGGCTACGGGAGGGGCCTCCGGCGCCGGAGCGGCCTCCCGCAGGAACCTGCCGGAGCCCGCCGGAACCTGCCGGAACCTGCCGGAGCCGGCGGCTTGCTTAGAGCTTTGCGCGGGCGGCGCGAGATCCCAAGGGCAACGGCAATGAGCCTTTGACGCCATGAACGGCGGAAGGCCGTAAGGCCGGGAGTCCGGCAGCGGCAGGAGCCTGAGGCTTGCGCTCCGGGCGCCTGAGTGTTTCGCCGCGCGGGAGGGGCGCGCGGGCCCGGCTTACCCGTCCCTGCGGACCCTCTCCAGCACCGCCTTGCCGAAGGCGGCGGTGCCGCAAGCCTTGGCTCCGGGGATCTGGCGGGCGAGATCGTTGGTCATGAGGCCGTCTGCCACGGCCTGCCTGAGGGCCGAGCGGACCAAGTCCCCGGCATCCCTCCAGCCCAGGTGGTCCAGCATGAGGGCCCCGGACAGGATCAGGGAGGAAGGGTTGGCGACGTCCTTGCCCTCGTACTTGGGCGCGGTGCCGTGGGTGGCCTCGAAGACGGCCACCCCGTCCCCGATGTTGGCTCCGGGGGCCATGCCGAGGCCGCCGGTCTGGGCCGCCAGGGCGTCGGACAGGTAGTCGCCGTTGAGGTTGGGCATGGCGAGCACCGAGTATTCGGCCGGCCGCAGGAGGATCTGCATGAACATGTTGTCCGCGATGCGGTCCTTGACGATCACCTTCCTCTCGGCGGGCGCCGCCTCAGCCTCGGGCACGGTCCTGTCCCCGAACTCCTCGGCCGCCACCTCGTAGCCCCACTTCCGGAAGGCCCCTTCCGTGTACTTCATGATGTTGCCCTTGTGGACCAGGGTAACGCTGGGCCTGCCCTCCTTAAGGGCCCACCGGACAGCCATGCGCACGAGCCTTTTGGAGGCGGCCTCGGTCATGGGCTTCACCCCCAGGGCCGCGCCTTTGGCGATCCGCGTCCCCAGCCTGGCGTTCAGGAACTCCCTGAGGCTCTCGGCCTCGGGGCTTCCGGAGGGCCACTCGATGCCTGCGTACAGGTCCTCGGTGTTCTCCCGGAAGACGATCATGTCCACCTTCTCAGGGGCCTTCACCGGGCTGGGCACTCCGGGCACGAAAGAGACGGGGCGCACGCAGGCGTACAGGTCCAGGGCCTGCCGGATAGCCACGTTGAGGCTCCGGATGCCACCCCCCACCGGGGTGGCGAGCGGGCCCTTGATGCTCACCCGGTGGCTTTCGAGCATGACCAGGGTCTCGGGCGGGAGATAGGCCCCGGTCCTCTCGAAGGCCTTGGCCCCGGCCTCCGCCGGGACGAAGGATATGGCGCGGCCGGTCTTCTCCGCCGCCGCGAGCAAAACCGGGCCGGCCGCGCGCCAGAGCTCAGGCCCCACCCCGTCTCCCTCGATGAAGGGGATGAAGGGGTCATCGGGGACGTTCAGGCTGCCGTTCTCGAAGGTGATTTTCCTGGGCATGGGTTTCTACTTGCCAGGCCTCTTGGGGCAGCCCCCTGCGCCTCGCGGGAAAAGGCTGGGCGGCAGGGGGCGCAAGAGCCGTAGAGGCCAGGCTGGCTTGAGGTTGTCGCCGGGCAAGGCCCGGGGCCGAAACGCCGGAAGAGGCGCGGGCGGCTTCCGGCGGCGGAGGGAAAAAAGGCGGGGGCGGGTCCTGGGGAACGGCCCTCAGGGTCAGGCCGGGGACGGGCTTTCCCGCCGCTGACAGGCTGTCCGCGCCCGAAGGGCTTGCCCTTCAGGCCCGGACTGGCGGTTCGGTCCGGGCAGGAAGGTTCGGGCAGGAAGGTCCGGGCCGGTCAGGGAAGCGCGGCGCAGTCAGGGAAGCGCGGCGCGGGCATGGCCGCTTCGGCCTCGGCGTGGCCGTCATAAGCGGCACAGGCGGAGCGGTTCCCTTCCGGGCGAGGAGGCTCCGGGGCCTGCGGGTCCGGAACCGCCGCGCGGCGGGCCGTCAGGCGACAGCCATGACCAGGAAAAAAAGGGAGGCCAGTTCCGTGAGCTCGATGGAGGCCCCCAAAAGGTCGCCGGTCACCCCGCCCAAGGTCCGCCTCCAGACGAAGACGAGCCCGAAGCTCCAGGCGAGGGCGAAGGCCGCCGCCAGAAGGCAGGCGAGGCCGAAGAAGGCTGAGACGGCGGCCGTGAAGACGGCGGCCTCGATGAATTCCCTCGGTCCCGCGTTGTCCACGGAGGGCTGGCCCAAGCCCCCCTCGCGGCGGGCGTAAGGGCAGAAGACGGAGCTGACGCAGGCGGCGAGACGTCCCCACACGGGAAAGAGGATGAGGGCGGCGGGGAGGAAGCCCGTCCTGAAGAGGGCGCCGATAAGGGCTGTCTTCAGGAGTATGTCCAGGAGGATCGCGAGCACCCCGAAAGTCCCCTGGTGGGGATCCTTCATGATCCGGAGCTTCTCCTCGCGGGAGCGGTGGGACAGGAGGGCGTCCATGGCGTCGGCGAGCCCGTCCATGTGGAAGCCCCGCGTGAGTATTACGTGGAGGGTCACGATCAGGATGACCGCGGCCTGTTCCGGCACTCCAGGCGCCGCGAGGGCGAAGCGGAACAGGAAGAGGAACAGGCCCAGGAGGAGCCCGACGAGCGGGTACATGCCCGGAAAGCGGCCGAAGTCGGCGGCGGTGAAGCGCTCGTCCTTGTCCAGGGGCAGGATGGTCAGGTAGGCCAGGACGTTCACGAAGAGTCTGAATTGTTTCATGGCTGTGCGGGTCCGCTCCGCGCCGCGGCCTTGCGGCGCCAAAAGGGCCGGAGGGCTTCCCGGCGCGGCCCGGCCGGCCGAGAGCGACCGACTATAGCATTTTCGGCGGCTTTTTGACAGGGCGGGCGCGCCCGGGCTGGCTTGCGGCGGCTTTGGGGGAGAGCGGGGAAGCTCCCGGGCTGAGGGAGGCCGGCGCCGTTTCTTCCGGCGAAGCGCCGGGAAGGGAAGGCCGGGAGGCCTCTTGGCATATAGTGGAGGGCTAAAGCCTCGCGGGCGCGTAAGGGAGGGCGCGGGTCTTGCCGGAGCGCGGGAGGGGGCGGGCCTTGCGGATCTGAAAGGAAGGGGGCGGGCTTGAAGGCGGTTTAGCGGGGCCGGTATTTCGGCATGGCGTTCCGCGCGCGGGCAGGCGCGATCGCGCCGGGGAGCCGGAAAGAGACGCCCTCGTCAGGGCAAAGTTTTTTGACTTGAAGCCGTGAGGCCTTCGGAGGAGGGCGCGTAAGCCGCCGGTCAGGGATATCCTCGGGCGAGATCCGCTCAGGAAAGGGGAAGGCGCATGGCATCGCGGGACAAGAGCGAGGGAAGCGCGGCCTCACGGAAGCCTCTTTCTGCGGCTTCCGGCAATTTCGGTTTTCCGCGTTTCGCCGCTTGCGCGCGCGCGCCGCGAGTCCCTGACAGGCCCGTCGGGTTTTCCGTTCCGCGCGGCTTATGGCGCTTCCGGGGCTGCGAAAAGGCAAACGGAAGCAAAAAAAGGAAAAACCGCGCTGAAAGCCAGGGCGAAAAGAGGCCGGTAAAGGGAAACAAAGGAAGGGAGGGCTTTCGTAGGGGAAATCAGGCGGATACGGCGCGGAAAAACGGCGGGAACAGGATTATTCGGAAAAGAGCGGCTTCAGGAGGATTTTTCGGGAAAGCCCGGCGCTGACGGATGGTTTTATGGAAAGCCGGGGCTTGACGGTTCGGGGAATGCGGGAGCCTTGACGGGTTTTTGGAGGAAAAGAGGGTTTTGCCGTGTTTTCGGGGAAAAGAGGGTTTTGCCGTGTTTTCGGGGGAAAGAGGGCTTGGCGCGTTTTCGCTGAAAACGCGCGCTTTGACGGATTTTCAGGGAAAACGAGGCATCGACGGTTTTCGGGTAAAGCGCGGGCCTGTCAGGATTTACCGGAATCGGAGGGATTGGCGGCGGCGCGCGCGTCAAGGCTTGGCGGGCGTAAGCGGGGAACGGCAAGGATGCCGCAGGGAACCGGCTGCCGGGGACGCGCGAGGCGCGCGCGGAAAAGACGCGGCTCGGCCGGCGGACGGCATTACCGGCCGCCTCCGGCGGATCGCGCGGCGCCTCGCGAACGCCTTTAGCATGCGGCGGCGCAGGCCCGGGCGATCGGCGGGCGCGCCGCGGAACGCCCGTTCGGGAAAAAAACCGGAGGGGAAAGGGCGGAAGGAACGCAAGTCCCCCGCGACTTTCCGGAACCTTCCTGAAGGTTGCGGCAACGCCTCCGGCGGTCCCGGCCGGAGGCCGAGGGAAGGCGTAGGCGCCTCGATCGCCGGGCGAGGCGCGGCGGCGAGGCGCGGCGGGCAAGGCGCGGCGGGCCGGAGC
Organism: Deltaproteobacteria bacterium; assembly: GCA_031288415.1. Classification (GTDB taxonomy): domain Bacteria; phylum Desulfobacterota; class Desulfarculia; order Adiutricales; family Adiutricaceae; genus JAIRZX01. Next base: position 1,433 of record JAITRL010000261.1, on the reverse strand, counting down.
CGATGTCTTCGGGCAAAAGGAGCGATCTCAGGCCGGCCGGAAAAGACGGGCGGACCGGAAATTTTGCGGAGGGAAACAGGTTCTCCGGAGCGGGCTTCCCCGGCTTTCGTCCGGAAAGTCAGGCCGGAGTCCGGAAAGTCAGGCCGGAGGCTGGCCGGAGCGACCGGCCGGCGTACGGGGGGAATCCCGGCTCACCGGGCGGGAGGGCGGCGGAAGGCAAAGAGGGCCGGAGCGCCTCAGGCGGCGGAAGCGGAGCGGCGCGGTTTTCCGGGGCCTAAGACTCCCGGCGGGGGGCGTTCGGCAGGAAATCCGGAGGACGGGCAAAAAATTCCTTGAATTCAACTGAAGTATATAGTAAGAGTTTCCCGTCGGCCGCGAAAGGGGAACCGCCCGGAACTGGCCTTCCCGTCCGGGGATGCCCGGACGGCCGCCCCTGCCTTTTTGCCCAGTGAGGCTCCGGCGGCCAGGGGCATGGGCGCCTGCGGCCGCCCTTCCGGCTCCCGGCCGCAGGGAGGCGGCCTTCGTCCGGGGAGCGGCGCCGGTTCCGAAAACCCCTGGGAGGTAGTTGTGGACGATCATACGCTGAAGTTTTCGACTGATCATGTCTGGGTGCGTGTCGAGGAGGACAACTGCGCCACCATCGGCATCACCGAGGAGCCTCTCAAGCTCCTGACGGACTTCAACAAGATAAAATTCCCCGACGAGGGGGTCGAGCTTTCCAAGGACGAGGTGTTCGGGAGCATCATGCGGGACAAGAAAAGCCTGTTCCAGCTGGTGTGCCCTCTCACCGGGGAGGTGCTCTCCGTCAACGATGACATCGAGGACGCGCCGGAGGTGCTCCTGGAGGACAATTTCGAGGAGGGCTGGCTGCTCCGCCTTCTCATCCAGGCCCCCGAGGAGCTCGACGAACTCCTGACTCATGAGGAGTACAACGAATACATCGAGGACGATGACGACGACGACTACGATGAAGACGAGGACGGCGAGTTCGAGGACGATGACGAGGACGAAGAGGACGGGTATTACGATGACGACGACGAGGACGACGAATATTGACCGGAGCGCCTGTCCGCGGCCCTTCTCCGGATCGCTCCCTCCTCCGTCCCTCAAGGGTCCGCTGAAGCTGTCCTGACGTTTCGCAGGAAATACCCGTCGCTTTGACGGGAAAAGCCCGCGCAGACGCCGAAGCCATCCTTCGGCTTTTCGCGGGCTTTTTTCGCGCGGCTGCCGGCAGCCGCCGCAAGGGAGAAGGCTTTCCTCAGGCCTTTGCCTGTGGAACGCCTTCCGCGGGCCGCCGCCAGGGGATAGCCTTCCGCATGGAGCCGCCAGGGGATAGCCTTCCGCATGGAGCCGCCAGGGGATAGCCTTCCTCAGGGTGCCGCATGCGAGGCGCTCTTATGCGGAGACACGTAACGGAGAAGCGTTCCGCCGCA
>JAITRL010000232.1 GCA_031288415.1 Deltaproteobacteria bacterium | reverse complement strand
AACCAGGGCCTCACGCGCCCGTTTCAACGGCCCGTCACCCGGGCGCTGCGAGGCCGCCCGCCGCATGGCTTCCGTACAAGGCGGGCGGGGCGGAGCCCTGTCCCCTCTCTGTCAGGCGGCGGCCCGGCAGGCTCCCGGCTTCAGTTGCCGGGGAGGCCTTGGGAGGATCTGGACGGCCTGCGGCCGGCCTAACGCCCGCAGAAAAAAGCCTAGCACCCCGCAACGTAAAGCCCGGCTCCCCTCCCGCGCCGCCCGCCAGCCCCGCGCCCCTCAGCCCGCCCCCTTGAGCCTCTGCCCCTCCTCTGCAAGGGCGTCCCCCAGGGCGCCGTGCATGAAGGCCAAGCACTCGAAGCCAAGGTACTCGGTGGCGTGGGAGTCGAAGAGCACCCTCGCCTCCGCAGGGAACTCTTCGTCGGCCTCTGCGAAGACCACCTGCATGTGGATCCTGGGAAGCGCCCTGAAGAGCCAGAGCCTGCCCCCGGAAGGGTGGTCGCCCAGGAACTCGCCCCCCAGGCTCTCTGCGGCCCTGGCGAAGAGCGCGTCCCCGTCCTCCCCGAAGGCCTTCTCTATGGCCTCGCTCAGGAAGTCGCTCCCCGGCGACCTCCTGCCCCGGAGAACCCCCGGAAGCTGGGCCAGGCTCAGGAAGTCCCCGGCAGGCTCCCCCGACCCGGGGGAGAGGACGTAATGGATTAGCGTGCTCCGGTGGTTGGGGTCGGACGGGCCGCCGTCCAAGGGCGCCACCCCCTCCTCCGTCACCCGGTAGGCGCGGCCGAGGTACTCCACCTCCACGCCGCCCTGGAAAGCCCGAAGCCCCAGGCGCGGGGCGCACTCGGCGAAGTCGCAGCCCTTGAGGCCGGGCACCAGCCGCAGGTAGTTCTTCTCGTAACCGTTTTCCCGTTCCATATCTTTCCTTTCTCGCCGACCTTCTGGGCCGGACGCCCGTACCCCTCGCCGACAGCCGTCTTCCCGCCCCGTATCGCTCCGGGGTTCTTCCTCAGCCTTCCTCCCCATGGCCTTCCTTGCCCTTCCGTCCTCCGGTCGCCCTTCCCTCCCTTATCCATAGACATATCCAGTATCCAATAGCTCGTATTCCGCAACATGCATCCCGTATCCCGTATCCCGTATCCCGTAGCCTGTAGCCCGTATCCCGTATCCCGTAGCCCGTAGCCGTAGCCCGTAGCCGTAGCCCGTAGTCGGCATGGACTGGATCCTATCTTTCCGTTCCGCAACCGAAGCCAACAAGAGACTGTCTGCATATTGACGTCTGCCGTAGGACAAGAATCGACATGCTGATAGGCTCATGAAGCAGGCCAAGTCTACCTCCCGGCGGGCCTCTCATCCCGCCAAAATGCTGGCCAAAAGGCAACTTTTCAGAGGACAGAGAACGCATCTGATCCTCCTAAAGCCCACATCTGATCATCCAAAGGACGGCATCTGATCATCAAAAAACAGACATCAGAAATCTCCATGAGACGACATCAAGGCCTACAGGAGTAGTTGGGTGTCGGCATGGGCCGACAGGGGTAGACAAGGGGCGACTGGGGGCGGCCAGGGGCCGGCATGGGTCGGCCTGGGGCCGGCAGGGAGCGGTCAGAGGCCGACCTGGAGTTGACAGGGGCCGGCCTGGGTGACAAGGGCGCCTTCCAGAAGCCGCCCCAGCGCCGTCAGGGGCCGCCGTGGCGGCTTCCTTGGGGATATCCGCCCCGGGAGATCTTCGCCGCTGCCAAGGGTGCCCGGTGGGCTGTTCGGGGCCGCCGCCGTCCGCCGCCGGCGGCGGGAAATCCCCCGCGCGGCCCGGGGCCCCATTTTCTGGCCCGGTAGTTGCTTCCGGGCTACCGGCAGGGTCAACGGGCCCCGCAACGCATACCAAGACGGGACATGACTATGGCGGCATTCAAGTTCAGGATGGACTTCCTCATCAACCTCCGCCGCAGGCGCGAGGAGGAGGCCGCGGCCCGGCTGGCGAGGCGCATCGCCGCCATCCGCGAGCTGGAGTCCAAGATAGGCCAGATGGAGTCGGACAGGACCCGGCTTTCCGACGATCTCTCCGAGCGCGCCGCCGGCGGGCATGTACCCCCTCCCCTCTTCGCGATGTACAGCGAGTACCTGGCCAAGCTCTTCCAGGATCTGAAGAAGGCGGCCGAGCTCCTGGCCCTGAGCCGGAGGGAGCAGAGCAAGGAGCAGGCGGCGTTGCGGAATGCCGTGATGGAACGCCAGATCATGGAGAGGATCAGGGAGAAGCAGGCCGAGGCCTTCTGGGCGGAGGAGCTCCGCAAGGAGCAGAACGTGCTGGAGGAGATGCACGCCCTGATGAAGGCCCGCAGGGACAGGATGGAGAAGGATGACTAGAGCGGAGACCATAGACGCGGCGCCGGAGAGGGGCCGCGACAGGCAGTCGAGGATACCTTCCCCCTCCGCCGCAAGGCGGCAGGTCGCCAGCGACGCCGGACGGCCGGAGCCGGCCCCGGCCGCGCCCCAGGCCGCCCTGGCCCTGCCCCCCGCGCCGGGCACCGGGAGCGCCGCCGCAGGCCCCGGTCGCCGCAGGAAGTCCCCCGCCGCGGCCGCCGGCCGCCGCGGGGCGCAGTCCTCCCGGCTCAAGCTGGTGGTGATCCTGGCGCTGGTGGTTCTGATGACCCGCCTGGCCGTCTCGGGCTTCTACTACCTGAGGGGGTGGAAGCCGGACGCCCCCAGCTTCCCCAAGGCCGGCCAGGCCTCGGCCTCGCCGCTGGCCGCCCCCGCGGCGGCGGCGGCGGCGGCAGCCGCCCTGCCCGCAGCGGGCTCCATGCTCTCGGGAGCGGCGGTGCTCTTCGCGGAGGCGGCAGACCCGGCCCTGGCCGTCGCCGCCCAGGCGATACCCCTCCCGCCAGGGGACGACGTCCTCCTGAAGCCCCAGAGGCCCCAGGCACCGCCCCAGCCCGCCCAGCCAGCCGGCCAGCCCGGGACGCAGGCCCAGGCCCAGGCGCCGGGAGCCGGCCAGGGGCCGCCCCCGACCGCTTCCCCGCCCCAGCCGCTCTCCCCCGGCGGGGCTACCTCCGAGGAGCTGGCCCGCAGGGAGTTCGAGCTGTCCCGCCGCGAGCAGCAGCTGAACACCCGCGAGGAGGCCCTCCGACAGCTAGAGGCCGACGTCAACCAGCGGATCAGGGACGCCGAGGCGACCGAGGTCAGGGTGCAGGAGATCCTGGCCAGGAACGACGCGATCCTGGCGGAGCAGAAGGCGGCCAGGGAAGAGCAGGAGCAGCGCGACGAGGCCCTTAAGAGCGAGAGGGTCGAGCACCTGGTGGCGGCGTTCAAGGGCATGAAGCCCGAGCAGGCCGGGAACCTCATCAACAGCATGGACGACTCGGTGGCCGTGGCCATACTTACCGCCATGCCCGGCTCGAACGCCGGCAAGATCCTGGCCATGGTCAGCGCCGACAAGGCAGCGAGGCTGGTCGAGGCCATCACCGAGCAGAGGGTGGATCCCAGGGTCCTCCTGGAGGAGTCGCAGGTCCCCATGAGCTGACAGCGAAGACAACGGCCTGCGGCTCATGACGCCTTGAGGCTCCCGATCCGAGAGGATCCGGAGCCTCAAGGCGTCTGGGCCCTGTCGTCTCCCGGCCCCTGCGCCTGACGCCTCCCGGCCCCTGGCCCTGAAGCCTCCCGGCCCCTGGCGCCCCGGAACCCTGGAAAGGCCTGAGCCAGACGGCCCCGGAGCCCGGCCGACCGCCGGGGCTGTCCTGATTGTAAGGCCGGAGGGCATTAATTGTCAAAAAAAATTCGATATATGTCCGGGGCGGTCCCCCCGCGCCTCCCCCTGCTCCCGGGCCCGCCGAGGCCGGGCGGACGGGGCGCGGCCCGGAAGAGGACGTGCAGGAGATCCTCCAGGAGGCACGGGGAGAGCAGGAATGCCCAGAGGGCGACCGCCCAGAAGAGCATCGGCCGGAACGTCTCCATGGACGCCTCCCGCACGATCCTCGTCGCGGCGCCGCCTTCCACCGCCCTCGCCAACAGCGGGCGGACGGCCTCGCACAGGGCCTCCGCGTCCGGCGAGGGGCCGGCCGCGCCGGACTCCGCCGCCGCCCGGACCTCCCCGGCGAAGAACTCCCTGAGGAGGGCCTCCCTCCTGTCCCGCGATACGTCCAGCGCCTCGGCGTAGGCCGGATCGGCGGCGAGCCCCTGGCGGATCCCCCGGCCGGCGGCGTCCGATGCCAGCCGCGCTATCTCCGGGAAGACCTCCTCCCCCAGGCCGGAGCCGCGGACGTTCCTGTGGATCTCCTCCAGCATGGCGTCCACGGCCCCTGCAGCGGAGCGCGATACCCCGGCCTGCTCCGATCCCGCGTAGGCACGGGCCAGGTAGGCCATGCCCGCAACGGCGCCCACGGCCCCCCAGCCCGCCGCGAAGGACAGCGGCATCCAGAGGGCGGCCGCGCCGGAGGCGAGCCTCCAGAGGGCCGACGGCCTCCTGAGGAACCCAGTGCGCCAGAAGCGCAGGGCCAGGAGGACGCCCGTCGCGAGCCCGAGGGCCCCGCCGCCTATGGCGAAAGGGGCGACGTCCCCGGGCCTGAAGGCGGCGATGGTCTCCAGGAGGCTGGCGGTCACTGGCGGGACGCGCCTCCTACGCCGGGGAGGGCGGGGTTCCTTGGCATGGCCCCGCCGGGGAGGGCGGGATCCCTTGGCATGACCCCGACGGGAGGGCGGGATCCCTTGGCATGACCCCGCCGGGGAGGACTGGATACGTTGCAGGGCCCCCGCCGGGGAGGGCGGGATCCCTTGAAAGGCCCCCGCCGGGAGGGCGGGATCCCTTGAGAGGCCCCCGCCGGGGAGGGCCGCAGGCACCCCGCCCGGACGGGAACCCTCAGGCAGGCGAGGCCTGGGGCCCTGCCCGCCGCCCGCTCAGAAAGGCCGCCTGATGGCGGCGGCCGACCCGAGCTCCTCCTCGATCTGGAGGAGCCTGTTGTACTTGCAGATCCTCTCGGTGCGGCTGAGGC
>JAITRL010000181.1 GCA_031288415.1 Deltaproteobacteria bacterium | reverse complement strand
GCTCCCTCAAAGACCGTGTCCTGGCGTGCGGCAGGGCTCCCTCCGGGCTAAAAAACCGCTTTCTCGGACTTCAGGGCTTTCGCCAGGACTGTCGTTCCCTCTTGGAGGGGTTTTTACGGTTTTTCGGGCCTCAGGCCTTTATCGCTCGTCAGCGCGAGCGCCAGGCCCGGCCTGAATTTTTTAGCGGATACCGGCATAGGCGGGCAATTGTCCGATGCCCAGGAAAAGCCCAAGTCAGGCCGGAAAATCACCCGCCTTGAGCTTTTGCAGGCTTTTGCCTGTCCACGGGACCTGCGAAACCTTGGACCCTGAGCTGCTTTAGGCTTTGCCTGCTTTACGCCTCTGACCCCCGCCTGAGCAGTGAGCGCCTGGCCCGCGCCGTCTGAGGTGGAGGCCACTAAGCTGTATTCCCGGGGCTTTACCCCGGAAGCCTGGAAAAAGGTGATAAGAGGCACGCGCATGGAAGAGTACGTGGACGAGTATGACCTTAGGATCATCGAGAAGAATAAGGCTGACATAGCCATGAACTGCTTGAAGACCGGCATTCCGCGTCAGAGCATAATCAAATGCTGCGGCGTCACCGAGCGGTGGCTGCAAGAGCTGGAAAAGAGGCTGAAAGAGGGGCCGGCCGCCGGCTGAATCTCCGGGCCGCAAGCTGCCGCCGGAGCCCGGCTTCCCGCAAAGTCCAGTCAAAGGTTCGGGCCGCGGGCGTCAGCGCGCCGGCCTCGCCTGAGAAGGCCGGGGTCCCGTGTCCTGGGAGACCCGCCCCAACGCGGGGGCCCTGGCCTGGAAGCGAGCCTCTGGTCTTTTGCGGCTCCCGGGGCGCCGACCTCAACATCTGTTGCGGGCTCGCCTCGGCCGGGCCGTCTTTCAGGCTCGGGCCGCGGCCGGAGTTCACGGCCGTCATACTGGACAGGGGCGCCCCGTCGGAGGCGTAGCCGGCCGGGCGGTCGCCGCGCCTGCCGGTTGCAGGCCGCGCCGGGCTGCGGAAGTTCCGGCCTGACGTTCCCTTTTTCCGCTGTCGCCGTGAGCGTCAGCGTCAGCGTCAGCGGCAGGGGCCTTCCTCCGGCATCGGCCGACGGCTCCCTCAAAGACCGTGTCCTGGCGTGCGGCAGGGCTCCCTCCGGGCTAAAAAACCGCTTTCTCGGACTTCAGGGCTTTCGCCAGGACTGTCGTTCCCCTTGGAGGGGTTTTTACGGTTTTTCGGGTCTCAGGCCTCTATCGCCCGTCAGCGCGAGCGCCGGGCCCGGCCTGAGTTTTTTGGCGGATACCGGCATAGGCGGGTATTGTCCGAAGCCAAGGAAAACCTCGAGTCAGGCCGGAAAATCACCCGCCTTGAGCTTTTGCTGGCTTTAGCCTGTCCCCGGGACCTGCGAAACCCTGGACCCTGAGCTGCTTTTGGCTTAGTCTGCTTTGCGCCTCCGATCCCCGCCTGAGCGGCTGGCACCTGGCCCGCGCCGTCTGAGGCAGAGGCCACGAAGCCGTATTCCCGGGGCTTAACCCCGGAAGCCTGGAAAAGGCGATAAGAGGCACGCGCATGGAAGAGTACGTTGACGAGTATGACCTTAGGATCATCGAGAAGGTTAAGTCTGACATAGCCCTGAACTGCTTGAAGAATGGCGGCATCCCGCGCCAGGTTATAATCAAATGTTGCGGCCTCACCGAGCAGTGGTTGCAGGAGCTGGAAATGAGGCTGAAAGAGGGGCCGGCCGCCGGCTGAATCTCCGGGCCGCAAGCTGCCGCCGGAGCCCGGCTTCCCGCAAAGTCCAGTCAAAGGTTCAGGCCGTGCGGGCAGCAGCGCGCCGGCAGTGCCAGAGAAGGCCGGGGTCCCGTGTCCTGGGAGCCCCGCCCCAACGCTGGGGCCCTGGCCTGAAAGCGCGCCTCGGGCCTCTGCGGCTCACGGGGCGCCCGCCTCAACGTCTGCTGCGGGCTCGCCTCGGCCGGGCCGCCTTTCAGCCACGGGCCGCGCCCGGAGTTCACGGCCGTCACCCTGGACAGGGGCGCCCCGCCGGAGGCGTAGCCGGGCGGGAGTCCGGGCGGCCGCCGCGCCTGCCGGTTGCAGGCCGCGCCGCGAAGCGGAAGTTCCTGCCTCCCGTTCCCTTTTCCGCTGTAGCCTTGAACGTCAGCGGCAGGGGCCTTCCTCAGGCCTCGGCCGGCGGCTCCCTCAAAGACCGTGTCCTGGCGTGCGGCAGGGCTCATTCGGGCTAAAAAGCCGCTTTCTCTGAATTCAGGGCTTTCGCCAGGATTGTCGTTCCCTCTTGAAAGGGTTTTTACGGTTTTACGGGCCTCAGGCCTCTATCGCCCGTCGGCGCGGGCGCCAGGCCCGGCCTGATTTTTTTGGCGGATACCGGAATAGGCGGGTATTGTCCGAAGACAAGGAAAACCTCGAGTCAGGCCGGAAAATCACCCGCCTTGAGCTTTGCAGGCTTTTGCCGGCCCCCGGGACCTGCGAAACCCTGGACCCGGAGTTGCTTTAGCTTTGCCTGCTATACGCATCTGACCCCAGCCTGAGCGGCGGGCGCCTGGCCCGCCCCGTCTGAGGTTGAGGCCACCAAGCCGTATTCCCGGGGCTTTACCCCGGAAGCCTGGAAAAAGGCGATAAGAGGCAGGCGCATGGAAGAGCACGTGGACGGGCATGACCTTAGGATCATCGAGGAGACCAAGTCTGACATAGCCCTGAACCTCTTGAAGGCCGGCATCCCGCGCCGGCTCATAATCAAAAACTGCGGCGTCTCAGAGCGGTGGCTGCGGGAGACGGAAAGAGGCTGAAAGAGGGTCTTCGCGACGGCGGGAGCGGCGCTGTTCCGCATAGGCCCCCGCTCCGGCGAGGTCCTGGAGCCGGCCCTGAGGGACTCGCTCCCGCGCGTGATTTCCTGCGGCCACTGCTGGGAGTACGAGATACGGGCGAGGGAGCATCCCGGCCGGGATCTCCGGCGCTGCCGCGTGCTCCTTGACCGCGGGTTCAGGCGCAGCGCCGATCGCCTTGACCCGGAGATCGGCAGGTTCGGGAAGGCCGACCGCGTCATGTCCGCGGTCGTTTTCCGGCTTTACAGGAAGCTCAAGGGTCTCGAGGCCCCGGGCTGCCCGGAGGCCGCAGGGCTCAAGGCACTCATGAGGGAGGCCTGCAAGAGGGCGGGCAGGAGCGCCGCGGGCGCCCCGAGGATAAGGTACGCCAAGGCCTGCGCGGTTGCGAAGAGGTTCGGGCAGGGGTTCGGGAGCTGCATGCGTTTGATCGGCATCCCCGGCGCGTGGAAGACGAACAACGCCGCAGAACGCGGGCTCAGGCTCGCGGCGCCGGACAGGAAGAACAGCTGCGGGGCCCGGAGCGGGGAGGGTGCCTTCTATCTCGAGATCATGCGGACCGCCTTCGCCACGACGAGGATGCGGGGCGAGGCTTTTTACATTTCGCGGCCGAAACCTTCAACGCCTTTTTCGGCGGCAGGCAGAACCCCCTCCCTCCGACACCCGACGGACCCTGTCTCAGTAAAGTACATGGAGGCGGGCGAGGACATGCGCCGAAAGCTCAAGAAGACGAAGGCCGACGGAGGCGGGAACGGCGGTGCCGTCGTCCCGGCCCGCGGAAAGCGGAAAATCCGCTCCCCGCGTGCTCTCCCGTCCGCAGCCGGAGGCCGGGGCCGGAAGGCCCTACGCCCTCCCGGAAGGCCCGGAGCCGGCAACGGCGCCTGTTCCGCGTGGAAGCGGGCCCGGCACCCCTGCTGACGGCCAAGACGCCCGCAGGGGGAACCGGCGGCCCCGGAACCCCGCCCGCGAGCCCCCGGGCCCTCCTCCCGAGCCGGACCGGCGGGAGTGGAGGCCGGGCTTCCGGCGCACGGGCGGCGGCCCTCCGGAAGCGGCGCGCGCGCAGGACAGGCGGGACTGGAGGCCGGGATGTCGTGGCGACGGCTCTGCGGAGCCATCGCCACGAGCCTGCTCGGCGGGACTGGAGGCCCGGGGCACGATGGATGCCCCGCCAACGGGCCAGAGGCGGGCGGGAGACGCCCGGGAGGCCCGGAGCCGAACCCGGCAGCCGGTGCCGCAGGCGGCCGTGCCGCCCGGAAGAGAAATATCCGTCGGCGTTCTGAGGGCCCTGCGGGCCGGACATGGCGGGCAGGCCGGAGCGCAACGGGCCGGAACGCAACGTGACTGAGGGCTGCGGGCAGCCCCTCGCGGCTGCGGGATCGCCGGGCGAAGAACCCGGCGGGCAGGCCTGCCGGGCGCGGGCCTGAAGCCCGCTGAGGCCGTCCCGGGCGCGCTGGGCCGCTCCCCGGCGAAGCCTGCGGCCAGGGCCGCAGGCGGCGGCGGGAAAGCCCTTGAGCCTGCAGCCGGCCGCAGGGGCAACGCCTACCGAGGCTGCGCCCGGGCGAAAGCCGCGGCGGAGGGCGCCGCCGTTAAATCTCCCCGGCCGCTCAGAAGGGAACAAAGCCCAGGCGGCAGGTGTGCCGTCTGCGGTGGACACGGGAAGAATCCCCGAGGCCAAGGGACGGATATGCCCAAGGCTGTCCAGGCCGTCGGGCAGAAAGAAGAGAAGCCAGGCAACGGCCCTTGGCCCGTGACCGGTCCGGCAGGCCGGAGGACCTGCGGCATCGTCCGTGACTCGGCAAAGCCCTGTCGTCTCGCCCGGCCGGCCTCAAGCAGTCCGGGCGGAAAACGGTTTGAGCCGTCCTCGTCCCGTGGCGGGGGCCGCCTGCCCGCGCGGCGGTCCGCCCTGAGTCAGTCCGCTCAGGCTAGGCAAACTTCCGGGACTGGCCAGGATGGCGGGGAGTTCTTGTGGGGGGGGGGCGAACGGATACGGTTCGAAAGCGAGTCTCGAGTAGCCAAAGGAATTGAGGTACGGCAAGCTCCCGAGCGCCGGAGGCCGGGGAAAGGTTCCGGGGCCGGGAACTCCGGGGCAAAGGCCGAAGCGAAGGAAGCCGCTTCAAGGTCCCGTCTGCTGGAAGCAAAGCAGGGGCACGGGGCCGGGAAGGCACGGAAAGAGGCCCTGGGCGCGGCAAGCCGGGGAAATGGCCGGGCGCGGCGGACAGGGCAGGGACACGGCAGCCGCCGTTCTTGCGCGGTTAAGGCTCCGGGCGTATGATCCACATGATCTTCCGTCAGACCCTTCAGAGGGCCTTCAGCGCGGATGCTTTCCGTCCGGAGCTTCGGGGGGCCCAAGGATCGGCGGCGTCACGGGATCAGGCCTCCAAGCGGGAGGATTGGCGCGGCGGCTTTTCCAGAGTTATTTTCTGTCTGCCGGGCAAGGGCGACCCTGCCGTAGACCAAGTCCCCGCCGCGGCCGTAAAGCCTTTCCTGTTGATTTGTACCTTCCGCCTTGTCCGCCCCTGAAGGGGCGGAACACTAGAAGTGAAAATGGACTCATCGCTGTTCGACGAACTGGGCCTTCTCATTGAAATACGCGGCTACATCGCCACGCGCTCCGAGGCCCTGCTTCTCAGGGAACCCCTCCCCGTACGAGCCAAGCCCGCGCCTCATCTGTTTTCCGAGGAGGACCTGGGGGGAAACGATTTCGCCCCGCTGTTTGAGCCCGGCCTGCGCGATGCCGCGGACCGCCCTGAAGACAGCGCGAAGCTCAGGCAGGCCAAGGGCCTTTACCGCCAGCTGACGCGGGACAAAGCTGAAGGCGAGGAACAGGCCCGGCAAGATGATTTGGCGCGGCTTGTGGACGACATGCTCGCCGGGTGCCTTGCCTCAGGGGACGATGAGCCGCTCGAGTGGCTGATCCTGAGCGTGATAAAGCTCGGCTGCACGTCCACGGCCCTGAAGCTGGCCCCGGCCTTCGAGAAACTCCTGAGCGTGCCGGAGCGGCCCGCCTTCTCCGAACTCCTGGCCTTGGCCCTGGCTCTTGCCGCCGGCTGGCACTTGTGGGGCGAGGGAGGGGTTGAGGAAGCCGATCCTTACCTTGCGCGGTTCCTCTCGCTCGAAGGTCCAGGGGCTCACGTGAAGGCGAACCTGCCTTTCATCATACTGTCCGTCCGCGCCGGCTCTTCAGAACCGGTCGCTTACGGGCCTGGCGCGGGCCTCGGACGCGCCGGAGGGCTCGCCAACGCCCTCCAGGCCGTGCCTAACCTCAAGGTGCCGGTCTTGGCCGGCCTGCTCACGGGCACCTGCTTCTCCGAGCCGGACCTCCGGGGCCTGACACCCGAACTGCTCCGGATCGCCGCAGGGCCCGGCGGGCTTCCAGACAACCCCTTCCTGAAGACATATTGGGCGATCATGGAGGCTTCGGCCGCGGCCCTCGAGGGGGGCCGGCAGGCGGCCGGCGACGCGGCCCTGGAAGCCCTCCGGAAGCTTTCGCGTGAGGGCCTCTTGCGCCTCCTGGGCCTTACGGAAACGGTCAAGCGCGATATTTCCGGACAGCCGGCAGAACGCCTGAGCGAACTCCTGGGCGCTCTTCCAGCCGAGGCCGTGGAGGAGGCGGTGAGTATCCTCGCCAGAGGGAGGGCCTCAGGATCGGTTTCGGCCTGGCTGTACCTGCGCCTGACGGCCGGTCTCCGCGCCCGCTCCCCTGAAGCCCTAAGGGCCGCCGAGCTGCGCGCCGTAGCTGACGGCCTCTTCGGGGAGGGCCCTGAGCTTCTCCAGGCGGTCGCGGCGGCCGTCTGCATCCCTGCGGTAGCGGGCGGGCGGCCCGTCGGCAGCGGACAGCCCGGCGCGGAAAGCCTTTTAGAGGAGATAGGCTCGCCTCAGGAAACAGCGCCCTTGGTCACCCGCCTTGCCGCCCTGCTGTCCCGCGCGTATGTCCTCGCCAGGGGGGGCAAGCCTTTCCGGAGGGAACTCGATGACCTCCTGCGACTCTGGCCCGGGCCCGGCGAGCCTTCGGAGCCAGGGAGGCTCTTCTCCGGGCCGGGTATTGAGCCAGGCTTCCTTGATTTAGATCGTATCGGAAGGGAGCCGGAGGGGACAGGGGACTCCGCAGACTGTGAGACAGCCGGGATAGGGGTGTCCCCAGGCAGGGAGCCAGCAGGGACAGAGGAATCCGCAGACTGGGAGTCAGCCGGGACTGGGGGGTCCCCAGGCAGGGAGACAGCCGGGACAGGGGAGTCCCCAGGCAGGGAGCGCCCTGAGACAGGAAAGTCCCGAAAACTGGAAGCCCCTAAGGCCAGGCCGGCTTCCTTCAGGGAGCTAGCGGACGGATATCATCGCGCGACCAGTCAGTTCGGAGGCGGGGAGTTCTCAGTCGAAGACGCCACTAAGCTCATGGAAAGCAAGGAGCTGTGCGAGTACGCTTACGCGGTCGCCGTGATCATCTGCGCCCAGGAGCCGCCGGGCTCGCCCGCCGCGCCGGAGAGTTTTCTGGCTGCCTTGCCTAAGGAAGTGACGGCGGACTCGTGGTTTCTCGGACACCTTCTCCCCGATGCAGTGTACTGCGCGATGAGGGGAGGCACCGCGGGCCAGGGAGGCAGGGCCCTTCTCCGCGCCGTGGCGGGTCTGTACTGGGCCTTGTGGGGAAACGATACCGTCACGGAGCTAAGGGGCCTCAAGGCTCTGAATATCGCTATTTCCCTTGCGGAGGCTCCCCCGGCGGATGCCGCCTCCCTGCGGCCTGTCATGATGGAGGCGGAAAAGTGTTTCTGGGGGGCGCTCCCGCCTATGCCGCGCGCTCTCCTGACGGCGGCGGGCGTCGTGGCCCTCGGCTGTCTGGGTTTCTGCGACGAGATGGAGAGCTTCTACGCGAGCAATTCCCTGATGCTCGTCGAGGGAATGCCTGAGATCGACTCGGGCAAGGCGCCTGGTCCGGAGGAGATCATCGGCGGGCACGGGATTCCTTCACGGCGGATTTCCCGCAGGGCCGTCGACCCTAAGCAAGGGAGGGGAGGGCCGGGCGGGCAGAGGCTCTTCGACAGCGATGGGCATTTCGTAAGCCCGACACTGTACGGGGTCGGCAGCATCAGCGAAGGCGGCAACGGCAACGGGAACGGGAACGGCAACGGCAACGCCAGCGGGGATGCCGACGAGGAAGACTCAGACGGGAAGAGCGGGAAAATTTCCCTTGCCTTCGTGAGGGAGCCGTCCCCTGACGGCGAAGGTCCCGACAC
>JAITRL010000133.1 GCA_031288415.1 Deltaproteobacteria bacterium | reverse complement strand
ATAAATTTAAACTGTTCATCGCGGTCGATATGTTGAGTGCCTTCCTCACATTTTTTGTTGGACTTCAAACTATATCCCATCTCATTTAACATTCGAGCCACTTGGACATAACTGATTTGATGGCCCATATCTTTAAGAGCATCGGCGAGATTACGAGTGCTTTTTAGAGTCCAATACAGGAGTTTATCGGGATCGCCTCTAGTCGTCCCCTCTAATATATCCAGTAAATCATCCACCAATGTCGAATCAAACGATATGATTTTGGGCCTTCCAGAACCAATGTTTCTGATCCTGTTCTCTAAGACGGTCCCTTCCTCTAAGTCCTTCACCCCGTTGGTGATAGTTACCCTAGACAAACCGCATATCTGACTCACTAAAGTGATGCCGCCATAACCTAGCAATTTTGATTGCGATGCTGCAAATAGACGGCGCTGCCTCTCGTTCAGGTGAGGCCATATTTCTTTGATTGCTTCAGTAACTTTATCGACAGTCTCAATATCCATTGGTGCTTCCCTTTCAAAATACCACAAAAAGCACCATAGCATAATTTTTTAAAGATGTAAACTTTTTTTTGTACCGAGGCCTAAGGGGCTTCTTGAGCACGTGAGCGGCGAACGGAAATGAACAAAAGGAAAAAGACATTTCTGGTGGACACCAATATCCTTATCACTCCCTTCCATGACTATTATTCGTTTGATTTTGGGAAAAACGCATTTTGGAATTTTTTAGAACAGAACATTATGAATGACAACATTAAAATATTAAGCAATGTTTATGCTGAAATAACCAAAGGCAAAGGAGAGCTTGAGAAATGGATCACGACAGCGAAAGATAAAGTAATGCCTCACAACAGTCATAAAATTTTAAATCAGTTTAATGTTGTTATGAAATATTTAGAGGCAAGCGATACTTTATATGAACAATCGGCTGTAGACAAATGGGCTGATCCCGTTACTGCTGACGGATGGCTTGTCGCGACGTCTATGGCGTTTGGTTATAGCATAGTCACTTTTGAGACGCGGAATAAATTTCTCGGAACAAGCATTTCAGACAATCCGAAGATTCCGGATATTGCGGCACATTTTGGCGTAAAATGCATTAACCTGTTTGACATGATGAGATCTTTAAACTTTAAATTTGATAAAAATTATACCTAACACCAATCATTTTCACCCGCGACACTGCTGGACGTGCGTGGCAGCCGCCGTCTCCGTGAAGACAGCCGTCAGGGCTGCCGTCTCCTCCATGGCGTGGAGCATCCGCTTCAGGCCAGTCGCGGTGAACCTAAGAGAGCTGATCCCTCCGCCGGCCGCCGTGTCTCCGGCATCATGTCCAGGCTCTCCCGATGATGCCCGCGCATCTTGACGGAAGCCCCGCCTGTGCCGGCCGTGTTCTTCTCCGGAACGTTCCCGCGCAGTGCAGGGAATGCGGCCATCCGCTCGACCTTGCTTTTGAGCTTCGGCGAATTACGCCGGGAGTTTCGCGTCGACGGCTATCTGCCGGGTGGCGCGCAACCCCGCCCGACAAAATCAGACGGAGCGGTCAACGCGCCATAAAGATACAGTCGCGGCCGCAAAAACGTCATTTCCGTTCGCCACGATTCACGCCTGAAGGCTTCAGGCGGCGGCTGCTTCATCTGGCCTCCGGATCGGCGCAGACGAAAGACAAATTGTCGCCGGCGCTCCGCAGGAATCTGCCGAACAGGATTCTGGAGTCGCCCGGACGGTATCCCTGCACAAGCCTGTCCTCGAGGGGGCTGTTTGCCGGCTCCCCGCCGATCAAGCACCAGAAAACAAGTTCTTCAGCCGGTTTTTCGCGTTTTTGGGAATCAGGCACGTCCAGACGCGCCGCGGTTATCTCATCCGCCGTCTTCATTTTCCGTTGAATCACGGAGTCAGTGATAATGAAAAATTTTTCCGCGTATTTCGACGCGGCAGACGCCTCATCCGACGCGAAATCCTTCAGCACCTGCAGCACAGCGGTGCGGCGCATGTATCCTGAACGGAGCAGCTTTTGCCCGTCAGTCAGTTCATGGGGCTGGGAAGGCAAGGTTTTCATGCGGGAAGCGGCTTCCCGCAAGACATCCACGTCGTGGCATTTGAAGACCACGAATTTTCCGACTGAATCGGGAGCGTTGTAGGTGGCGAGAAACAAAGGACGTTCGCCTCTCCGGTATTTGGAGGCCTTTTCCATGATTTCAGGAAGCTGCGGGTCGGCAGTGAACCTGCACAGGAAATTAAACCGGTCTGTCCCGCCGTTCGCCGGCTGCATAGGCAAAAAATGGTTGCCCATGTTCTCGCTGGCGGGAGCGCCGACTTCCGCGTCTTTCAGAAGATGATACTTTTCCCCGCCGTACGCGGCCGCCGCGGCTGCCGGGTCATTAGCGAAGTCCGCGAAAATTTTTTCCAGGGCGACTTCCGGGTAAACGGGAGGCTCCGTCTGCGGGAAAACCCGGGAATCCAGGGACAGAGCCAAGAGAAAGGCCAGTACAGCCGTCCCAATCGGCCGGATTCTCATCTTGAGTCTCCTTGTCTCCGGGAAGGGCCGAAGCCTGGCTTTTCGCGTCCAATCGGCCGCCAGGGGCCAGATCCAGGCTCTGAGGGCCCTCCAGTCGGTTGCCTGAGAGGCCCCGCCGGAGCAAGCGTTCCCCGCCATGACTTCCGGCAGAGCGGGGGGCATCCGTGGCTTCTTGAGGTTTTGCGCGGCAGGGGGACAGCCGCGGGGGGCCCACGGCCGGCTGCCCTGACCTTTGCCGCTTTCCGCGCGTTCTCTTCGCGGCATAGGAAATTGAGGCCATGCTTTTCTCCGACAAGCGGCACGGAAATTCCGGCGCGTCATTCAGGCGGCATCCGGGCGGCATCCGGCGGTCGCGCCCGGCGCCTCGGTCATGCCGGGATAACATTAAGTTTGTCAGCGTAAGCCGTTGTTCAAGGCTATATGCCGCTTTGATTCCTTGCCTTCAGGCCGCCGCGGGCGGAAGCCGCTTCTCCTTCGTCTCTGACTCCTTCCCCCCCGGGCGCGCAAGCCCTTCAAAAGGCTCCGTACGCCTGCCCCTGAAATATCGGCCGCCCCAGGCCCGTATTCGGCGAATCCGTTCGGAACCCGCGGCACGGCCGCCTCCGGAAGCGTAGCCTTCCGCGGCGGCGCCCCGAACAGGGCATAGGGTAAAAGCCCATTCCATATGGCCGCCCGCCGAGGGAAAGATGAAGAGCCAGCTCCGTATGGTCTTGGCGCTGTACAGGGCTCCGGCATGGCGAGGCATCCACAGGACTGAGAGCCGTGTCAGAGACGGCCTGAAGGCTACTCGCTTTGATTTTGTATTCCTGAAGTACGGAAGAAACGGCCTGCCCCGATAAACCGGTATCTTCGCCTGGTACCGGAGGGCGGCGTCAACAGGCGTCTCGAGGCCCGGGCCTCGGCGGCTTCCTGAAGCATCGTGGGCTCGGCCATGACGCCGGAATCTTTGCCTTCCGCCGAGGGCCTTGCGGACAGCTGCCGCTCTCCCCCGAGCCCCCTGAAGCGCCGCTTGAGGCCACAGCCCGAGGTCCCTCATCGGCTCCCGGACTTGCCGGAAGTATTTGACACGCCAGCGCCTGCTTCCGGAAGGCGTCACTTCCAGGAACAGGCCGAGGCCTCCGCCGTCATAGAGCTTGTACGCCTTCGGCGCGGGTTTCGCGTTGAGGATCTTCGCATCGGAAAGCATCCGGAGCCTCCAGGGGTAACCTGTCCCCGCGGCGGGAAGGTTACCCCTGAAGTTACCCCTGACAGATCCGAATGTCATTGCGCAATCCGAAAGGCGCCGGACGGGAAAAATCGGTTAAAGACTTGAAATCACGGCCTGAATCCGGCAAAACGAATGAAGGAGAAATGCCCCGGAACAAGCTGTTGGCGCGGTAGGAAGGACTCGAACCTTCAACCTTCTGATTCGTAGTCAGGCACTCTATCCATTGAGCTACTACCGCGCTCGGCGCCGGGAAAACGGTCCATGACCCCTGGCGGGGGCCCCGGCGGCTTTCCGGCCCACTGCGGCCGGAGGGCGCGAGGGTGACCGGAAAAGCAGTCAATGTAAACACAGGGGCGGGAAAAAGTCAAGGCCCGGCAAACCCGGGCAAGCCGGCTCAAGCCATCACGGAAAACCTGCCGCGAGGCGGGCAAGGGGCGACCCTCCGGCCGAACCCTCCCGGCCGTTGACTCCCTGGCCTCTCCGGCCTGGCCGGGAGGCGCGCCCTTTGATTCGGCCTGGCCGGCGGCTTTCCGCCGGACATTTACGGCGGCGCAGGCGGCAGGCACCGGCCCATGCGTCCCCAGCGGGCGGGTCCGCGGCCGCGCGGCGCGGGGAAGCTTCGCCCCCCGCGCCGCAGGAGGCGAGTCAGGCGCGCGCCTCAGGAAACGCCCCTGTACAGCCTCCGCAAGGAAACTCGCGCCCGGCTTGAGCCGCGCGGCGCGCCCGCCGGCCGCGTTCCGGGTCTTCCCGCAGGTCCGGACCGGCTGAGGCGGCGCGGCAGGAAGGCTTTTCCCCGAAGGGCGGCGGACACCCCGGCCGGCCAGCCACCTCCCTGCCCCGTTGCCTGGAATGGCGACTTCCTGAGGCTTAAGGCTTCCCCGGCCGGCCGATCCCCGCTTTTCGGGAAAGAGGCGCCCGCGACGGCCGGGCGGCTGTCCCTGCGCCGCCGCGGTGGCGGGTCCAAGGCCTGGCGGACACGGCGCGCGGAAGGCCCGCGCGCGGGGCTGGAGAATGCAGTCTCCAAAGCCGCAGAGGACCCGCGGCCCCGGCCGGCGCCATGCCGCGCGCGCGAAAAAGCGGGCCTTCCCGCGGCAGGGAGGGCCCGCTGCAAAAGGCCGCCGGCCTTCCTCGGGAAGGCCGGCGGCGGGGGTTAAGCGGAAACGAGAGGTCAGTTCAGGGCGTCGTAGCCCGTCTCGCAGGTGCGGATGCGCATGGCCGACCGGAGGTCGTAGCTGAAGATCTTGCCGTCGCCGATCTTGCCGGTGAAGGCGGCCTCCTGGATGGCCTTGATGGTCTTCTGCTCCCACTCCTCGGACGAGACCACGATCTCGAACTTGACCTTGGGGAGGAGCGACACGTCGACCTTGGTGCCGCGGACCATCTCGGTGTAGCCCTTCTGGGTCCCGCAGCCCATCACCTGGAAAACGGTTATGCCGTTCACCTCGATGGCGTTGAGAGCCGCCTTTACGTCCTCGAGCTTCTCCTCGCGGACGATCGCCTCGATTTTTATCATGGAATGTCCCGCCTTTTCGTCCTTTTCGGGTGTTGTCATGTGTAGGTCCCCTTTCAGGCTCAGTCAAGCCCGTTGAAGGAGGGGTAGGCGTTCTCGCCGTGCTGGGAGACGTCGAGGCCGATCAGCTCATCCCTCTTGGGGGCGCGGATGGAGGTCACGGCCTTGACGATGCCGATGCAGATGAGCGAGCCGATCGCGGCGACCAGGATGGACACGATGATGGCGAGGGCCTGCTTGCCGAGCTGGGCGGGCGCGCCGTAGAAGAGGCCGGCGGTGCCGTTGACCGCCGGGCTGGCGAAAAGGCCGGTCATGAGGCCGCCCCAGATGCCGCCGATGCCGTGGCAGCCGAAGGCGTCGAGGGCATCGTCGATCTTAAGCTGCCGTTTCACGAACAGGATGCCGACGTAGCAGACCGGGCCGGCGGTGAGGCCCGTGACGAGGGAGGCCCAGATGGGGATAAAGCCGGCCGCCGGGGTGATGGCCACGAGGCCCGCCACCACGCCGGTGCAGGCGCTGATGCAGGAGGGCTTGCGGCCGCGGATGACGTCCATGAGGATCCAGGACAGGAGACCGGCCGCGGTGGCGATGGAGGTGGTCATGAAGGCGTGGGCCGCCAGGCCGTTGGCCGCCAGGGCGCTGCCGGCGTTGAAGCCGTACCAGCCGAACCACAGCAGGGCCATGCCGAGGACCACGAAGGGCACGTTATGGATGCGGTATGAGAAGTTCTCGTAGCCCTCGCGCCGCCCCAGGACCAGGCAAAGGACGAGGCCGGAGACGCCGGAGCTGATGTGGACGACGTTCCCGCCCGCGAAGTCGACCGAGCCGAGGCCGTCGGCGCCCAGAAGTCCGCCGCTTCCCCAGACCATGTGGGCCAGAGGGTAGTATACCACGATCGACCAGAGCACGATGAAGAGGAAGAGGGCCCCGAACTTCATCCTGCCGGAGACGGCCCCGGTGATGATGGCCGGGGTGATGAGCGCGAACATCATCTGGAAGGCCACGAAGGCCAGGCTCTTGATGCCGCCCGAGTACGGCGACGGGTCGTCGAGGCCGATGGTCCTGAGCCCGAAGTCCTGCAGGCTGCCGATGATGCCCAGGTTGTTGCCGGTGAAGGCCAGCGAGTAGCCGAAAAGGAACCACATGATCATGCCGGTGCCCAGTATGAACACGCAGGCCATCATGTTGTTCACGACGTTTTTGCGCCGCCCAAGGCCGCCGTAGAAGAAGCCCAGCCCCGGCGTCATGATGAACACGAGCGCTGCCGAGACCAGCACGAAGGCGGTGTCGCCTGTATTTTCCATGGTTTAAGCGTACCTCCGAAAGGTAAATGGTGTTGTTTGCTGTACCGGAGAAGGCATTTGCCGCCGCCCCCCCTCCATCCGGCGGCGTTCCGGGGCGCGCGCCGGAGCGGCGCCCCGCTGAAAGGCCGGCGGCGGCCTCCGGAGGCGGAAAAGCCCCGCCGGCGGCCGGGAGGCCGCCGCATCCGGGGCTCCGGCCCCGAAATGGGGGCGGCCGGCCCTGCGGGCCGGGCGTGTTGTGAAGACTGGCACTCTCGTGAGCCTCGCGATTCAAGGTAGATGTT
Source organism: Deltaproteobacteria bacterium (assembly GCA_031288415.1). Taxonomy (GTDB): domain Bacteria; phylum Desulfobacterota; class Desulfarculia; order Adiutricales; family Adiutricaceae; genus JAIRZX01. The sequence continues at coordinate 27 of JAITRL010000133.1, read as the reverse complement.
GGCGTTAAGCGTTTTCAGGCCCCTGCG
>JAITRL010000137.1 GCA_031288415.1 Deltaproteobacteria bacterium | reverse complement strand
CTCTGCGGAAGCGGCATTTTCAGCGTAAATGGCGGGTTCCTCGGCGCGGAAGCTCTCCCCGGCGCCTGGCGCTGGATCGTCTCCGCTTGCGGCATCGTAAAGCCCCGCCTGCTCATCCTGGGAAGGGGCATGTTCCGTGAGGGCCAAGGGCTCTTCTTCTGAAGCGGCCTTTTCAGCGGAAGCGGCAGTCCCCTCGGCGCGGAAGCTCTCCCCGGCGCCTGGCGCGGGATCGTCTTCGCCTGCGGCGCCGTAAAGCCCTGCCTGCTCATTCTGGGAAGAGGCGTGTTCCGTGAGGGTCAAGGGCTCCTCTGCGGAAGCGGCCTTTTCAGCGTAAATGGCGGGCTCCTCGGCGCGGAAGCTCTCCCCGGCGCCTGGCGCGGGATCTTCTGCATCGCCTGAGTTGTCTGCATCGGGAAGCCCCGCCGGCTCCTCCCCGTCCCGTAGCTGTTCCGTGAGGGTGACCGGCTCCTCCCCGTCCCGGAGCGGTTCCGCAAGGGTTACCGGCTCGTCCCCGTCCCGGAGCTGTTCCGTGAGGGTTACCGGCTCCTCCCCGTCCCGGAGCTGTTCCGTGAGGGTAACCGGCTCCTCTCCTTCCCGGAGCTGTTCCGTGAGGGCCAGGGGAGCCTCCCGCCCGCCAAGGCCAGCGGCTCTTTCCGGCTCCCCGTAGCCTTCCGGGCCGTTCCGGGCGGCGGTTACGCCGGGCTCCGGAGGCCTTACGGAAGGGGAGCCTCCCATGGGCACGGGTTCGGTGAGGGGCAGCGGCTCATCGTCTTCGGAGGAGGAGGCCGAGAGGGCCAGGATGATGTCATCGTCAGAGAGATCGCTCATGAGGGTGAACACCACCGGAGGCCCTGACTCAGGCTCCGTTTCAGGCTCCGGCTTGGGCCGGGGCGAGGCGGGGGCGCCCTTGCGGGCGGCGCGGGAGAGGGCCTCCTTGAGGGGGATGGCCTCCTTTTTCAGGCCTGGGGCGGCTGAGGGCGCCTGGGGAGGCTCGGAGTCCCGGTCGGGCAGGCTGAAGACCCCGCGCTCGTCCGCGCGCAGCCGGAAGATCTCGCCGTTCGATACGAGGTCCCTGAATATCGACATGATGCAGGCGCGGTAGACGGGGGTGTCATAGGTATAATTTAGCTTCAGGCGTCCTATGTTCTCGGGGGTTATCTCCCCCTCGAAGCAGGCGGAGGGGGCCAGAACCGAGGAGTGGCCCTCGGCCTCACGCAGCACCCGCTTCCAGAGGTCCGGCGGCACGCTGCGGGTCCGGGCCACCGCGAGGGCCGTGGAGCGCATCTCCTGCTGGAAGGAGCGGAGATCATTGAAAAGGTTCTCGTCGGGCTGGGGGGCAGAGTAGCGCCTGAGGGACGGGCGGAGGTCGGGGTCGGTGCAGACGCCGTTATCGGCCAGGCATTTGGAGTACTCGGCCCAGTTGAGCTGCCAACGGGAGGCCGTGCTGATCCGGCCGGAGTAGTCGTCCACCACCTTCGTGGTCACCTGGCTGTTCTGGAAGGTGAAGTTGAGAAAGACTGTGAGTTCGTTGCTCATTGGCCTGTCCCGTGCAGCGGCGGCCTGATGCCGGGGCGCCCCTGCGGTTCGGTGCGCGGAAAGTGAAGCATTTTAGCAAATCATAGCATTTTTACTGTGGAAAAACTAGATTTTTCGGCCAAATCAACTATTTTTGGTGGGGTTGAGTTTTCCCGTTCCCTGAAGACGGCCTCAGGCCGGGTGCGCGCGCGGTCCCTTCAGGCTCCGGACGGAGGGAAGGCCTGGGGCTGAGACCGCTTAGGCCGTTCGGCGGGGGCTCAAGGGCGGGGGTTGCGGGCCAGGGACGCGGCAGGTTTTTTCCCGGGGCGGAAAGACTCCCGTTTCCAAGGCCGCGAGGTCCCGGAAAGCCCTGGAAAGCCGCCGCGCCGGCCGGCCCCGCGCCCAAGGCGAGTCGCCGCGGTTTCCATGGCTTTTCAGGGAGGCTCAAGGGATTGCCTGAAAGCCATTGTCCGGAAAAACCGGGAAAACGGCCCTGCGCCGCGGCTTCCTGCCCCGCCGGCGGGAGACCGCGCCGCAGGGGGCGGGGTTCAGGGGGCGGGCGGGCCGACCCGGAAAACCCCTGGCGGCAGGCCTGGAGGCAGGGAGGCCGGGGGGCCCTTCAAAATCTTGACGGAAAATCGTATAATGGCGCCAGATCACGTTACGGCCCTCAGACCGCCTCGTTCCGCTCTCCCCCCCATATCGATTTTGCATACCGCGAGGGCCCGCCGTTCGGGCCCCGCCCGCAGGGGCGCCCTCTGTTTTCAGGGAAGCCCGCCGTCGTCAGCCCCCCCGAGAGGGGAGGGCTTCCCTTTTTTCCGCGGCTGTCCCTGCCCGCCCGCCGCAGCCCGCCCTCCCTCGCCTCCAGTTCCCGCCGACACTCACCCTAGCGCTAGACCGTTCAGGCAACCAGGGAGGCCGAGACATCCGGCGGGGCCGGGCCGCGGCCTTGTTCCCGGGAGGTTTTTCCAGATGAAGACGGCCCTGACATTGCCCGTCTGCCTCGCGCTCGCGCTGACCCTCGCCTCCTGCGGGGACGCCAGGCTGAACACCTCGGACGCCAGCTCCTTTATGACCAGCATCCAGAAGATGTACGACTCCGTCCAGGGAGATGAGCGGGAGGAGTTCCTGAAGTACTTCTTCATCGCCATGAACGGCAGGAGCGATCTCATCACCTTGAGCGTGCTCAACGGCGAGGAGATAGGCAGGCTGGATGGCTTCTATAACGTCCTGGCCTCACGGAAGCGCCCGGAGGAGCTTCAGGCCCTGAACGGGCTTACCGTGAGCGAGGTGGTGGAGCTGGGGCGCGGCCTGAAGATCACCTACCTTGAGGGGCGCCTCCAGGAAATAGGGCGCGACATCGGCCTGCTCAAGGACTCTTCCGACTCCTACCTCCGCTACATTGAACAGCTGGACATGGTGGAGGTGACCCCCGGCACGGCGGCAGCCCCCGTCGAGGGGGAGCCGGGCAAGCTGGTCAAGGTGACGGTGGCCGTCGCCGTCAACAACGGCTCGGAGCTCCCGGTGCTGGATCTCCAGCGCGCCGGCGCGGGCGCCCCGCCCTGGAACCTGGAGATCTCCCAGGGCGACAGCCGCCTGAATGTCCCTCTGTCCAGCGGGAGCTTCACGGACGAGGCGGGCAACCAGGTCTTCCCGTCCCCGGGGGTCCCGGCCGGCGAGAACAAGACCCTGCGGGTCCTGGCCGACGTCTCCTCCATGGGCTGGCCATACCCGCCCGAAGTTCTGCTCAAGGCCTCCTTCTCCGACGGCATCGGGGCCTGCCTGGAGGGCTGGGAGCAGGTCTTCGAGGAAGAGGACGCCCACAGGAGGGTGATGGAACTCGAGCGGCAGCAGGCCCTCCTGAACCGGGAGCTTTCCGAGACCAGGAGCTGACGCTCCGGCTGGCCGCGCCGCATCTTTGCCGGGCGGTCGGCAAGGCCCGCCAGGCCGGGCTGAAAAGGCGTCTCCGGTCATGCCCGGCAAGTCAAGGCCGCGCCCGGCAAGTCAAGGCCCCGCAGCCGGGAACGCTTCTCACGCCTGCGGGGCCGTCCATTTCCGGCCAGGCCGCGCCGGTCCGCTTTCTGTCCGTTTCCTGTCAGGGCGGCGCCTGTCCGCAAAAAACACTCGCGCCTCATGGCCCGTCGGGGCGGCCGCGGCCAGGCTGAGGGTTTCGGCCTGCTGCTTTGGCGGGGGCGCGGGCGGCCTGTGGGCCGCTTGAGGCCCTTAGGGCCTCGCGCGGCTCTTAGGGCCGGGGCTTGCCTCCTTCGGGGGAGGCGGGCCGCGCGCCCTGGCGGGCGGCGTTCGGGAAAGCCGGGAGCCCGTCCTGGGCGTTGTAGGTGGTCCGGCAGTTGGGGTTGGCGCAGGAAAAGAAGTCGTAGTCCAGGCCGGTGCGGGAGCTGGTCCCCTTGCGGCGGTAGAGGTCTCCCCCGCAGCGGATGCACTTGTGCCCCGAAGGCTGGTCCCGGGGCAGGTTTTTGGGGCCCGGGCGGCCGTCGACGTCGGGATAGGTGGTCCGGCAGGCCGGAAAGCCCGAGCAGCCCCAGAAGTTGAAGCCGCCCTCGCCCTCCTTGACTATGTGGCGCAGGGGCTTGCCGCAGTCCGAGCAGAGGTGCTCGGTCAGCACGGAGGCGGTCTTGCCCCGCTCGGGGCCCGGGGAGCCTCCGTCATCGTTGAAGGAGGCGCGGCAGGACCGGGAGGAGCAGATCCAGTAGTTCCAGCCGCGGCCAGCGGCCGAGTCCGGCCGCGTCTTGTGCTCCAGGAAGCCTCCGCATTTGGGGCATTTGAGGGAGGTGACGACCGTGCGCCTGAGGGTCGCGGGATCCGGCTCGCCGCCCGCGTCGTCGAAAAAGGACCCGCAGCCCTCGCCGGGGCATTTCCAGTAATTGTAGCCCTCGCGGCCCTCCGAGGCCGCGCGCTCCATGTGGATCAGATCCGCGCCGCACTGGGGGCAGGGCCTCCCGGAGGGCAGCCCGGGCCGCCGGAGGGAATCCGGGTCGGGCTCCCCGCCCTTGTCCTCCAGGAAGGTACGGCAGGAGCGGTCGGAGCAGGACCAGTAGGTCCTCGCCTCGCGGCCCTCGGCGGCGGGCCGGAAGTTGCGGCGGAGCGGGGCCCCGCAGGTCGGGCAGCCGCGGTCGGTCAGGACGGAGACCCGCCGGGAGGCCGGATCGGGCTTTCCTCCGTCGTCATCGTAGGCCGAGCCGCACTCCTCCGAGCTGCAGCGCCAGTAGTTGTAGCTCTCGGAGGGGGCTCCCGCGCGCTCGAGGTGCCGCAAGGGCGCGCCGCAGCTGGGGCAGGGCACGTCCGTGAGCGGGCCGCCGCCCCCAGGCCTGGAGAAGTCAGGCTGCCCGTCCTGGTCGGAAAAGCGCGCCCGGCAGGAGCGCTCGGCGCAGGACCAGAAGTCCCAGCCGCCCTTGCCTTCGATGTCAGGCTGCCGGATGTGGCGGCGCATGGACCCGCCGCACTGCGGGCACTTGTAGTCGCTCTCCAGGGTCACGCGGCGGGTTGACGGGTCAGGGGCCCCCTCCAGGTCATCGTAGGCGGAGCCGCACTCCGGATCCGGGCATTTCCAGTAGTTCCAGGAGTCGGAGGCTGAGGACCCCTGGCGCTCCAGATGCCTGAGCTCCTTGCCGCAGTTGGGGCAGGGCACGTCGGTCAGGTCGCCGAAGGCCCCCAGGGGAGGGGAGTCGAAGTCCGGGGAAGCTCCGGCGCTCCGGTAGCGCGTGCCGCAGGACCGGTCCGGGCAGGCCCAGAAGTCGTATCCGCCCCGGCCGTCGGGGCCGGGCTCCCTAAGGTGATGCCTGAGGCGCCTGCCGCAGGCCTGGCACTCGTATTCCGAATCCAGGGTCCGGCGGCGGGTGGCGGGGTCAGGGGCGCCTTCCCGGTCATCGTAGGCCGAGCCGCATTCCGGGTCCGGGCATCTCCAGTAGTTCCAGGAGTCGGCGGCGGAGGCGCCGTTCTTCACCAGATGCCTGAGGAGGGTATTGCAGGCCGGGCAGGGAACGTCGGTCTGGTCCCCCCCGCCAGTGTAGGTCCCTTCCAGGTCGGGGCTGCCGTCCCGGTCGTTGAAGCGGGCCCCGCAGGAGCGGTCGCTGCAGGCCCAAAAGTCCCAGCCGCCGGTCCCGTCCGGTCCGGGAGCCTTGACGTTGTGCCTTAGCGGTCTCCCGCAGCGCGGGCAGGCCTCCAGGGTCTCCACCGAGACCCTGCGGGTCTGGGGATCCGGGGCGCCGTCGCGGTCGTCGAAGGACGAGCCGCAGGCGGGGTCCGCGCAGCGCCAGTAGTTCCAGGAGCCGCGGGGGCCCTCGCCGTCGCGCCTGAGATGCCGGATGGGCCCCCGGCAGGCCGGGCAGACCTGTTCAGGGTCGGCCAGGCCCCCTCCCATGAAGCGGCCCTCGAGATCAGGCTCGCCGCCGCGGTCGTTGAAGCGCCTCCCGCAGTTCCGGTTGCCGCAGGACCAGAAGTCCCAGCCGCCGGAGCCGTCCGGGCCCGGGGCCTTGACCGAGTGGCGCAGGGGGTTCTGGCAGTCAGGGCAGAGGTGGGAGCTCTCGACGCTCACCCGCCTCGTCGAGGGATCCGGGGCCCCGCCGCGGTCGTTGAAAGACGACCCGCAGGCGGGGTCCTGGCACTTCCAGTAATCGTAGCCGTCCCTGCCGTCCGCGGCCTCCCTTTTGAGGTGCCGGATCGGCCCTTGGCAGGCCGGGCAGACGTGGACCGGGTCAGGCAGGCCGCCTCCCAGGAAGCGGGCCTCGAGATCCGGGGCGCCCCCGCCGTCGTTGAAGCGCCTCCCGCAGAGGCGGTCGCTGCAGGCCCAGAAGTCCCAGCCGCCGGTCCCGTCCGGGCCGGGGGCCTTGACGTTGTGGCGCAGGGGTTTGCCGCAATCGGGGCAGGTGTGCTCGCTCGACTCCGCTGAGATCCTGCGGGTCGCGGGGTCCGGGGAGCCGTCCGAGTCCTCGAAGAAGGAGCCGCAGGCGGGGTTGAGGCATTTCCAGTAGTCCCAGGAGCGGGAGGCCCCGTCGGGGGAGGCCTTCTTCACGTGCCGGACAGGCCCCTGGCAGGCCGGGCAGACGTGCCCCGCATCGGGCACGCCCAGGAAGGGCGAGTCGCGGTCAGGGGCCCCGTCGCGATCGTTGTAGCGCTTCCTGCACCCTTCCGCCGGGCAGCTCCAGAAGTTCCAGCCCCCGAGGCCGTCCTCGTCAGGGTCCTTGAAGTTGTGCCGGAGAGGGTTCTCGCAGTTCGGGCAGGGCACTGAGGTCAGGACGCTCACCCTCCGGGTGGCGGGGTCGGGGGAGCCGTTCCGGTCGTCGAAGGAGGCCCCGCAGGTGGGATCCTGGCACTTCCAGTAGTCGTAGGAGTCGCCCTGGCCCTGCGCCGACCCCGACAGGTGCCGGATGGGGCCGCCGCAGGAGGGGCAGGCGCGGGCGGGGGGGGAGGCGCCGGCCCCGGCCCCGCCGCCTTCCCCGTCCCCTGAGACGTCGGCGCCTCCGGAACGCAGGGTCCCCGGGGACTGGAGATCCGGGGCCCCGCCGAGATCGTCGAAGCGCCTGCCGCAGGCGCGGTCGGGGCAGGCCCAGTAGTTCCAGCCCGGGCCCTTGGGGCCGTCGGCTTTGACGTTGTGGCGGATTAGGGAGCCGCAGGAGGGGCACTTGACGTCCGAGACGAGGGAGATCCTGCGGGTGGCGGGATCGGGTGCCCCGTCCAGGTCGTCGAAGGCGCTCGCGCACTCAGGGGATGCGCAGAGCCAGAAGGCCCAGGACTCGGCTGGGGCGGCGCCTTCCTTGCGGATGAGGCTCGCGGCCTTCCCGCAGGCCGGGCAGGTCCCCTCCGCGAAGGCCTTTTTCCCGCCCGGGAACGGCGCGGAGAAGTCCGGGGCGCCGCCGTTGTCCGCGAACGAGGCCTTGCATTTTTTGGAGGCGCATGCCCAGTAGTTCCAGCCCGGGGAGCCGTCGGGGGCCGGGTCCTTGGTAAGGTGCCGGAGGGTGCCGTCCCCGCAGGCGGGGCAGGGGATGGCGCTCAGGACGGAGGTGCGCCTCCGGGCGGGGTCGGGGGCCCCGTCCCTGTCTTCGAAGAAGGACCCGCAGACGGGGGAGGCGCATTTCCAGTAGTCGTAGCTGCCCTCCTTTTTCAGGCGGGTGAGCCGGGAGCCGCAGGCCGGGCAGACGGGGGAGGGGCCCTCCCCGGAAGGGGACTTGCCTTCTCCCGGCGGGCTCCCGCCGTCGCCGGAAGCCGAGCCGCTTCCCCCTGAGGCGCCGCCGGCCCCTGGGGAGGCGGCCCCGTCGCCGCCGGGCTTGGCCAGGGTCAGCTTGGCCGCCCGCCCCGCGAAATCCGGCTTCCCGCCGCGGTCTTCCCAGCGGGAGCCGCAGGCGCGGTCGCTGCAGGCCCAGAAGTCGTAGCCGCCCTGCCCGTCGGGGCCTGCCTCGCGGGTGTTGCGTTTCAGCGGGCTGGAGCAGATCGGGCAGGGGATGCCGCTGAGGCGGGAGACCCGCAGCGTGCCGGGGTCAGGTGCCCCGTCCCGGTCGTCGAAGGCAGCCCCGCATTCTTCGCTGAGGCACCGCCAGTAGTTCCAGCCTGGGGCGGCGCCGTCGCCCTTCCTCTCCACGTGCTTGAGGGGCTCCCCGCAACAGGGGCACATGACTCCCGAGACGGGGGGGCTCCCGTAGCGGATATCGGGATCCGGTTTCCCTTCCGCGTCGGGAAAGAAGCTTCGGCAGGACCTGTCAGGGCAGGCCCAGTAGTTCCACGCCTCAAGGGAACCCTCCGAAGGCTCCTTCACGTGACGCCTCAGGCGGCTGCCGCAGCGGGGGCAAGGCACGTCCGTCGAGGCCGCGGTCCTCCTGGCGGACCAGTCAGGCTCCCCGTCCCGGTCGTCCCAGGCGGAGCCGCAGGCATCGGAGGCGCATTTCCAGTAGTTGTAGCCCTTGGAGCCGGAGGAGGCGGCCTTGGTCAGGTGCCTCACCTGAGCCCCGCATTCCGGGCACTGGAGATCCGAGCCGGCGGAGCCGGCCTGGGTGGAGTAGTCTGGCTTTCCGCCGCTGTCGTCGAAGGTGGTCATGCAGTCGTCCTTGGAGCATCTCCAGAAGTTGTAGCCCCCGGCCGCGCGCCCGCCCTCCCGCGAGAGGTGGCGCAGGGGGCTGCCGCAGACGGGGCAGGTGAAGCCCGCGATGACCGAGGCGCGCGCCGTCGCGGGATCGGGCGCCCCGCCGCCGTCATCGTAAGAGGCCCCGCAGGAAGGGTTGCGGCACCTCCAATAGTTCCAGCCGGGCCCGTCCGGTCCCGGCCGCCGGAGCATGCGGCTGAGGGCCTCCCCGCACCGGGGGCAGGGGATAGCCTCCCCCGCGCCCGCCCTCGCCTTCCGGAAGCCGGAGAGCTCGCCCTGGAGGGTCCGCCAGGCGGCCTCCACCACGGGCAGGTACTCGAGCCTCCCTGCGGCTATGCCGTCCAGGCGCTCCTCCAGGCCTTTGGTGAAGCCGTACTCCAGGAACCCGAAGCGCCCCTCCATGAGGTTCACCAGGGTCTCTCCGGTCCCGGTGGCGGCGAGCTGGCGGCGCGGGTTTTCGGTCACGTAGCCCCGCCCGGAGATGGTGTCCATGATGGAGGCGTAGGTGGAGGGCCGCCCGATGCCGCGGCGCTCGAGCTCGCGCACCAGGGCCGCCTGGGTGTAGCGCGGGGGGGCCGAAGTGCGGCGGGCCCGGACCTCCCGCCGGGAAGGGTCAAGCTCCTGGCCGGGGGAAAGTTCCGGCACGGGGTTGTCCAGCTCGGGATCACGCTTCTCGTCCTGGGCCTGATCGGCGGGGGTGAGGGAGCGCCAGCCCGGCTCCAGGAGCTTCCTGCCCTTGGCCTCGAAGACGGCCGTGGCCTGGATCGGGCCGCCGGGCGCGGCCAGGTCTCCGGCCGCCGCCCGGGAGGTTGCCGCCCCGGCTGCTGAGGAGGAGGAGGAATCGGCGCCGGAAGGCGGGGGGGCTTGGGCGGGGCGGGCATCGGCGGCTCCTCCCTCCGAGGCGGCCGCCCCGTCTCCCCCTGGCCCGGCCTCTTTCCCGGCCCGGGCCCCGGCATCTGCCCCGGTTCCGGACCCTGATCCGGTCCCGGCTCCGGACAAGGGGCCGGGGAGAGTGACCGGCGCCTCCAGGACCGCCCTGACAGTGGAGAAGACCGAGTCCGCGAGCTGGGAGGATATGGCCCGCAGGCGGATCAGCCGGTAGAGGGCCTTCTCCTCCGCCGTGTCCCCTGCGGACTCGATCTCGGGATGCACGGGGCGGATAGCCTCGTGGGCCTCCTGGGCCCCCTCCCGCGCCTTGAAGGGCCTGGGCGCAGCGGGGAGAGGCCAGCCCTTGTTCAGGGCCAGCTTGCGGATGGCGGCCGCGGCCTCCTCGGACATGACGGGGCTGTCGGTGCGCATGTAAGTGATGTGCCCGGCCTCGTAGAGCCTCTGGGCGCATTCCATGGCGCGCTTGGGGTCGAGCTTGAGGGCGTTGGAGGCCGCCTGCTGGAGGGTGGAGGTGATGAAGGGAGGGGGCGGGGGCTGGCGGGTCTCGCCGCGCGCGGAGGAGCGGACCTTCACGGGGGCGGCCCGCGAGGCCGCCTCGGCGGCCTTGCGGTCCCGCAGGTGGGGCTCCCCGGCCGGTAGGAGGCCTTTGGGGTCGAGGACCGCCTTCCAGGCGCCCTTTTCGCCTCTCCCGCCCCCGAACCAAAGCTCCACCCCGTAATGGGCGACGGGCTTGAAGGCCCTGATCTGCCGCTCGCGCTCCACCACGAGCCGCACGGCCGGGGACTGCACGCGGCCTGCGGAGAGGGGGAGGCCGGAGGCCTCGCTGACCGCGGGGGAGACCCCGTAGCCGTAAAGGCGGTCCAGGACCCGCCTCCCCTCCTGGGCGCGCACGAGGTTCATGTCGATGGGCCGGGGGGAGTCCAGGGCCTTCCTGACGGCCTTCTCGGTGATCTCCGTGTAGGTGACGCGCTTGGGTTCCTTGAGGCTCAGGGCCTCGGCCAGGTGCCAGGCGATGGCCTCCCCCTCCCGGTCGGGGTCGGTGGCGAGGAAGACCTCGGAGGCGGCGGCCGCGAGACGGGAGAGCTCGCGCAGGACCTGGGCCCCCCGTTCGGTCTCCTCGTAGCGGGGCACGAAGTCCGGGGGGCCCACGCCGGCCTCCCGGACGGGCAGGTCGCGCACGTGGCCCACGCTGGCGGCCACCTGCCAGCCGTCGGGGAGGATGGAGCGGATTTTTTTGATCTTGCCCGGGGACTCGACGATGAGAAGGTTCATGGGAAAAGCTTGGAAGGCGGGGCGGCCGGGCCGGGGGCGGGACAAGGCCGGGCGCGATCGCGGGGCTGAAGGCGGGCCGGCGACAGGGGCGGGCGCCGGGCCGGGGCGCCGGCCTGAGGCCAGGACTGTCAGTTCAGGCTGCAATTAAAAGGATAAGCACGATTCCGGGAGGATCAAGGGGAAGTATAGTCCCTTATCGTTCCGGCTGCCAGTTGTTTTCCCGGGACCCGTAAGGGACGGCCGGGAAAGGCGGTCGGGAAGGGCGGCCGGGAGAGGCGGCCTCGGGAGGTGGGGCCGGCCTTGAGCCGTTTTCGGTCCCGGGGCGCGGCTGAATGCCCTGAAGCGGGGGCGGCTGCGGGCGGGGCGGGGAGCCTCCCGCGCCGAGACCGGCCGCGGCAGGAGATGACGGCAGTTAAATTGACAGTGACAGCGCACATATTCTGTTCGGTAAAAGTACATTTTAGAACGATAAAATGGCAAAACAAACATTTTAGTAGAAAGTGATATCTACCTGACGGTGGGATTCCTGCAGGGAGAAGAGGCTGATTCATCCCTGACGGACCGGAAAATAACAATAAAAACCGTCTGTTGACGCGTCAAAAAATAAATTGTCTGATTCGGCGACAGGTGCTAAGATGCCTTCACGGCGGGACATGCCCTCCGGCGTTTTACTGTCCGGGTTCTTTTTTCGCGCGCCGGCCAGCCGGGGGAAGGGCCCCTTCCCCCGGCAGCCCGCTTCCCGCCCGGCGGGCGGCTTTCTCGCCCGGCCCGGCCTGCCTTCCTTCCTTTTCCAGGAGTTTCCTCGATGACCGCAACCAAAAGCAACGACGCCCTGGGCGTCTCCAACCGCGGCAATCCCGCGGAATCCGGCCTCTGCACCCTCTGCCAGTCCGACTGCGCCGGCCGCTGCGAAGTCTGGCTGAGCTGCCTGAAGGGCAGGGAGCTGCTGTACCCCAGGGATTTCGGGACCGTCACGGCCGGGGCCGGGAACATCCGGAGCCAGGGCATCTCTTACGACACCGTGAGGATCATGGGCTCCCTCTACGGGGCCGCCGACGCGCCTCCCTCCGCCGCCAAAGGCGACGCCCTCTTCACGGAGGTGGACCTCACGGCCGAGTTCGGGCGCGAGGCCAAGACCCGCTGCCGCCTGCCCTTCATGGCGGGGGCCCTGGGCTCGACCTTCATCGCCGCCAAGTACTGGGACGCCATGGCGGCCGGCTGCGCCGTCTGCGGGGTGCCCATCGTCATCGGCGAGAACGTCGTGGGCGTGGACCGCCAGTCAATCATGGCGAACGGCCGCATCGAGAAAAGCCCGGAGATGGAAAGGAGGCTCGCCTCGTACCTGAGGTACTTCGACGGCCGCGGCGCGGCCATTGTCCAGCTCAACGTGGAGGATGCGCGCAACGGCGTGGCCGAGTACCTCGCCCGCAACTGGCAGGACAAGGTGGTGGTGGAGCTCAAGTGGGGACAGGGGGCCAAGGACATCGGGGGCGAGATCCAGGTCAGGGACATCGGGTACGCCGACTTCCTCAAGGCCAGGGGCTACCTCGTGGACCCCGACTGCTCCAAGGCGGAGGTGCGCGAGGCCTTCCAGGCGGGGTCCGTCGAGGGCTTCGCGCGGCACAGCCGGCTGGGGTACACGGACCTGGGCGGGTGGGAGGCCGTCCGCGAGAATTTCCTCTCGGCCGTGAAGGATCTGCGTTCCCTGGGGTTCAGGCGCGTGTCGCTCAAGACCGGGGCCTACGGCATGGAGGCCCTGGCCCTCGCCGTGAGGCTCGCCTCAGAGGCCGGGCTTGACCTCCTGACCATCGACGGGGCCGGCGGCGGCACCGGCATGAGCCCCTGGGACATGATGGAGCACTGGGGGGTGCCGCCTCTCCTGCTGCACGCCAAAGCCAGGGAATACGCGGCGATCCTGGCCGAGGACGGCCGGTCCCCGTGCGACATGTCCTTCGCGGGCGGGTTCGCCAAGTCCAGCTCCATCTTCAAGGGCCTGGCCCTGGGCGCCCCCTACGCCAAGATGATCTGCATGGGCCGCGCCATGATGATCCCCGGCTTCCTGGGCTCCAACATCGAGGGCGTGCTGCGCCCCGAGAACAAGGCCAAGGTGAACGGCAACTGGACCAAGCTTCCGAAGAGCGTCGCGGACCGGGGGGAGAGCGCCGAGGCGATCTTCGCCGCCTGGCACGACGTGAAGAACCGCGTGGGCGCGGATGCCATGAAGGACATGCCCTTCGGGGCGGTGGCCATGTGGGGCATGCTTGACAAGCTGGGCGCGGGCCTCCAGCAGCTCATGGCCGGCCAGCGGAAGTTCTCCCTGCGGTCCCTGGAGCGCGCGGACATTGCCGCCGCCAACCGGGAGACCGCGAGGGAGACGGGGCTTTCCTTCATCACCGAGATCGGGGACGAAAGGGCCAAGGAGATCCTCAGGAAGAGGTTTTAGCCCGGCTTCCCCTCAGTAACCCGCCCTCGCCCCCCGCTCCGGCCGGGGCAGGGGGCCGCGGACGGGCCGCGCCTGCGTCAAGGCGCCTTCAGGAATGTTTCCGGAAGGCGCCTTGACGCGTTTCAGGCGCCGTTCGCCGGGAGCCGCGGCCGGAGCAATTCGCATCCCGGAGCCTTCCGCGGCGGCGGCGCGGGGCGCCGGCAGTGCCGCCGCCGGCCCGGCCTCAGCCCGGGAAAAGACGGCAAGCCGGCCGCAGGCCTTAAATCGGCCGCCCCGACGGCGAGGCGCGCCGCGGCCTCCGGTCCACGCCCGCAAGGCGCGGCCTCCGGTCCGCCGGGCTCAAGCCGCGGCGCTGGGCGCGGCGCAGGCAAGCGGCAGCAAAATCCCCCGGCCCGCCGGCAGCCCCCCAAGCCCGGGCGGCGCGCGCGGCAGGGTCAAAACCGTCGCGGCTTTCCGGAAACAGGGCGCCAGGCCCCGACAAAGGGAACCGGGAATCGACGCGCGTCATTTGACGCGCGGCACGTCAGGGTTTCCCGGCCGGGCGCCCGGCGGCGGCCGGGCCTTCCCCTCGGGTTCGCCCGATCCTTCAGGCGGCGGCGCCCTTGCCGCCGGGCGGCGCCGCGGGCCGAATTCCTGAAAGAGCGTTTTCCGCAGGCGGCACAGGGATAACGAAGGCCGGACAGCCTCCGCCCGCAGGGCGCCCCCAAGCCGGGGCGGCGCGCGCCCCGGGGGCTAAAACGTCGCGGCCTTCCGGAAACAGGGCGACAGGCCCCGACACGGGGAGCCGGGAATTGACGCGCGTCATTTGAGGCGCGGCACGTCGGGGTTTTCCGGCAGGGCGCCCGGCGGCGGCCGGGCCTTCCCTTCGGGTTCGCGCGATCATCGCGGACGGCGCCCTTGCCGCCGGGCGGAGCCGCGGGGCGAATTCCCGAAAGAGCGTTATCCGCCGGCGGTTCAGGGAAAACGAACGCCGGACCGCCCCGCACGGCCGGGCTGCCGCGGCGCCGCGGGAAGGCGGCACAGGACGGAAAACGCGGGACAGCGGCGGAAGAGCCGCCCGTGACCGAACGGGCGGATTTCGACGGGGGCGGCGCCGAGCGAAAAGACAGGCAGGAAAAGGAATTTGACGTGACATGACTTTAGCTGACCGGCATGTTCATAAGAATATTTTTCAAAACGCTTGTAATAAAAGGAATTTCATAAAATTTTAATCGGAGGTTGATCCGCGCGGTGTTGCGGCGCGAATGAACGCCTGTTATACTTCCGACTGAAAGGCTGTCGCCTTTCACGGCCGGCAGCCGGCGCGGGCCCTGCGGCCGTTTCCGGGGCGCGCGGCCGTCCGGGGGTCCGGAAAACCCGCGCGCCGGAGAGTCAGGAGGAGGTCGGG
>JAITRL010000105.1 GCA_031288415.1 Deltaproteobacteria bacterium | reverse complement strand
TGTCCGCGGCTCCGGAGGCTTCGGCGACATCCGCGGCTCCGGGGACATCCGCGCCGCCGGCGGCGCCTGCGGCTTTTACGGCCTGCGCCCCGGCCGCGGCCCTCCCCGCCCGCGCGCGGCGCGGGCGGGGAGCGGGCGGGGCGGGGCCGGCGGAGGCCGCCCGGTCGCGCGCAAGGGAGATGGCCGGGGAGCTGCTGCTCCTGGTCATTCTCGCGCTGGCGCTGCTGATGCTCATGGCCCCCCGCCCGTCGCTCGCCTCTCCCGCCGCGGAGGAGGCCCCTGCCGAGCTTCAGAGGCTCAGGGCCCTCAAGGGCGGCGACGCCGCGGACGCGAGGCCCGGCCCGCCGCGGGACCGCGCCCAGCGCGAGGCGGCCTTCTCGGCCTCCGTCCAGGCGGGCGCGCGCTGGAGGTACGCCCGCATCCTCGAGGAGAGGGTGGCGCCCAACGAGGCGAAGCTGGACCGGCTCTTCGACTTCAAGGCCCTCATGATCCGCAAGGGCGACGTCTGGGTCCTCCCGCCGGTCGCGACCGGGGCGGGCCGCGCGGTGCGGCTCGAGGAGGGGAGCCTTAAGGCCAGCGGGCAGGAGAAGAGCTACCGCCTGGTGGAAAAGGCCAAGATGGCGCTGGGGCCCCCGGACTGGAGGGAGTACCTGGCCGCAGGCCTCCCCCAGCCTGAGGACATCCATCCCTCCATACTGCCTTCCGGCCTCAGGGAGGCCAGGCTGTGGCGCGAGCGCGTCGACAAGGGCTGGAAAACCGGGGCCGAGGAGGCCGAGGACCTTTTCCGGAGGCGGGCGGCCCTTTTGGCCAGGGACTACGCGGGCATGCTCCTGTTCCGCGAGCTTAGCGGGGAGAGGCTGGTGAGCGGCCCCGAGGTGAAGGTCACCGGCAAGGCCAGGAGCGCCCGCGACGAGGAGCTCGTCTACATGCTCACCGAATACGGCCTGGAAAGCCGCGGGACATTCCTGACGGAGGATCCGGCCGCGGCCGGCCGGGCCGGAAGGCAAGGCGGGCAGGGCAAAAGGCCCGGCAGGCCCGGCCGGGGCGAGGCGGCCGCGGCAAGCGCCGCGGCCGCGGGAAGCGCCGCGGCCCGCGCCGGCCGGGGAACCGCCGAAAGCCAGGCTGGCCCGGCCGGCCCGGAAGCCCGCGGCGGCATGCCGGGGCAGCCGGCCCGGAAGGCCTCGGAGGCCGGAGGGGAGAACAGATGAAGGATCAAGCCGCCGGCGCCCCCCGCAGGGGCGCCGGCCCTCCCGCGCCGGTCGACGCGCCGTTTTTCAGGGAGCGCGGGGCCAGCATGGCGGAACTCGAGGGGCTTTTGATCTTCCTTAAGGGGCTGGGCTTCTCGGACCTGGTCCTGACCTCCGGAAGCCGCGCCGCCGCCAGGGTGGACGGGGTCTGGCGGCCCTGTTCGGGGCGCCCGCTCCAGACGGGCGAGATAGCGGCCCTGCTGGACTGCGCCAGCGGCAACGCCGCCGCGGCCTCCATCGTCATGGGGGGGGCCGATCTGGACTTCGGGTTCGAGGTCGAGGAGTCGCGCCTGGAACGCCTCAGGTTCCGCGGGAACGCCGCCGGGGTCGCGGCCGGCTGGGGCACGGGGCTCACCGTGACCCTGAGGCTCATCCCGGGCGCGCCGCCGTCCCTGGATGACCTCGGGGTGGAGGGCGATCTGCGCGCGGCCCTGTTCCCGGAAAACGGGCTCGTCCTGGCCACCGGGGCCATGGGATCCGGCAAGACCACGCTCCTGGCCGCCGTCATGCGCGCCATCGTCGAGAAGGGCGGGCGGCACGTGTGCACCTACGAGGCCCCGGTGGAGTTCGACCTCTCGTCGGCCCCTGGGGCGCTCCCGCCCCTGGAGCAGTCGGAGATCCCGCGCCACATGCCGGACTTCCGCGCCGCGGTCCGCAACCTCGCGCGGCGCGCCGCCGACGCGGTGCTGGTGGGCGAGGCCAGGGACCCCGAGACCCTGCGCGGGGTGCTGGAGGCCGCG
Organism: Deltaproteobacteria bacterium; assembly: GCA_031288415.1. Lineage (GTDB taxonomy): Bacteria > Desulfobacterota > Desulfarculia > Adiutricales > Adiutricaceae > JAIRZX01. The sequence continues at coordinate 765 of JAITRL010000105.1, read as the reverse complement.
GAGCTCGGGCTGGCCTGCTACGCCACGGCGCACACGCGGTCGGTGTCGGCGGCCCCTGGCCGCATCCTCAACGTCTTCGGGCCCGCCGAGAGGCCCGGCCTGGCCGCCTCGCTCTTCTCCTCGCTGCGGGCCTGCGTGCAGCAGAGGCTCTTTCCCTCCCCCGGGGGGGGCAGGCACGCCGTGCGCGAGTACCTCGCCTTCGATCAGCCCATGCGGGATGCCCTCCAGGCGGAGGACCCCTCCCGGACCGGGGCCCTGCTGGAGGAGATGGTCGCGGAACGCGGCATGCCGCTCCTGCGCGCCGCGGAGAGGGCCGCCGGCCTGGGGCTGATCTTCCCCGAGGCCCTCGCCTCGGTGCGCGCCGAAAAGGGCGCGGGGGGCGGCGGATGAGCGAGGCCTGCTGCCACTGGTCGTACACCGCGGTGCGCCCGCGCCTCTTCTTCTTCGACGCCCGGCTGGCCTACCCGCTGGCGCTGTGGCTCCTCCACTGGTCCTGGCCGACCTTCGCCGCCGCGGCGGCCTCTTGCCTGGCCCTCCTGATCCTGGAGCGCTTCGGGTTGCCTCCCGACTGCGCCCTGCTCATGCTCCGCCGCCGGCTCGTGGGCCCCCTGCGGCCGGCGACCGACGCGGCGGTCTTCCGCCGCCGCTGCCGATACCTGCCAGAGGAGGACTAGCCCTCCTCAGGCGGCGCCCCGCGCCGCCCGGAGCGCGCCTCAGGGCGCCCGGCCGGCGGCGCGCGGGCCGGGCGCGAAATGGCCCGCCGCC
>JAITRL010000093.1 GCA_031288415.1 Deltaproteobacteria bacterium | reverse complement strand
CTCAGTCCGCCGCGCCGCTTCGCTTTCGCGGGCCCGGAAACGCCCGGGCGCGGAGGGCCCTGCCTCGCCTCCGCCTGCGGCCAGGCCCGGAACCGCATTTCCCGGCGCCGGCCGGTCGCCTGCCCCTTGCCTCTCCCTGCCCGCTCCTGCCCCTTGCCTCTCCCTGCCCGCCGCCTCCCGCCGCTCCCTGCCCGCCGCGCCGGCGCCTCGGCCGGCGACCGGCTTCAGGGGAGCGGCTAAAGGCCCCCTCCAGACAGACCGGTCCAGGAAAAAAAACCCGGGGCCGCAAGGCTCCGGGCGCTTAAGGAGGGGGGACAAGGCTTTTCAGCCGAAGTCGAAGCCCACCTGCTGGAGCTTGGCGATCATGCGGGACATGAGGGCCTTCAGGTTGCTGGCGAGCTCCGCGGACGGCTTCTCGCTCTCGTACTTCTCAAGGTCATGGAGCTCCGGCCCGAGGGCCGTGCGGACCCGCTTTTTCAGAAGGTTCAGCTCGTGCTTGGCGTTTGAGTCTATGCGGGAGTTGAGCTTCTTGATCTCCTCGACCTCGTGCGTCTCCTGCTCCGCGATGCGCTTTTCCAGGAGCTTGTTCTTGCCCTGGGCCTCAAACAGGGACGAGGAGAGCTGGCGCACCTCCTTCTCCTGGACCGAGGTGTGGGTGCGCTCCGCGGCGAGCTTGCGCTCCAGCTCCTCCATCCTGGAGTTGATGCCCAGAAGGTTGGAATTGGTGGACTCGTAGTCCTTGGTCAGCCTCTCCACCTCGGCCTGCAGGAAATGGTTGTCGTTCTCCTTCTTGGCCAGGGCGGCCTCCATGGCCTCGTTGTCCCGCATGAACTTCTTGGACTGCTTCTCGTAGTTGGCCGCCTTCTGGTTGGCCGTGAGAAGCGCGCTCTCCAGCTCCTCGACCTGGCTCGTGATGACGATCAGATCACGGGTCAGGCGCTCCTTTTCCGCGTCAAGGTCGTCCCGGGCCTTGGTTACGGCCCTAAGCGACGCCTCAGCCTGCCTCTGCTGGACCGACACCCTTTTCTGGAAGTCGTTGTAAGACGACTCCAGGGTGATTAGGTAGTCCGTCAGAATGCGCATGGACTGGATAGGGTCGAACCCCGCAGGCAGAAAATCGTTGGCCTGCTGCTCTGGCTTGTCGTCTGGCATCGTATATGTAGGCCCGCCCCCCTCAAAGGGGACGCGCCGCGGATCCTTTCATGGTGGCGAGGAGGCCGGCGGAGGCGCCAGGGACGGGAATCCTGAAAGCTCCTGAAGGCCGCCTCCCGGGCGGCCTTCAGGAGCCCGGAAGACTGCCCCGGCGGTCCGGGGCGGGGCGGCGGAGCGTTGCGCGCGTGCCGTTGACTGCCGGATAAATATACTCTTTATGCCCAGCGTCGGCAAGGGTTCCGGCGGCTGCCGGGCGACCGGGCGCCGCGGTGAAAGCGGCCGCGGGCCTTGGGGGCGCGGGCAAGGAAAGGCCTTCGTCAGGGGGCTGCGGCGGCGGCCCGCCGGGAAGCCCGCGGGCAGGGCCGGAAACTTCCCGGACCCGTCCGGAACCTGACTTAATCACGCTTTCGGGCCGCCCCCTCAGCCTTGTCCGGCAGCCGTGTACATCGCCATCGCCACCCGGCCGGTCTCGCCTTCCGGCCGGTCTCGGCCGGCACGACGGGGTTCCCGTTTTCCTTATCCCGGCCCTGCCGGATTCCGGCAGGGCCGGATCACCGTTTACCGTATACAGGCCCGCCCAGTTTACCGGATACGGGCCAGCCCAGTTTACCCTATACAGGCCCGCCCAGTTTACCGGATACGGGACCGCCTCGTTTACCCTATACCGGCCCGCCCCTATTCCGGATACGCCCGCCCGGCTATCGGATTCCCGGCTTTCCGGCCTTTCGGCTGCCCGCCCGCGCGGCCTTCCTGCCGCCCGCGCGGCCTTCCTGCCCGCCGGGCTCCCAGGCCGACGGGACGGCTGGAGGCCCGGCGCCTCTCCAAGGAAGCCTCCCCAAAACGAAAACCCCGCCGTTTGGCGGGGTTTCCGGCGGCATTCGCCCGGCGGGGGCCCCGCAGGGCCCTTCACGGGGAGGCGGGCTTGCGGGTTCAGGAAATCAGCCTGCGCACGACCATCTCGTCCCCGGTCTCCCGGTAGGCCTCCACGAGGCTTTCCATGGCTCCGGAGATGAGCCCTGGGGCCCCTTCCAGGTCCGAGAGGCAGGAGAGGGTCCCGAAGTAACGCATGCCTTCGCTGAGCCTGCCTTTCCGGGCGGCGAGGCGCACCAAGGCGGCGCCCAGCTCAAGCCTTGCTTCCAGGATCCCCGCCGAGCCTTCCAGGAGCCCCAGGCCCAGGTAGAGATCGGCCATCTCGTCAAAAAGCCCGTTCGCCTCGCAGAAACCGAAAAGCGAGCCCGCCGCCACGGCCAGAAGCCGCTCGTACCGCTTCCGGTCCTCGCGCTCGGCCTCCTGCGCCCCGATGGCCGGGATAGGCGCCCAGGAGGGGCGCCGCAGGCGCGGGATAAAGGGCATGAAGAGTTCCGCCGCGCCGGCGTAATCGCCATCCGCGAGGCGGACCGACATGAGTTTTCTCGCGGCCTTAAGGCGCCTTAAGGCGTTCGCGAAAGTCGGGACGTCCGGGAAGGCGCCGCGGCAGGCCATCTCGGCCATGTCCGTGTCGCCCGCGGCGAGTTCAGCCTCAGCGAGCGCCAGCCCCGCCTTGGACAGGATTTCGTCCAGGGCGGGGGTGCTGGGCACCCTGGGGAGGCAGTAGAAAAGCCGCTCCACTTCCTCGGCGCGCCCCGCCGCGGCATAAGCCTGCATGAGGTCAAGGATGCCCTCGGCGTAGGCCTCAGGGCGCTCGAAGACCTCGCGCCTGCCCTTGAGCGCCAGGAAGGCCCCTGCGGCGTCGGCAAGGGCCGGCGCGGCCGCCTGGGGCGGCTCCCCGGCCTCCCGGCCGACGCGGGAGACCCTCCGGCGCCCGGCCAGGGCCTCGCACGCCGCGCGCGCGCCCGCGGCCTTGAGAGCGAAATTGTCCAATATGGTCAAGCTAGTCATGGCAAACAATCCGGCAGTGCCTCCGGCCGCGGATAAGGCTATCCCGCGCCGGCGCACAGCTCCGCTCGGAACGTCATGGGGCTATTGTCCCGCGCGCGGCCGGCGGCCGCGTCCAGGGGCAAGCTTTTCGGTCCGCGCCAGCCAGCGCGCGGGCCCCGGCATCGGGGCGTAACCGCAGGCCGCGCCATGCAACGCGGCCCTATGTTTTCAAGAAGGCCCTTCCGGGCGCCGGCGGCGGGTAGGCGTTTGCCTCAGGCGGCGTCCTGAAGGCTCTCCGGAGAAGCAGGGCTCCGGCCTTTCCGGCCTTACTGAGCTAAATTTAAGGCAGACGGCCCCGGAAGTCAATATTCCCCGGCGACATATTTTATTCCGCAAAACCGCGGCGTTCACGGCCGCCGGGGAGAGGGCCCCGAGGGCCGCGCAGGGCGCGGCTTTCGCGGGCGGAAACTCCCTCCGGGAGCCGCTGCCGGCCGCTCCTGATTTTAAAAAACAAAACCGCGCGGCGCGCTGGCCTGCGCCCCTGAGGACCCCTGCCGGGACAGTACCCGGCCGGGAGGGGTTCGGCCTGGCGGGAGGGGCGGGCGGCCTTGCCTCAGCCGGGAGACGCGGGGCCTCTTCCCGCGCGGCGAGTCCTGTCCCGGACCGGCGGGCCCCTGCCGGAGCCGCAAGGCTCCCTCCGGCTCCGCCCCTCCGGGGCTTCGCCCTGAAGAGGCCGTTGCCTTGCCTCCGGCGGGAATCCTCCTTTCCGGAAGGCTTCGCCCGGGATCCCGGGACGTTGACAATCCGGCCGGCCGGCTTTACTTTTTCAGGAGGAGTCATTCCTTCAGGAGTAAACGCATGAGATTCGACAAGTTCACCATCAAGAGCCAGGAGGCCGTCGCCGACGCCCAGACCCTGGCCGAGCGTAAGGGCCACCAGGAGATCCTTCCGCTGCACCTGGCGCTGGCCCTCATCCGGCAGCCGGAGGGCCTCATCGGCCCGGTGCTCAACAAGGCCGGAGTGCCGGCCTCCATCATCGCGGGGGAGCTGGAAAACGAGCTGACCAGGCTCCCCCAGATCTCCGGGCCGGGGGTCACGACCTTCTTCGGCACGGAGCTCAAGACCTCCCTGGACCTCGCGGTGCGCGAGGCCGAGAAGATGAAGGACGACTACGTTTCCGCCGAGCACCTGCTCCTGGGCATCCTGGACAACTCCAACGGCGCCGCCGCCAGAATCCTTGCCGCCCGGGGCCTCACGCGGGACCTGGTCTTCCAGACCCTCAAGGAGGTGCGGGGCCAGCAGCGGGTGACCGACCAGAACCCTGAGGAGAAGTACCAGGCCCTCCAGAGGTTCACGCGGGATCTCACCGACGAGGCCAGGCGCCAGAAGCTCGACCCGGTGATCGGCCGGGACGAGGAGATCCGCCGCGTGATGCAGATCCTCTCGCGGAGGACCAAGAACAACCCCGTGCTCATCGGGGAGCCCGGGGTCGGCAAGACCGCCATCGTGGAGGGCCTGGCCCGCCGGATCGTCTCGGGGGACGTGCCGGAGACGCTGCGCAACCGCCGGATCCTGTCTCTGGACATCGGCGGCATGATCGCGGGCGCCAAGTACCGGGGCGAGTTCGAGGAACGGCTCAAGGCCGTCGTCAAGGAGGTGGAGGCCTCGGCTGGCGACATCATCCTCTTCATAGACGAGATGCACCTGCTGGTCGGCGCCGGCAAGAGCGAGGGGAGCCTTGACGCGGGCAACATGCTCAAGCCCCCCCTGGCCCGGGGGGCCCTCAAGTGCGTGGGGGCCACCACCGTCACCGAGTACCGCAAGAACATCGAAAAAGACGCGGCCCTGGAGCGAAGGTTCGCCCCTATCCTGGTCGAGGAGCCTTCAGCGGAGGACTCCATCAGCATCCTGAGGGGCCTGAGGGAGCGCTACGAGGTCCACCACAAGGTGGCGGTGACCGACGGGGCCATCGTGGCCGCCGTGACCCTCTCCCAGCGCTACATCACCGACAGGTTCCTTCCGGACAAGGCCATCGACCTCATCGACGAGGCGGCCAGCCGCCTGAGGCTCGACATCGACAGCCTCCCCGCCGACCTTGACGAGGCCAGGCGGCGGATACTGACCCTCTCCATCGAGCGCGAGGCCCTGCGCAAGGAGCACGACCCCGCCGCCCGCGACCGCCTGGACAAGCTGGAGGCCGAGCTCAGGTCCCTCGCCGCCAAGGAGAAGGAGCTCACGGCGCGCTGGGAGGAGGACAAGCGCGTGGTCCAGCGCACCGGGGCCCTCCGCGAGGAGGCGGAGAAGGTCCGGGGCGAGATCGAGAAGGCCCAGCGCGAGGGCAACCTCGGGCTCGCGGCCGAGCTGCAGTACGGGCGGCTCCCGGCCATCGAGGCCGAGCTCGCCAAGATGTCCGAGAACTCCCGGAACCTGGTGGTGAAAGAGGAGGTGGGCCCGGACGACGTGGCCCTGGTGGTCTCCAAATGGACCGGCATCCCGGCCGGCAGGCTCCTGGAGGGCGAGCGCGAAAAGCTTGTCCGCATGGAGGAGCGCGTAGGGGAACGCCTGGTGGGCCAAAGCGAGGCCGTGACCGCGGTGGCCAAGGCCATCCGCCGCTCCCGCTCCGGCGTCAGCGACCCCAAGCGGCCCATCGGCTCCTTCATCTTCCTGGGCCCCACGGGGGTGGGCAAGACCGAGCTCGCGCGGGCCCTGGCGGAGTTCCTCTTCGACGACGAGAACGCCATGATCCGCCTGGACATGTCCGAGTACATGGAAAAGCACGCGGTCTCGCGGCTCATCGGCGCCCCCCCCGGCTACGTGGGCTACGAGGAGGGCGGGCACCTCACCGAGGCGGCGCGCCGCAGGCCCTACTCGGTGGTGCTCTTCGACGAGATCGAGAAGGCCCATCCTGACGTGTTCAACGCCCTTCTCCAGATCCTGGACGACGGGCGGCTCACCGACGGCCAGGGCCGCACGGTGGACTTCAAGAACACCGTGATCATCATGACCTCCAACATCGGCTCCGAGCTCATCCTCGGGGCCGATTCCCCGGACAAGGCGCGGGACAAGGTCCTCGCGGCCCTCAAGGCGCGGTTCAGGCCGGAGTTCCTCAACCGCGTGGACGACATGGTGGTCTTCGGGGCCCTTTCCAAGGATGACCTCAGGCGCATCGTGAAGCTCCAGATAAGGCTGCTCCAGAGCCGCCTCGAGTCCCGCAAGCTCACGCTCACCCTCACCGAGGCCGCGGCCGACTGGCTCGCCCAGGCCGGGTACGACCCGCAGTGGGGCGCAAGGCCCCTCAAGCGGGCGATCCAGACCGAGCTCATGGACCCGCTGGCCATGATGCTCCTGAGCGGAGAGATCATGGACGGCCAGCGGGTCACCGTGGACGCCGAGCCGGGCGCGGACTCCCTCAGGATCACCGCCGGCCTCGCCGACCGGAAGGCCCCCGCCCCCGCCGCCGCCGACGACGACGGGGAGGGCCCTGACGGCGTGGAAACGGAA
>JAITRL010000081.1 GCA_031288415.1 Deltaproteobacteria bacterium | reverse complement strand
AAATTTTTTTATTATATCTAATCTTTGTGAATGGCTATAATTTATAAATTCATAAATTTTTGATAAACAAACAGCTGCATAGTTTATTTCTGTTCCATAAGCTTCTTTATGTTGCTCTCCTGCTTCCAACAATGTAGTGCCACTGCCTAAGAATGGATCATATATTATGTCTGATGATTTAGAGTAATGATCTAATAAAATTTGAACTAATTGAGGAGAAAATTGACCATTCCACGGCAATGGATTAGTTTTTTGCCTTTCCAAAATATTTAATACACTTTGATCTATGGTTTTATTATCAAGAGGTATGTTTTCATAATACCCATTAAAATGACCCATTTTTTTAATTTTCCTCATGTCTAGAATTATAATATTAGATATTACAGCTTGCCGAAATTATTAAAAAACAGCACCAGCCTGCCTTCTCAACACGTTTTTGGGGAAATGCTTTAAGAGACAAAGCGAAAAATCTTATACGGAAAATACATATCACGCCTCACTCCTAAACACTAGCCACTAAGTCTAGTGTTTCAAAGCCGACCTGTCAAGACCTCAATTCCTAAACCCCGCTCTTGTTTTTGAGGCGCCGTCACGCCGCCAGACGGCGGCGCCTCAGAAATCCGTACGTTCCCTGAAGCCGGGGCGCCTCTGCGGCGGCCCTGCCGGGTAAATTCCGGCCCGAGCGTCCTCCCTCAACGGGCGCGAACGCGGCAATGCCGGGGCGGGATCACCTGCCAGGAAATTTGCCGTCCGGGCCTCAAGAGCAAAGCCGGGGGGCCTAAATCGCGACTGTTCCGGCAGGGCTTGCCGACGGGACCTTAAGGACAGCGGCAGGCTCAGGCTGTCCGTCAGCCGCGGACTTGGTTTTCCGCGGCTTTTTGGTCAGCCGTCTTCGCGCCTGAGGCGCTTTTCAGCTCCCTTTTGAGGGCGGCAAACATCCCGCGGGCCAGCTGGGCCTCCGGATGGCTTTTCCCCAGAAGGCCTGTCAGCCCCCTGCTGGATGCCTTAAGCTCGGCCAAGGCGCCAAGGCGATCGCCCGCGCGCAGCAAGGCAACGGCCAGGTTGATTCCCACGGCGAGGGTTTCGCGGTCTTGCGGGCCCGCTACCCTGGACAGGCCGTCGCGGGCCGCGCTCAGGCTTGCCAGGGCCTCCCGGGCGCGCCTGGGCCCAAGGCAGAGGAGCGCGGCGCCTATGGCGCCTTGAAGCGAGAAGGCCTCGAAGGTCTCCGGGCCTGCGGAGGCCTTGACGTCGGCGAGCGCCGACGCAAGGCCTGCAACGCATCCGGCCGGGTCGCCGGCCAGGATCCGGCTTTCGGCCGCGCGCCTCCGGGCGCCCAGCGTGTCGGGATGCGCGGGGCCCAAAACCTCGGCGAGGATCGCGGCGGCATCGAGGCTTAAGCTGACGGAACGGGCGTGGTCCCCCGTGAACCCGACCGCCGCGGCAAGGCCTTCCATGCTTGCCACCGAGTCCGGGTGCCACCGGCCATGCCGATCGAGATCCTGGGAGAGGATTCTGCCGTACGTAATTTCGGCCGCGTGATAATGGCCGTTCAGGAGGCAGAACGCCGCAAGCCGCCCCTCGGCCCGGCGCAGCGGGCGCCAGCCGCCGTCCTTGGAGTCTTCCGAATGCCTGCACAGGCCGGTGAACTGCGAGAGAGTGGCGGCCGCCGGGGCAAGCTCGAACGTGCACCACAGCGCGGTCTCCTCGGCGAAAAGCGACTCTTCGTCGCGGGGCCGGGGCTCCCTTGCGGCCGGCAGCGGGGCCAGGGCCCTCATTCCCGCCCCCATGGACGGTTCCGGCGAAAGCCTCCCCCCGCCGGGGAAAGGGCCGGAGGCCGCGGCAGGCGCTCCAAAGGGCCGCGAGGCGCTCCGCCGCTTCCCCCTGCCGCCCCGCGGACGGGCGGCGCAGGCCTGAAACTCCTCCCCCGCCGCCAGCGAGTCCTCGAGCGCGCCCTGATAGTCGTGACGGAGCATCTTGAGGCGCGCCACCCTGCTCAGGGCCGCGGCGGCACGGCGCCCGCCCGGGCCTGCGGGCGGCGCCAGCCGGAGGCGGGCCTCCTCCCAGGCCGACTCGGCCTCGCCGAAGTCCTGTTCCCTGAGACAGTCGTTCGCGTGCCGCAGGAGCCTGTCCATGAAGGGGCCGGCTGAAGGGAATTCCCACTCCGGGAAGGTCAGGTCGAGGGAATACGGCGACGGCGGGACCTCGCCTTCCGGGGGCCATTTGTCCGCCGGTCCGCCTGTGAAGGGACCGAGTGCCGGGGCCTGGCCCCCGTCCCGGCCGCCATCCGCTTTCCCGGCCCCCGGCAAAAGCCCGTCAGGAACTTTCATCGTTTCGCCATTCAGGCATTCCGGCCTGCCCTCCCGGGCGCCGGGGGGCTCTTCCGCCCTCAGCGGCGCCGCCGGCGCCAGCCAGGCGCCCGCCCAGAGCAGCGCCAGCGCGGCCTGCGCCGCCCAGTGATCCGCGAGAAAGCGGAAAGTTTCAGCGAGGGTGAAGGTCGCGGCCGCGATCATGGCTTCAGTCATAAGACACCGTGGGGGGCCGTAGCGTAAGGGAAAGGCAAAGGGAAGAAGGAAAACGCGGCGCGTTTCCCCTCCCGCCCGCGTTCCGCCGGGCCGCCCCGAGGCGCCCCCCCGGCCCGGGGCCGGGCGGGATCGCGCGCAGGCCTGCGGGCGGGCGTCGCGGGACGGGAAGCCGCCGGGATTTCGCGCGGGGAAACCTGCCCTGGCTTTCCGGAGCATCATGTAAACGCGGCTAAAGAGGCGCCGCGGAGGCCCTGCGGGGGAAGCCCCGCCGTAACGGACGGCCGGCCGTCACGGCGGGGCGCCCCTGACTCGCGGCGCCGCGGAAGGGATCAGGGCATTTCGGCCGCGCCGCCGCCGGAGCCGCCGGTGCCGGGCTTGACCAGCCCGGAAGCTTCGCCCAAGGGCGGATCCTGGGCGCATGGGCCGCCTTCCGCGAGGCCGGCATCTTCCGCATCAGGCCTTTCCGGGCGCGGAGCTTCCCTTCCCGCGCCGCCGCCCTTGCCGTTGAGGACTCCTCCCCCGCCCTCGGCCGTCCCGAGGCTCCCGGCGCCGCCGTCGTCGGGGTAGTTCCCGGTTCCCTGCCCGTTGCCGCCGCCGCCGCGGGCGGCGGCCCTGCCGCGGCCGATGCAGGCGGCGGCGCCGCCTTTGCCGGCGCCCTGTCCGCGGCCGTCGCCGCCCTCTACGGCGGCCGAGTCGCCGTCGCGGCTGCCGGAGGCGGCCCTGCCGCGGCCGGCGCCGGAGGCGCCATTGGCCTTGCAGGCGCCGGCGGCTTCGCCGGAACTTCCGCGGCTCTGGCCGCTCGCCGCGCGCCTGTCGCCGTCCGCGGCGGCGCCGTTGCGGGAGCCGATGATGAACAGCTGGACGTCGCCGCCCCGCTTGCCGCGCCTGGCCTTTCTGGCCTGGCGAATCCCCTCCTTCATGTCCTCGAGGCACGTCAAGGCCGCCGCGCCTTCCGGTGACTCGGCCCCGAGGCTGGCCACCAGGCGCTCCGCGGCTCCGGCGATGGTCTTCAGGGCGAGGTCCGCCTGTCCTGCGGAATAGAGGGACTTGGCCAGGGCGAAGTCGCACTGCATTGTCATGTAGTGCCCGCGCCCCACTGACCTGTCCAGGCCCCCGGCGGCCTCGGCCAGCTCGGTCACCGCCTCGGCGTGATGACCCGCGGCCTCGAGCAGTTCCCCCAGACGGATCTTGACCAGGCAGCTGAGAGGATGGTCGGGCCCCAGGTCCCGCTCGGCATCCGCCGAGCACTTGCAGGCCTGGCGGAAGGCCTCGCGCAGCTCCCCCGCAAGCCCGTCCTCCACGGCGAGCCGTAGCCGGTCGGCGATCGTGAAGCGGTGCCGGAGCCCGAAGATCTTGATGTCCCTCTCGATGAGCTCCTTGAGGATCATCCTGGACATCGCCCTGTTGCCGTCCAAGGAGGCGATCCTCGCCCAGCTCGAAAGCGCGCGGCCGATCTGGGGCGAGTCGTGGCTCAGGGCGCGGCAGGCCCGGCCGGCCAGGTCCTCGAGGAGGTTCAGGGATTTTGCGGCGCCCCAGCGCCGCTCGCCGGCGAGGGCCACCGTCTCCTCGCAGAAGAAGGCCTCCTCGGACTCGAAGCCGCAGTCGTCCCTGAGGCCGGGCAGCGCCGCGTTCGCCGCGGCGAGCCCTCCCTTCCAGTCCCCGCTCAGGGCCTGGATCCGCGCGAGCCTGCTCAGGTACTTGGCCCACATGGGCGTGCGCTCCCTGAGCAGCATGGCGTAGAAGATGTCCCACTGGGCGTGTATCCAATTATAGTCGCCTTCCTTTTCGGCCAGGGCCCTGGACTCGAGGTCCAGCTCCCCGTCGAGGACCTGGACGAGGCTGGGGGCGGTGCGCTCCCTGGACAGCCACGGCCAGCGCTGCTCCAAAGTGAAATGGACGTGGGCCGCGCGCATCGCGCGGCTTTCCCCGTCATGGAAATAGACGTTGTCGGGCTGAAGGCGGAGTGATTCGGTGTTGTTAAGCATAAAGGTTTCTCTGCAGGGGCGGATCGCGCCTGCTCTCGCAGGCCCGCCCTGTTCATGAGGCGGCGGCAAGTGGCGCGGCAAGGCCGCAGCATGAGCGCCGGCCTTGCGCCCGCCCGGATGCCGGGCAGGGCGGCCGTGTCACGGCGCCAAGGCGGCGCCGCGGCGCTTGGGCGCGCGGGGGGAAACTCGCTTGCCTCAGGGTTCCGCGGGCGCGGAGGGGCCGCAGGCGCGGGCGCCCCCGCCGGCGCGGCGATCCGGAAGGCTCTTATCCGGATCTTCCGCGGCGGGGGCCTGCCGCGCCGGCGCCTCAGCGCGGCGGCCGGTCCCCTGGGGGAGCTGTTTCTTTCGTGGGTGACGGGGAAACGGGTATGCGGGGAAAAGGCTCGGCGGGAGAGGACGGGAAGGGGGGAGTCATGGGAAAGCTCCGAAGAGAAAGGCGCAAGGCGGATAGGCAAAAGGCGAAAATGCTGATAATCGGAAGGGCATATGGCGCAAGGACGATGCGCCGGGCTTCCGAACGTTCGAACGGGATGGGTGCCGTGATTTGAGGAGATACACCCTCCGGGAAATCCTGTCAAGCCAAAAAAGCCGGTCGAGCGGTTTTCCCGGATCATGCCCTCAAATTTCCGATTTTTCCATTGTGACTTTTCGTCATCCTTGCAGGACAAGCGTTTCGGCGAGGAGCCGCCCGCCTCGGGGGCGGGAGACGCCGCCCGCCCCCTCGCCTCGGCCGGGCACGGCCGGTTTCCGGTCCCCGGTCATGAGTCCCCCAATTATGCGGACTTGCCCACCTTTTCGATCTTACGGCGCTTATTTGCGCGTCAAAATATGTGATATTCACCCTGCCGGCCGGCCGGTTTTTTCCCCGCCGGGCGCCTGGCCGGCCCCTGCAGGGGGCCGTCCCTGAAGAGCCGCCGCCGCCCGCGGGAATCCCTGCGGCGCCTCCTTGCGGATCCTTAGGAGGAAGGAAAAATTTGTCGCCGCGTAATCAATAGCCCGGCTCACGCCCATGAAGACCGTTTCCGGATCGCGGCGCTGAAATTCGCCTTACGACGCTTTCGTCCGCAGGGTAAGCGGAAAAAATCGGCAATGACGTTCCGCCCCTCTTTGCCGGCGGCAAGACAAACATTACGCCTAAATTGTCGCGCCAAAATCTTCCCGCATCCCGCCTCTCCCCGCAGCCTGTTCCTTCGTTTTCACTACATGAATGCCGCTTTTCCGGGGCCTGCGGAACGGACCCGCCGGGGCCCGCGGCCTTCCCGGGCCCCGGCGGCGGGGAAAACCGCCTTAGGGCAGGCGGCAGGCCGCTTTCCTCGGCTCCCGCCGGGGGCGGAAGGGCGCCGGGCCCCCCCGGCCTGCGGCCGGAAAAAAATCCTGAGGAAGGTTCCGGAACGGCTGCCCGCCGGGCCGCAAGGGAGCCGCGGAATGCCGCCGCCCGCCTCGCCGCCCCGGCGCGCAAGGCCGCGGGCGGGGGCCCGGGCGGCCGGATCCGCTCCGGGCCCCTGGGGGCGCAGGACCGCGCCAGGGCTGCTCCGATCCCGGCCGGGGCAGCCCCGCCCCCTGAGCGGCCGCTTGTCCCTCAGGCCCTGCGGGTTCCCCTGAAGCCCCCTGATTCCCCGTGCCGGGGAAAGCGCCCGCCGCGGAAGAGCCTCAGCTCCTTTCCTGCCCTCCCGCCTGCCCTCCCGGCCCTCGCTTCATTTGTTCCCTTTGCCCTTTCCGGACTTCCGTCCTTTCCGTCCGTTTCGTCCATTCCGTCCATTCGCGGGCGTTGATACGGCTCTCGGGGCTCATGTATAATGGATGTTTATTTGCGCCCGCATCCCTTGAGTGACGCCTTCCCCATATGGATTACGAAACCTTCTTCAGCCTCAGGGAAAGACCCTTCAAGTCGGCCTTCAGCCCGAGGTTCTACTACCGCTCGCAAGCGGCGGACAGGGTCTGCGGCCTGCTCTCCGGCGCCTCCGGCCTGCCGCCGGGGCTCGTGGCGGTGACGGGGGAGAAAGGGGCGGGGAAAACGGCGCTCCTCTCCGCGCTGGCCCCCCCGCTTATCCCCAAGACGGTGCGGGTGATGGCGGTCCTGCGCGGGGCCCCCACCCTCTCGGGCATCCTTTCCGAAGCCCTCGGCTCCCTTGGCCTGGCCGAGCGGGTGCCGCCGGGGGCCCCTGAAGAGGCCCTGCTGGGGCTGTTCCAGAACGCCGTGAGCGAGCTGGTCGCCTCCGGCGCCCGGTGCGCGCTGGCCGTGGACGGGGCGCACCTTCTGGGGCGCGAGACCCTCGCGGACCTGCCGGGTCTCATGTCCATCGAGCCCTCCTGGGCGGGCAGGACCTCGCTGCTCCTCTGCGGGGCCGAGGAGGGAGGCTTTCCCGGCTGCCTCCCCGAGGGCACGGCCGCAGCGGCCCTCCCGCCGCTCACCCTCCACGAGACGGGCGAATACGTCGCCTTCCGGCTCCGCCGGGCCGGGGCCAAGCGCAACCCCTTCACCAGGGGGGCCGTGACCGCCCTCTACGCCTGGTCCCGGGGGCTCCCCGGCGACCTGAACCCCCTGGCCGAACGTTCGCTCATGACCGCCTGGGCCCAGGGAAAGAAGGAAATCTCCGCGAACCACGTGAGCCGGGCCGCGGCGGGGCTGTCCGGGCCTGCCCCGGTGCCCGAGGAGGCCGCAGGCCTCGCCTCCGGGGGCTCCCGCGGCGGGCGCGAACGCGCCGGCCGCGCGCCGGCGCCCAAGGCCAGGCTCTTCGCGGGGGCCCTCTTCATCGCCGCCGCGGTCTCCGGCTGGTTCCTCCTGCGCCCGCAGCTGGCGGGGCCCCTGCTGGGCCCCGCCGCCCCCGGCCCCGCCGCGCGGGCTTCCGCCGGGGCCCTTCCAGGAAGGCTCACGGTTTCCGGCCCTGAAGCCGGGGCCGGGCCCGCGGCCTCCGGGGGCGCCGCGGCCGGGCCCGGCGCGGCCTCGCCGCCTGAGTCGGCCACCCCGGCAGCCAAGGCCGGGCCGGGGGACTCCGGTGAGGATCTCTCCCTTCCCGCGCCTCCGCCGGCCCTCCTGTCCCTTCCCCGCAATTCCCTGGTCCTGGTGGCAGACGGGAGCCTCAACATGGCCCGGCTCTGGCAGGGGAGCCTCAAAGGGCCGGGCCTCAAGGCCGAGATAAGCCTCCCCGACATCCGGCGGCCGGGGCTTTACCTGGTGGGGAGGCCGCAGAGCAGAACCCCGCTCATCTTCCAGTACCCGCCGGCCCGCGAGATCCCCAAGGAGGCGGGCATCAGGCTCTGGCGGCAGGTGGAGTCCCAGCTGCCCCAGGACATACTGCCCCTCATGGCCGGCGAGGGCCCGGACCTGAGGCGCGGCATCCCGGACAGCCTGGGGGAGACCCTCAAGGAGAGGCTCAGGCGCTGGACCCAGTCACAGGAGTACAAGCTGGCCGACAACATGGCCGCCCTCTACGCCGAGAGGTTCAGGTTCTTCGAGCCGGGGAGCCCTGACCGCGTCATCGGCCGCGAGCAGTTCCGGCTGGCCCTGGCCTCCGAGCTCAGGACCTCGGGGGACGTGAAGCTGACCGCCTCGGAGCCGCTGATCATGCTCGACCCCCAGGACCACGGGCGGGCCTGGGCGGTCTTCAGCCTCAAGTACGACTCCCGCCTCAGGCACGACATCGGACAGAGGACGCTCATCTTCGAGAAGCCCAGGATCGGCGGCGAGTGGCTCGTGACCGCCGAGCTGTGGATCAAGGAGCCGGCCCTGGCCGGGGACTGACGTATGGAGGAGCCGCAGGGAAAGGGCAGGCTCAGGCCCGTCGCGACGAGCCTCTCCATGGGCTTCACGGCGGGGGCTCCCTTCATCGTGGTGGTGACCCTGGTCCAGGCCTGGCTCCGGGACGGCGGGGTCCCCGTCGAGGCCATCGGGCTCTTCGCCCTGGCCAGGCTCCCCTACAGCCTCAAGTTCCTCTGGGCCCCCCTGCTGGACTGCACCGCCCCCTTCGGCTGCCGCAGGAAAGGCTGGCTGCTCCTGAGCCAGGCCTCCCTGGCCCTGGCCCTGCTCTCCTTCGGCTCCGCCGGGACCGCCTCCGCCCTGTCCGGGTCCTCCGGCCTCTGGGCCGCCGCCCTCTCCACGCTGTGGGTCAGCTTCAGCTCGGCCACGCAAGACATCGCGGTCGACGCTTACCGCCGCGAGGACCTGCTCACGGAGAAAATGCTCGCCGACGGGTCCACGGCCTACCTCTGGGGCTACCGCCTGGGCATGGTGGCCCTCTCGGGCGGAGGCCTCGTCGCCGCCGACGTCTGGGGCTGGGACACGGTCTTCCGGCTCGCGGCCCTCCTCATGCTCGCGGGGCCCGCCACCCTCCTGTGGAGCCCGGAGCCCGCGGCCTCGCTTAGCCGCCCCAGGACCCTGTCGGAAAGCGTGAAGGGCCCTCTCCTGGACTTCCTGGCCCGGGACCGGGCGCTCCTGATCCTCGCCTTCGTGCTCCTGTACCGGCTTGGCGAGCAGCTGGCCGCCTCGCTCAACACGGTGTTCTTCATGGAGGCCGGCTACACCAAGACCGAGATCGGCCTGGTGGTGAAGGCCTTCGGGCTCACGGCGACCCTGGCCGGGGTGTCCCTGGCCAACATCGTCTCCCGCCGCGCGGGCAACATGAAGGCCCTGTGGATCTTCGGCTGGCTCCAGCCCGTCAACATGGCGGCCTTGACCGCCTTGTGGGTCCTCCCCCCGCGCCTCCACTACCTGGCCTTCTTCGTGGCCCTCGATCACGTGATAGTGGGCGGCGCGGGCCTGGTCTTCACCGTGTACCTCAGCTCGCTGACGCGCCTGAGGTACACCGCCACCCAGTACGCCATCCTCACCAGCGTCATGGCCCTCCCCGCGAACGTCCTGGCCAGCCCTGCGGGCTGGCTGGTGTCGTCCCTGGGCTGGCCGGGCTTCTACCTGCTGGGGGCAGTCCTGGCCCTGCCGGGCCTGGCCCTGTTGCGGGTTCTGCGGCGCCCCGCCGCCCCCTCCCCGCCCGCCGAGGCGGCGGCGGCCCCCTGACTCCCCCCGGAAAGGCTCGTTCCTCATGACTGATCCCTCCCCGCCAGGCTCCGGGCGCGGTCCAGGCCGCCTGGAGACGGCCTCCGGGCTCTGCGCCGGCCTTCTCATTGTCTCCAACCTCGCCTCCACCCGCATGGTGGAGCTGGGCCCCCTCGCCTTCGACGGGGGGACCCTGGTCTTCCCGCTCACGTACGTCCTGGGGGACCTCATGACCGAGGTCTACGGCTACGCGCGGGCCCGCGCCGTAATTTGGACGGCCTTCCTGTGCCTGGGCCTGGCCTTCCTGTGCCTGGGCCTCACTTCCCTCTTGCCCGCTCCGGAGGGCTGGCAGGGGGCGGAGGCCTGGAACGCGGTGATGACCCTCTCCCCGCGCCTCGCCGCGGCGAGCCTCCTGGCCTTCCTGACAGGCAGCCTCGTCAACGCCGCGACCCTCTCGCGCCTCAAGACCCGCTCGCCCGGAAAGCCGCCCCTGGGCCGCTTCGTGCTCTCGTCTCTGGCGGGGGAGGCCGCGGACACGCTGATCTTCGCGGCCGTGGCCTTCCTGGGGATCCTGGACGGCGGGCTCTGGCTGGCGCTCGTGGCCTCGAACTTCGTCTACAAGACCGGCTTCGAGATCGCCCTGCTCCCCCTGACCCTCTGGCTCGCCCGCAAAGCCAAGAAGGCCGAGGGCCGCGACCCGGTGGACTCCGGCGTGTCGCTCTCCCCCTTCCCGTGGTCATGGCGGCGCGGCAGGGAAGGCTCAGGCCCGGGCTCCCCGGCCTGAGGCGTAAGGCCCCCGGCGGGCATTCGCGGAGCGGGGCCGCTCTTTACGGCCGGAAGCCCGGCAAATTGTGTGCATAAAATAAACCTAGGCTGCCCCTGGAAAACCCCGGAAAAATTAGGTATAATCCGGCAAAGTAAATTTCCCGCTTCCCCCGGCCGCGCGCCCGCCCGTCCTTTTTGTTCACGGGCCCGGCCTTCCCCCGGCGCATCGCGCCCCCTTCCCTGACCAGGCTTGCCTCAAGGTGACCCCCATGCCCCCTTTCTCCTCTTGCGACCCGCGCGACGGCGCCCGTCTCAAAACGGCCTTCATACGCCTGCTATCCAGCGAGCACGAGCGCCTGACCGCGAAGTTCCCCGGGGCCAAGGGCGCCAGGGTCGACCTCAGGCCGCTGGAGGGATACTGGGGCAGGTGGCTCCCCCAGGAGCGCACCATAGCCATCTCCGAGTCCCTGCTCCGCCAGTCACGCTGGGCCCCTGCCTGCGGGATCCTGGGGCACGAGACCGCCCACCAGATCGTCTCCGACGTCTATCCCGCCGCCGCGCTCAACGAGACCCCCCACGGGCCGACCTTCATCGGGGTGTGCCGGCGGCTGAGCCTGGACCCTTACTACTGGAGGGCCTCCATGACCGTGACGGGGCTGGGCTCCCTGCCGCCGGAACCCCGCAGCCCGGAGGAGCCCGACGAGGCGACGAGGCCCGTGCTGGAGAGGGTGCAGAAACTCCTGGCCCTGGCCGGTTCCGACAACCCCAACGAGTCGGCGGCGGCCCTCTCGGCGGCCGAACGGATCCTCTCCCGCCACAGCCTGCCTCCCGACGCCGCCAGCGGACTCCCTCCGGAAGAGGCCTTCCGGCGCCTGCGCATCCCCCTGGGGACACATAGGCTCTGCGTGAGACAAAGCCTCATCATCCACATCATGAACGAGTTCTTCGGGGTGCGTTCGGTCTACACCTGGAACTACAACCCCCAGACGGGCGAGGACGAGAGGGAGCTCGAGCTCTTCGGCCGCCCCATGAACCTCGCCATGGGCGAGTACGTCTGGGCCTTCCTCAACGAGCGCTGCGAGACGCTCTGGCAGGCTTACCGGCCCCAGGCGCGGAAGCTTGGCGAGAAGGGCCTGTCCGCCAGGAACGCCTTCATCAACAGCCTCCTGGAGGCCTTCGCCAAGAAGATGCGCGAGGGCCGCAAGGCTGCGGATGCCGCCCCCCCCCCTTCCGCCGGCCCCGGCGGACCCCTCCGCCGCTCCTCGGAACTGGCCCTCCGCAAGGACCGGGAGCTGGAGGAGTACATCGGCCTGGTCTACCCGCGCCTGGGCACCAAGACCCACAGCCGCGGCGACCCCCGCAGAAACCCCCACGCCGCAGGCGCGGGGGCGGAGGCCGGCAGGAAACTTTCCATCCATCCCCCGGTGGCCGGCGGCTCCTCCAGCGGCGGCGTCCCCGCCGGCAGGATCTCCGGCTGAAGGGCCGGGCCGTGAGCGCCGACTCCGACGGCTTCGCGAGGGCCCGGGCCCTCATGGTGGGGGAGCAGCTCGTCCGCCGCGGCATAAGCTCCCCCGCCGTGCTCAGCGTCATGGGGAGAGTGCCGCGGCACCTCTTCGTGGAGGAAAGCCTCGCGCCCTACGCCTACCAGGATGGGCCGCTCTCCATCGGTCACGGGCAGACCATCAGCCAGCCGTACATGGTGGCCCTCATGACTGAGTCCCTGGACCTCAAGCCGGAGGACAGGGTGCTCGAGATAGGCAGCGGCTGCGGCTACCAGAGCGCGGTGCTGGCGGGGCTGTGCTCCCGGGTCTACGCGGTCGAGCGTATCCCGGCCCTGTTCGACAAGTGCCGCGGCAACCTCATGCGCCTGGGCATCCGCAACGTCACCATGAAGCTGGGGGACGGGGCGCCGGGCTGGCCGGAGGAGGCCCCTTTCGACGCGGTGCTGGTCGCGGCCTACAGCAGGAGCGTGCCTGAGGGCCTGCGGGAGTCCCTGGCCCTGGGCGGGAGGCTGGTCATGCCGGTGGGGGGGGATCACGGGCAGCTCCTCGTGCTCTACTGCCGGGGCGCGGACGGCAAGATCAGCCGCAAGACTCTCACGGCCTGCAGGTTCGTGCCCCTCATGCGCGACCCCAAGCCTTCCGCGCGGTGACGGCCGGCCTTTGGCCCCCGGCCCTGCGGACACAGGCGGGGACTCCCTTTTCCCGCGCGCAGGGGGAGGAGTCTCCGGCCTGTTACGCGCGCGGCTTGCCCTGCGCCCCTGTCGCGCGGGGCTCTTCAGGGCGCGGCAGGCGCGCCGCGATGCCCGGGCGGCGCCGTGAGGGCCCTGTTGCCATGCGGCCGGCCTGTTGCGGGCCCAGCCGTGTTCTGTTGCGGGCCCTGCGCTGGTCGCTCAAGCGGCCTGAAGGCGCCCTGCCGTCTTCGCTCAGTGCTCTGCAGGCCGCCCTGCCGTGTCCGCTCAGGCAGCCCTGCCGTGTCCGCTCAGGCGGCCCTGCCGTCCGCTCAGGCCGCCCTGCCGTGTCCGCTCAGGCTGCCCTGCCGCCGCAGGCGCCCTGCGCGGAACCGCGGGACTACGGCGAAGCCGTCCGCAAACCGCGACTCGGACGGAAGACGGGGGAAAAAACTGACGCCCTTGCCGCCTTCAGGCCTGAGGCCCTCGCGCAGGGCGTTCCCCGTTGGCCTAAGGAGCGCTCTCCCGGCCTGTGACGCGACCTTGCCGCCCGCGCCCGGCAAGCGCCATCTCGCGCTTCCCGGGAAGGGAAAGGCGCCTTGCGCCAAAGCCGCGGCAGGCCTTCGCGGCGAGCCGCCTGGGGGAGATCCGAAGATCGCGGGAAAGCGGGAGGATCCCCTTATGCAGGCGTCACTGCCCGCTCCCGGCCGCGCCGCGCGCGCCGGCGCGCCTGCCGTAGAGCTTGGCCTCCAGGGAGTTGAAGCCCTCCACGCACCTGGCGATGAACTCCAGCCCCTCCGCGTTTCCGGTCTCGGCGTAGGCTTCTCTCAGGGACATGGAGGCCATGACCCGGTAGAGCGCGGATCTGCGGGACCGGGAGGCTTGCGGGAGCTCCTCGAAGAGGCGCCTGGCGGTCTCCAGCTCCCCGTCCAGGCAGAGCCTGGTGATGGCGGAACACGTGACCATGGCCCTGCCGGTGAGCCCGTCGTTTCCGCCCTGCTCGATGACCCCCGACTCGCAGATGGCCCGGGCCTCGCCCAGGCTCCCGGTCCTCACGAAGGACTCCGCGAGCTCAAGGGCCGACCTGGCCGCCTTGAGAGGGAAGCTGCCGCAGGCCTCCCGGAACCTGGGGGACTTGAGGATCCTGGCAGCCCGGGCCGGCTGGCCCGCCGCCGCGAAGACCCGTATGGTCGTGTCTTCCAGGCTGCACCGCGAATGGCGGGCCTTGGGGCCGTCCCCGGGGAAGGTGACGGCGTCGTAGACGGACCTGGCCCCGTCCAGGTCGCCCCGGGCCGCGAGGGCCGTGATGAGCGCCGCCGCCATCGAGGCACGCCCCTCCTGCAGGTGGTCCAGGGGGGGCAGTTCCAGGGCCTCCCGCCGGAAGATCTCCCGCGCCCGCTCGACGTCGCCGTCCCTGAGGCAGACGTTGACGAGGCGCAGGGCGAGCAGGAGCCGCTCGGCCGGAGGGAGCTCGGCGGAATGAGGGAGCCTGAGTTCGCCGTAGACCCGCAGGGCCTCGCCCGTCTCGCCCCGCTCAGAATACGCGTCCATGAGGCAGGAGGCCGCCTTCGCCCGGTCCGCCAAGGCCGCCTCCTCCATTTCCGCCTCCTCCTCGCCGCGGAACATCTCCCGCTCGAAGTGACCGATCAGGTCCGCCGACGCCGCTCGGAGCCCCAGCAGGTCCGCCCCCGGCACGTCCCTGACGGGGCCGGCTCCGCTGTCCTGGTCCAGGAACTCGCCCTGTATGGCGTAAAGGCCTCTCGCCTCGGGGAGGAGCCCGTTTTCCGCGAAGGCGGCGGACAGGGCCGCGGCTGCCGATGCCCTGACGGAGTCGAACTCCTCCAGGCCCTCCAGGCGCGCGAGGGAACGGTACAGGGAGAGGGCCGGCCCGAGCTCGCCGCCCGCGGCGTAGGCGGAGATCACGCGGGCGGCGGCCCGGAACTTCTCGCCCGCCACGCCGGGGAAGTTCTCGAGGGCATCGGCCTTCCGGTAGAGGGCCTGAAGCTCGCTGAACATCAGCTTCCGCGAGTAAAGCCCCGCAAGCATGGAGGCCGCCCTGGCCTTCACGTACGGAAGATCATCATCATCCTGGTCCTCCAGGGCGAAGAGCTCCTCCAGAAGACCCTCGGCCAAAACCGGCCTGCCCTGGTCCGTCGCGGCGCGGACCATGGCCGCGAGGGCCCTTGCCGTCAGGAGGGCGCGCCCCTCCTCCGGCGGGGAGGCCGCGGCGACGAGCCTGCCGGCCTGGGCCGCGGGATCCCTGAGGGCCTCGGCGTACAGGCGCGCCCGCAGGAGGCCGGGCAAGCCCGCGCCGCCGGAAGCGCCGCCCCCCTGCCCGCCTTCCCGTGACAGGAAAAAGGAGGCGGTCCGGGAAGCGGTCAGGAAGTCACCCGCCACGCCCGCCAGAAGCGCCAGGGATGAGGAGGCGCGGGCGCTCAGTTCCCCGGCCCCGGCGGCGCCGGAAGCCTTGAGGATCAGCCCGGCCAGGTCAAACGGCGCGTGGAGACCGGCGGCGCCCGAGGCGCCGGAAAAAGCGGCCCTGAAGGAGGGAGACTCCCGCCCCGCCCCCTCAGGGCCGAGAGGAGGGCGAGCCCAGAAGGCCTCGCCCGGCCTGGCCGGCGGAGGGGGGGCAGATGCGCAGGCATCCTTGCCGGCGGGCGGGGCCGCTACCAGGGTGAAGGTCGGCCTCTTCCGGGCCGCGGGGCCGAGGTCGCCCTCAGCCCCGGCCGGCGCGTTCCCGCCTGAGGCGGCGGGGGGCCGCTTCCGTCTGAGGCGGCGG
>JAITRL010000074.1 GCA_031288415.1 Deltaproteobacteria bacterium | reverse complement strand
GACGCCCGAATCCGTCAAAAAGCTCCAGAAGCTGATCGCAGTCATCCATGAACGGCGCCGTCCCAGCCCGCCTGAGGTGAGCGGAGGCGATTCCAAGGGCCGTCCGGTATACGTCCCGGAGCTGATCTCGCTTCCCTGGACGGCGCTGGCCCTTTACAACGCCCAGTGGTTCAGGCCCCTCAACGCGCTGGAGTACCTGTATTTCGACCAGGCCATGACCTACATGACCCAGGACAAAATCGACGCGTTGGAGAAGATCTTCCTGTCGCTGGAGAGGGAAGGCAATACGGAGCAGGCCGAAATAGCAAGGCACCTGCACCAAGTTTACATTACAGTGGCGGCAACCCACTCCATCTCCGTCGACGCGATGAACCTCTCGGACGTTCCGACCGACTCTGGAGGCTCCGAGCCCAGGCATTAGGCGCCGTCCGGGGGCGGCTGCGAGAGAGGGACAGAGAGATAGGGAGAGAAAATGGAAAATGAGGATAAGGGGGTGTTCGAACTGAATCAGCGGTCAGGGGCCGCTTTCCAGCATGCTCTGGCCCGGCTGAGGCTCGCCTTCGCGTTGCGGCCCGGTTCCGCCACAGCCCTCTTCACAATGCTTTTCTTGTGAGAGATTTCCGCATTTTACCTATTAGGGCAGGCTGATTGTCGAATAGGCACAAAATGACAGCTATTGACTAAAGTTCCGCAGTGTGGTTTGATTTTAGCTCATTCGTCAGGCGCGGCCTGAAACCTCAAAGGCATCGGCAGCCGGACTCCTCAGGCGGCTTCCTGGCACGCTTTGCCGCTCGGCAGGGACAATCCAGCCGTCAAAGACCGTAGCCTCTGCCCCCTCACGAATTTCCCCCCCTCTCCAATGCCCTGCCCCGATCGGACTTGGCCGCTCCCGGCCAAGGTCATGGATTTTGGCGTCGGCCGCAGGCGGAGGGCTTTTTTTCCCGCACGGGCCGCCCGGCCGTTCGGACGTGTTCCGGCCAGACAGCAGGAATGATGCAGACTCCTTTTCCCACTTCCCGTCCTTTCACGTCAGGGCTCCGTTATCGGCGGTCCCTGCCAGGAACCGGCCCTGGGGGCTGTCGCGCCTCTCTTTAGGCGACGGAAGCCTTTCACTTCCCGCGCGGGGGGTCCCCGCGCGGCTTGGACCAGAGCCGCCCTGCCGATGACCCGCCTTAGGCGGCTAGGCTTGGTGAGGCCGGGAGAAAAGAAAATGGCAGTGTTAAGAACCGGAGGCGCCTTGCGCCGCATCCCTCCCATATACCGCGATGTTGATTTCCTGGAGCCCCAGGTCCTGGACGGGATACTCAATCTCTTGCGCGAGACCTTCCACGGCCAGATCACCATCGTGAACCAGAACTTCCGGGTGGTCCAGGTGGAGAGGCGCGAGAACTTTAACACGGAGGAGCTTACCGGCCATTCGGCACTCTCGGCGGGCGAGCTTAACTTCACGGCGGTAAAGAAGAAGATCTCCTCCGCCCTCAAGGGCCTGGAGTTCGGCCAGGTGATCCTGGTGGTCAAGAAGGGCCGCCTCGCCCAGATCGAGCGCCTCCAGAAGGAGAGGTTCTCGGACCTCCAGGGCGTGTACGGAGACGGCATCTAGCAGCGAGAGCCGGACCGGACACCTCGCCCTGTATCAGTATTAGGTCCTGCGGCCTGGCCGCGCGCGATAGTTCTGTGCGCGGTCAGCCGTTTAGAGTACGCAAGTTTATAAACATAGAAAATAATTGCGATTCAAACGCAATAAGGCTTGTTGAAAAGCGTAGGTGAAATTTATAAGGTAAGTGTAGTATTATATATAGTAAAATATATATTATCAGTTATTTTATATATAAAAAAAGAAGAGAAAATTTGTATTATATAAAAAATAATAATAATCAATTATTTGAGCAGCGGAAAAGCGGAAATGTATTTTAAAAAATATATAGTTAATTATATTAAAAAGAATTAAATTATAAATATAAATAATTATGTGACTTTGGTTATTGACTGAAGTATAAGCATCGTTTTCTGCTGTCATGATGAAAAACAGTTTATGAGGAAGGTGAGTTCTCGCTGGAGTCAACCTGTCGGGATTTCCGACAGGTTCGCAGGAAAGGCGCCCGCTAGGTTTCGAGGGAGTTGCCTTCTACGGTCCTGACATGATTATCTCGGCCGGATACCGCGTGAATTCCAGGCGCGCGACGCAGTTCAGGCAGCGGGCGTCAACACTCCTGAATGAATATTCCGCAAAGGCTTCACTCTTGACGATGAGCGGCTGGAAAACGGAGGCGGCCGCTGCTTCCGTGAACTGCTCCGGCGCGACCGCGACATAAGAAACAGCGAACCCGGCTTTTATCGGCAGGCCACTGACATCTATGCCGCGGCGGCTGGCTATGACCCAAAGCCCGTCTGACGCGGACATTTCCCGCAACCGCGCGGAACAAGACGCACCATGCGGCGCATAACGATGCGGCGACGTAAGTCAGCTTTGAGCGGATTGACAGGGACAAGCCGATGGCGGAGATGAGCGGCTTCAAAGGCGGCTGCATCACCAAGGCCGATGTCGGCATTACCGAGAACCGCCTGGCCGAACGGGAACTTAAGGCGCTGAACCTGCTTGTTTCCCAGTTTCTCGATTTTGCGGAGTTGCAGGCATTGGAGGAACGGTCGATGACGATGGCTGGTTGGATAGACGAACTCGGCCGCCAGCTGCTGGGCAACCGACGCGAGGCGCTCACGGGCAAAGGAAGCGTCACCCATAAACAGGCGATAGAGAAAGCAGAGACAGAGCTTAAGGTCAACCGCGAGCGGGAAATGCGGCAGCTGGAAAGCGACTTCGATCGCGCAGTGAAGGAGTTTAGCCGACGGGAGCCGGCCGGCGAAGACGAGTGAACGGGAAAGCGGAAAGCCCGGTAGCCTGCCGGACTCAGAATCACGCGAGTTACAAACCGTGAAATAACTATCGCTCTCACGTAAGGAAATACGGAACGCGTAATGCCGTAGCATGAAAACTTCTAACTCTGACTTATGTGGACATCGATCTGGCGGCCCTGACCGATGACGGCGGCTGGCGGGCGTTCCAGTGCAAAATCTACAGAGAGGACGCCTACGTCTCCAAGGCCGCCCTGAACAGTTTCATCGCCGCCTCTTCCAGGAAATTCGCCGGGCCGGGCGGAGAGAAGGTCAAGTTCGCCAGGCGGCTTCTCATATCCGCCAGCAACAACCGGAGCCAGGAGGCGGTGCATTCAATCCAGGATCAGGACCCGCATTTCAGCAGGATTTCCCGCCTGGACCTCGCGGAGGCCGGAGTCGACTGGGAAGCCCTGGACAAGGGCGATTACGGGCCGTTGGCCAGGACCAAGCACGGCACGCCGGGGCGGGCGTTTTGCCCGCGCGTCGGTCGTTTCGCCAGACGGGCGCTTTCTGTCTTATTGCCGCAGGAAACCTGAAGAGCGGATGGAACCTGCCGCGTTTTCAGGCCGCTGTCATTGGCGCGGGCGGCAGGCGCGGCCTCGCCCGATGTCTGGTAAGGGCAGCCCTTCCCGGAAATGCCGTCTGCGGGCAGCCAGCCGCGCTGCCCGCCTGCAAGACTGGCGTCTCAAAGCCGAAAGCGCGCTTCCCGGCATGAGGCCGGGGTCCCTGCCGCCCGCCAATATGGCCGGCCGCCGGGGGCCCGGCCGCATGAAAAGACAGGCCGCCTGATGATCCAGCGTGCAGGCGCACAAGTGTCAGCGGCGGCCTGGAGGCGTGAGGATTAGCAGCCCAGGGCGAGGCGGCCGATGCTCCTGGAGCGATCTGGCGGCTGACTCGCCCGAGGGCTCAGGAGGCTGACTCGTCCGAAGGCTCGGGCGGGGTGCCGGGACTGGCCTTCTCGGCCTCCTTGCGGGCCTGGCCGGCGCTCTTGCAGCAGTAGCGCCGCTTCTTGAAGAGCCTGCCCGAAGACCCCTCCGCTGATTTCTCGTTTAAGTCCCTGGCGAGCTTAGTCACCTTGGGCGCGATGATGCCCAGGGCCGTGCCGGCCAGAAGGTACATGATTCTGCTCATTGGTCGTCTCCTTGACGCGTTGCGCGTCTGCGCCTTCCGGCGCGGGTGGCTCTGAAAGGAAACCCGCGGCGCGCCGCAGGGCCTGGCTGAAATCCTAAGCTGCTTGAGGGGGCGCGAGTCAGGGCCGTCAGGGGTCTC
>JAITRL010000015.1 GCA_031288415.1 Deltaproteobacteria bacterium | reverse complement strand
CCTAGGCGCAAGGACTGGAAGGGGCTGGAGCCCGGGGAACAGATTGACCGCCGGAAGCTTCTGCGGGACACGCGGAGCGGGGCGGAGAGGGCGGGGGCCTTCTGCGGGGACGGGGACTTTGTCCTGAAGGCCCTGGCCGCCTCGGCCGCGGCGGGGTTCCTGTTCCCGGCCCTGGCCTTCCCGGCCTTTCTGGCGTGCCTTGCCTGCTTTCTGGGGTATCTCGCGGCGACGAGGGACGCCGGGCTGCCCTTCCGGCTGCCGGCGGCGGCAGGCAGGCCTGACCCCAGGTCTCCCGCGCCGGGCAGGCGCGGATACAGGAAGGCGGGGGGCATCTTCTTCCTGGGCAACGAGGAGCGGACCGGGGCCGAGCTGTGGCTGGAGAAGCGGGACATACTCACCCACATGCTCCTGATGGGCTCGACCGGGTCAGGCAAGACCTCGGCCCTGGTGTCCCTGGCCTACAACGCCCTCGCCACGGGAGCCGGGGTCTTCTACGTCGACCCCAAGGCCGAGGCGCAGCTGGGGCTCGAGATCTGGCAGCTGGCGCGGTTCCTGGGGCGCGACGACGACTTCCGGGTGCTCAACTACGCGACCGCCCCGCCGCCCAGGCCGGGAAGGCTTTCCAACACCAACAACCCCTTCTCCTTCGGGTCGGCGGACTCGCTGACCCAGATCCTGGGCTCGCTCATCCCGCCCTCAGCCGGAGGGAACAACTCCATCTTCGCGGACAAGGCCCTCGCCCTCATCTCGGGGCTCATGTACGCCCTGACCGACCTCAGGGACCAGGGGAGGCTGTCGCTGTCGGTCAGGACCGTGCGGGAGCGCCTGACCGCCACGCGCTGCCTGGAGCTCTCCCGGGACCCGCATCTCTCCGACATGTCCAGGGAGGCGCTCCTCGCGGCCCTGGCCAACTGCAACTACGTGCCCTCCAAGGGAGACGAGCAGCCTTCCGCCTTTTATGAACAGTACGGCTACGCGCAGAGCTACTTCGGGAAGGCCCTCTCCAGCCTCGCCGACACCTACGGGCACATCTACGGGGCCGAGTCGGGAGAGGTGGACTTCCGCGACGTGGTCCTCAACCGCAGGATCCTCCTGGCCCTCCTGCCTTCCATGGAGAAGAGCCCGGCGGAGCTCTCCGGCCTCGGCAAGATCACCCTGTCCTCTGTGCGCGCCGCGGCGTCGGTGGGGCTGGGGCACGGCCTGGAAGGCCGCGAAAGCGACGTGCTGGGCTCCCTCCCCGTGCATTACCGGGGCACGGGGCCGTTTCTGAGCGTGGTGGACGAGTACGCCGCCATCGTGACCCCCGGCTTCGAGTTCCTGCTCACCCAAGGGCGCGGCCTGGGCATGGCGACCGTCATCGCGAGCCAGGACTACGCCGGCATAGCCGAGGCCGACCGCAAAGGGGCGCAGCAGATAGTCGCCAACACCAGCGTCAAGGTCTTCATGCGGCTCGCGGAGGCCGACCGGACCTGGGACCTTCTGAGGAAGCTGTCCGGGGACGCCCCGGTCCTCGAGGCCTCGGGCTTCACCCTGAATCCGGGTGAGCTGGGCTCCGGCGGCTGGCGGGATGACTTCCGGGCGCGGCCGGTCAGGCGCGATCTCGCGCACCTCAACGATCTCATGGAGCAGGCCGAGGGAGAGGCCCACTGCATGGCGGGCGGGCTCTTCGCCCGGGCCAGGCTTTTCCACGCCGGCCCGGAACTGGCCGGCGCCGTGATGCGCGTGCCACGTCTTCTGGAGATGGAGCCGCAGGAGTGAGAAGGGCCGGAGGCTGTAGGGAGCGTGTAGGGGGCCCTGAGAGGGAGGGTGCCGGAGGGAGGCCGCGGAGGGGCGGGGTACAGGAGGGAGGCCGCGGAGGGGCGGGGTACAGGAGAGGCCGGAAGGGCTGCCTTGAGGCCCCGGCCGGCAGGGTCAGGGGCGCGCAGGGGCTCATCGCCGCAAAGAGCCGAAAAAAAGGGCCCCCCGAACCGCTCCGGGCCGGCCTTCGGCCGCGCCGAGGCGGCAAGGCTCCCGCGGCGCGGCAGGGGGGGGCTGGGGGCGCGGGCGGCCCTTAGAGCCTGGGCCTCTTGTTCACGAGGAAGATCGTGAAGTACGAGGGGTCGTCGGGGAAGTCGTCGTCCAGGCCGTCCGTGATTTTCTCGTTGGGCAGGCCGAGCTGCGAGCAGAGGGCGGTCTGGGGGGCGAGCCCTTTTTCCTTGATCATGCCGATGACCCTGTCGCGGCCGCGGTAGGATTTCATGATGGCCAGGTTGTCGGACTTGTCCATGAGGGCCGAGAAGTTCGCCTCCTCCCCGGTGCCAGACAGCACGGTGAACGATTCGGAGTTCAGGCAGAGGGGGCGGTTGAGGCGCGCCGCAGCCAGCTGGTAGGAGGTGATGCCCGGCACGCTCTCGATCCTGGCCTCGGGGATGATCTCCTTAAGCAGAGGCAGCAGGTAGGAGTACGTGCTGTAGGTGAGGCAGTCCCCCAGGGTGAGGAAGGCCGCGGACCTGCCGGAGCGCAGGACCGAGGCCACCCTCCTGGCGTTGTCGCCCCAGGCCTTGTCCAGGGCCTCGCCATCGGCGGTCATGGGGAAGTTCATGGTCTCCACCTCCGCGCCCTTCTTGAGGTGCGGGGCGGCTATCTCACGGGCGAGGGAGTACTCGTTCTTCGTGGAGGCGGCGGTGAAGACGACGTCCACGGAGTTCAGGATCCTTATCGCCTTCACGGTCAGGAGCTCGGGGTCGCCGGGGCCGACCCCGAGCCCGTAGAATGTTCCAAGGTTGTCTGGCATACAGTTCTTTCCGGATGGTTGAAGTGGGTAGGGCGGCCCTTCCCCGGGAAAAGGCCCGTGCGGACTTTTCCCCTCTGGAGGAAGAGGGCCATGCTGCCGGAAGCGGCAGGCATCGGTTCGGGGCCTGGCGGCCTTCGTCGCGGCGCCGCTGGCGCCTGTCTTGCCGCGGCGCGCTCGCGCGCGGGCGGGGGGGCGTGGGGGGGCGGGGCGCCCGAGGCGCCTTGCGCGGAAGCGGAAACGGCGGCGGCGCGGGTGAGCCCGCCGCAGGGGCAGAGAACGTCTGGAGTGAAAGAACCTTAGCGGATGCCTGAGACGGAATGGACGCGGGAACGCACGCCGCCGGGCCTGGGATTTCGGAGCGCAGGCTCCGTGATGCGGGCTGAGGCGGCGCCGCAGGCGCGCCGGCCGGGGAGACGAGAAGCGCCGGAACGAAAGAGCGGCGAGGAAGCCTGAGACGGTCGGGCCGCCTGCGCGCCCGCCGCCGGGACCGAGACCCTGCGGCGCGGAAAACCCTTGAGGCAGGCCGGCCGCCCCGCAGGGCGCGCCCGGCAAACGGCGGGCGGGAGAAGACGGCCAGGCGGCGGCGAGGCCGCCTGCGCCGCAGGACAAAGCCGTACGGGGCTCACGGCCGCCTGCGGAAGCCCAGGGACAAAACCGCCCGTCCGTTGCGCCTTAAGGGCGGAGGGGCGGGCTTCAGGGCGGCCTGAGCCGTTGGCGCTGGATGCGGCTTCAGCGCGGCAAGGCGAGGGAGGCGGGCAGGGAAGGCGCGGCTGGCGGGCAGGGAGGCCAGCGGGGCCGGAGGGCGGCTGTCCAGGAAAAGGCTGCCTTCGGCCGCCGCAGGGCGCGTCAGGAGGCGGGTTTTCCCGTAGCCTCCTCCAGGGCCGCGAGGACCGCTTCGGCGTGTCCCTTCGGGCTCACTTTGGGCCAGGCCCGCAGGACCGTGCCTTTCGGGTCGAGGAGGCACGTGGACCGCACCGTGCCCATGAACTCTTTGCCGTACAGTTTCTTTTTCCGCCAGGCGCCGGCCGCCTCCAGGAGCTTATGGTCCGGATCGGACAGGAGCCTCAGGGAGTAGGAACGCTTGTCCGCGGCCTTGCAGAGGGCCTCCGGCAAGTCAGCGCTCACTCCGGTGACCGTGGCCCCGAGCCGCGCGAACTCCGGCAGGAGGCCGTTGAACTCCCCTGCCTCCAGGGAGCAGCCGGGGGTGTTGATGCGAGGGTAGAAGTACACTACCGCGAACTTTCCGAGGATATCCGCGAGGCCGACCTCCTCGCCGCGGGCGTCCTTGAGCAGGAAGTCCGGGAATTTCATTCCCTTCTCTAGCATGGAACTCCTTTGCGGCGGGGGATTGCCGAGGGGCCGCGCGGCGGCGCCGCGGCGGCCGGTCAGCCAAGGGGCCGCGCTGAGGCCGGCAGGACGACGGGACCGCGCGGCCGCCTGCAGATCAGCGGCCTGCCGCGGCAGCCTCTTTCCCGTCGGGAAGCGCGGCGGCCGAGCCTTTCCCGGCTGCGATCGCCGCGGCCGCCTCTTTTCCGGCGGCGATCGCCGCGGCGGTTTCGGGGTCGACCGGGCCCGGGCCGGCGGAACCGGAGGGGCCGGAGGAACCGTCCCCGGAGACCCTCAGGAGCTCCCGCTCCAGCTCGTCTATGGTCTCTCCCCCGATCTCGTTGCGGTAGTCCGAGCGCACGGACTCGACCGCCTTGCGCCAGAGAGCGCCGTTGATGTTTTCAGTGACCTGCATGCGGCTCTTGAGAAAGTCGAGGGCCTCGGGGCTCATGTAGTAGTCCGAGATCACGCGATGGTACTGCACGGAGTCCAAAGCCGCCTTCTGGAGGAGCGAGCGGTTGCGCCCCGTGAGCTTGGACCAGACGCCCGCCGACACGAACATGGGGGCGGGCAGGTAGAAGTGGCCGGTGATGGCCATGTGCCCCTGGACCTTGTACAGGTCGGCAGTCTGGATCACGGAGACGGGGTTCTCCTCGGCGTCCAGGGTCCCCTGCCTGAGCTGGTCGTAGAGGTCCCCGAAGGCCAGCGGCACGGGGATGGCCCCCAGCTTCCGGAAGACGTCCATGTGGATCCTGGACTCCAGGGTGCGCACCCTCAGGCCGGCCAGGTCCTCGGGGCGGGAGACTGGCTTGGAGGCGGTAGTAACGTGCCGCAGCCCGTTCTCGAAGTAGGCGAGGCCCACGAGCCCCACGTGCCGGGCCTGCTGGATGGTCTGCTCGCCGAAGGGCCCGTCCAGGACCTTGCGCGCGACGTGCGGGTCGGGGAAAACGTAAGGGAGATCGAAGACCAGGAAGTCCGGCGTGAATCCGTACAGGGGGGCCGTGGTGATCACGATGAGGTCGAGCTTGCCCATCTGGATAGACTCAATGAGGTCTCGCTCGCCGGATAGGGTCGCGGGATCCAGGATCTCGACGGCGATCTCGCCCCCGCTCCGCAGCTCAACCAGGCGCTTCATGTACTCGAGGCCCATGGCTACCGGGTGGCCGGGGTGGAGCACCTGGCCGGCCCTGAGGGTGATCGTGGCCTTGGCGGGGGCCCCAACTTGCGGGGGATCGGCGGCAGAGGCGGCCGCAGGGGCGGCGAGGCACAGAAGCAGCGCCAGGGCAAGGGCTTTGGCTGCGCTCATAAGTGACTCCGGGCCATCGGGGCCAAGCCGGGCGCTCGCGCGGGGCAGCCTTCCGCCGGAAGGGCGGGGGCGGGCGCCGAGGCGGGCATGGCGTCTGCCTGTTTCGCGGGGAGGAAGGGCAAGAACCGCGCGAAAACTGTCAAAACTGGCGTACATGGCCGGATTGTATAGGCGGGGGGGGGCGGCTGTCAACGTGTGTCCGCGGCCCGTGCGCGCCGCCGCGGAAGGCGCGGCTCCCCCGCATCGGGACAGGGAGGCCGGCCTGCGGCCGGAGGCCCGGGAGGGCGGCGGCCCCCCGGCGGTCCGGCGCCGCCCTCAGGCGGCGGGAACGCGGCCAGGGCCGGAGGCGCGGGAGTCAGTTGAAGTGGATAACCGTGGAGAGGCCGCAGTCCTGGCACTCGAGCACGTGCGGCCCCATCATGAGCCGGCCGGGGCGGATGACCATCTTGCCCAGGACGCGCCTGAGCGGCTTGGGCAGGAGCCGGGTCATCGAGCCGCGCGGGGTGAGGATCGTGTTATGCGAACCGCATTTGGGGCAGGGCATGGTCATGGCGGGGCTTGGCCTTTCGCGGCCGAGGCGGGGCCGCAGGGCGCGGGAGGCGGCCCGCGCGTGGGCATGAGGACAGGGAACGCGCCAAGCCGCCCAAGAGCCGCGCCGGGCCGAGGGGCGCCGCGGCGCCCGGACGACGCCGCGCGCCGCGCAGGCGACGCTCCAGGCAGGCCAGATGACGTGCCGGGCCGCCAAAGCGACATGCGGCGTAACATGGGAGACGAAGGCTCCCGCCGGTCAGGCCAGGGGGCGGCGGCGCAAGCGCCCGGCTGAAGGGGCTTCGGGGAGCCGGCGGCGTGTCCGGGCCGGCGGGGAGTTCAGCGCCGCGGCAAGCCGCGAAAACGATTCAGGAATCGCGACGCCGCTTTGGCGGCGCCGCGCCGCAGCAAAGCTAATCGGCGGCTTGTTTAGGCGGTTTTTGGCTTAAGCTCCCTCGCTCCGGTCGGCATCGGCGCCGGATAGGGCCGAGGCTCCGGAAGCATCCGAGGCTCCGGAAGCATCCGAGGCTCCGGAAGCATCCGAGGCTTCGGAGGAGCCTGAAGCGTTGTCGGCTTCCTGAGCGCCTGGGGCGCCTGCGGATCCCGTAGTTTCCGGCGCGCCTGAGGTCCCGGCGGCTGGCGGCGCTCCGGCGGCTTCCGGAGAGCCTGCGGCCCTAGCGCTTTTGAAGTGCTCAGGCGCCCCGGACGACGCCGCGCGCAGGAAGCGGTAGAAGTACAGGAGCCCAGACCAGTAGGTGGCGGCCAGGGCCACGTAGAGGATCACCGTGCCGACCTTGTGGGTGTCGGCCCAGAGGAGCTGGTAGTGCCACAGGAGGCAGAAGAGGGCGGTGTTCTGCGCGAGGGTCTTCTGCTTGCCCTGCGGGGAGGCGGCTATCACCAGCCCCTGTTCGGCGGCGATGGCCCTGAGTCCAGTCACCGCGATCTCCCTGGCCAGGATAAGGAAGGCCACCCACGCCTGCACGCGGCCCGAGGGGATTAGCATGATGAGGGCGGAGCTCACCAGGAGCTTGTCCGCCATCGGGTCCAGGAAGCGCCCCAGGTTGCTCTCGTTGCGGTACTTGCGGGCGAGGTACCCGTCCACGAGATCGCTCAAGGCGGCCGCCAGGTAGAAGAGGGCCAGGACGGCGCACAGCGTGCGGTCCTTGAAGCCCATCTCGCCGCCCAGCTGGAGCCCGAGCACGATCACCACCACCGCGAGCATGCGGCCGAGGGTGAGGCAGTTGGGAAGCCACGGGTGTGAGAGGAATTCGTGGAGCGGTTCGCGCATATGGGTTCCGGAAGCGGGCCTTGCCGCCCTCCTGGGCCCAGCGGCCGGCAACGGCCGGACACTGGGGTCGCCGGGTGAGCCCCGCCCGGTGGAGGGGCGCCTGGAGTGAAGCCTCCGCCCTTTGGCGTGGGGGGAGGAGGGCGGCTGAGCCCCGCCGCAGCGAAGGGGGGCGCGACCGCCGCAGGAGTGAAGCCGGTAAGGCGGCAGCCGCCGCGGTGAAGGGGGGCGGCCGCAGCCGATGGAGTGAAGCCGGGAAGGCGGCAGCCGATGAAGTGAAGCCGGGAAGGCGGCAGCCGCCGAAGTGAAGCCGGGAAGGCGGTAACGGTATTTCGTCGGCCGGTACGGCGCAGGTCAAAGGCAGTCTCTCCGGCCTTGCGGCCTTGGGGTCAGCGCCTGGGCCCTGACGTTTCTCAGGGTCCCGGAGGATCGCCTCCGGAGGGCGGGGGCTGGGCGATTTCAGAGGACTGCGGGAG
This sequence comes from Deltaproteobacteria bacterium, assembly GCA_031288415.1. GTDB lineage: Bacteria > Desulfobacterota > Desulfarculia > Adiutricales > Adiutricaceae > JAIRZX01. The sequence goes on along the minus strand of JAITRL010000015.1, from coordinate 4,430 downwards.
GGAGCCCATGAGGGCCTCGCTCCCGCGCTCGGCCGCAGGGAGGGACATGGGGTCGGGGTAGGAGACGTAAGGCTCAGGCACGGCGGACCCTGCGGCCTCCGCCACGGAGAAGAGGGGCCCCATCATCTCCAGGTTGGCCATGACGGCGCGCACGTAGCCGCGGGTCTCGGGGATGTTCGGTACGCGGCCAGCCTTGGCCACGCGCTCCGGGCCGCAGTTGTAGGCGGCGACGGCCAGGGTGAGGTTCCCGGCGAAGCGGTTGAGCATCTGCCTGAGGTACCTCGCCCCTCCCATGACGTTCTGCTCGGGGTTGAAGCTGTCGGTCACCCCCATCTGACGGGCGGTATTGGGCATGAGCTGCATGAGCCCCCGTGCCCCCGCCCAGGAGACGGCCTTGGGGTCGAAGGCGCTCTCGGCTTTGATGATGGCGGCGATGAGGGCTGGATCCAGCCTGTAGCGGGCGGCGGCCTTGGCGATCACGGGCCTGAGGCGGTCCAGGGTAAGCCTCCGGAAGGGGGCGAGGCCCCGGGAGATGGTGATCTGGACGGTCACCAGCCTGAACCTGGGGTCCACGGGGGCATCGGTCAGGTGGGTGACTCCTTTGTCATCCTTGAACATGTAGTAGGTGAGTTCCTCCACCAGCAGATCCGGGGCCTTGCGGGGAGCCGGAGGCGGGGCCTTGGGCGCGGGGGGCGGCGTAGGAGGGGGGGGAGCGAAAAGGCCGCCTGGCTGGCTCCCCATGGCGGGCGGGGAGCCGGCCGTCATGGCCTGTCCTGCCTGAGTCGCAGCCCCCGGCTGTGCCGGCTGAGCGGCAGCCGCAGGCTGACCGGAAGCGGCGCCCTGCGGTGAGGGGGGTCCCGTCCCTGAGGCCGCGCCCTGCCCGGAGGCCTCGCCGGCCGGGCGCGGGGGCGGCCAAGTGGCCAGCGACTCGCCCTTGGGCACCCAGTATGGCACTCCGCCATCCCTTAAGGGCCGCTCCCAGTAGGGAATGTCATTCCAGCCCCCACGGCCCTCAGGGTGCGGGAGATCTCCCGCCGAGGCTCCGGGTCCAGGGTCCGGCTCGGGAACGGGCGCAGGGACCGGATCGGGGGAAGGCGGGGGCGCCAGGCTCACGAGGCTCTGGCCCTGGCCTCCGTTTTGCCCGTTGCCCTGGCCGGGACCGGGTGCAGCGGGAGCCGCTCCCGGCGAGGGGCCTGCCTGGCCGGGGGGAGGAGTCTGCTCCTCTGGGGCGAAGAACTGGGCGTGGGCGGAGGCAGGGCCAGGGAGACCCGGCGCGAAGGCGGTAAGAATATAAACGAGCGCCGCCGCCGCCGCGGCTGCGGCCGCAGACCTCAAGGCGGGGGCGGAACCGCGGGCGGCGGAGTCCCGGGCGCGGCCGAGCGCCTGGAGAAGGGCCGCTCCCGCAGGGAGCTTTGGACAGGTTCCCGCGCCCATCAGTTGAAGTTTTTCCTGAGCCAGGCGTCGCGGTTCTCGGAATTCATGAAGTAATAGGTCTTCCCGTCGGTCTTTACCGTGATGGCCTTGCGCCTGTCGAAATACACCCCGGTGAGGGAGTCGGCCACCAGCTCGCTCTCCAGGGATTCCTGGTCGGAGCGCGGGGCGGGCCGGACCAGCCCCCTGATGACCCAGGCGATCATGAAGAAAAGCAGCGCGATTATGAAGATGCGCAGTAAGGAGCCCATTTCCGTCTTTCCGGTAGCGGGGGGAGGCGGCGGCCCGCCTCAGCCGGGAGCCTTGCGCACCAGGGACTCGGAACCCGGCGGCAGCTCGGCTATGAGATCCTCGACGCTTTTGCCGAGCAGGGGGTGGAGCCAGCCGGGGCGGACATCGGCCAAAGGGTACAGCGCGAAGGCGCGCTCGTGGAGCCGGGGGTGGGGGACCTGCGCCTTCTCGTCGTCCGAGATCAGGGTGCCCAGGTAGAGGAGATCGATGTCTATCAGGCGCGGGCCCCAGCGCTCGCCGCGCACGCGGCCCATGGAGGCTTCCACGGCGAGCAGGGATTTCACCACGCGCTGGGGGTCCTGCGGGCACATGTAGACGGCCGCCCTGTTGCGGCAGGGGTTCTGGCCAGGCGGGCCGCCCACGGGCTCGGTCACCCACAGGCAGGACTGGTCCACGAAACGGAACCCCGGCAGGGCCGCGATGGCCCTGGCCGCCCGGAGTATCGCTCCCTCCGGGTCTTCCATGTTCGCGCCGAAGAGTATCCCGGCCTCAGCGTGGCCGGGGCTTCTTGCGCCTCGCAAGGGCATGAGGCCCCCTTGTCCGGTCGGCGGGCTGGAGCCCGCCGGGCAAATCGCCCGGTCAGGCCTCCGGCAGTCCCCCGGCGGGGCGGGCAGAGGCCCGGGCGGAGCGCTGGGAGGTCGCGCCGAAAAAACGCGAAATAATTATACCTCATTAAAGCCGATTTCTGAAGGGCAAGGCGGATTCCCGGATTCCGCAGATTCCCCTCCCCGGCGTCCGCGGCGGGCCGGAGGCGGAGACGGGCCTGCAAGCGCGGCCGGGCGCTTCCCCTGCGGCTCCCGGCGGCCCGGGGCATGTTGCTGGGACTGCTTCCCGCTTCTCGCCGGGGAGCCGGGAGTGTCTGTTCACAGATCGCAGGCCATGGCAAGTTCCGAGGAAGCCGGCCGCATGGCACGGGGCCTCGCCGCGGACCGCTAACATCCGTGCCGCCTGCCGAGGATGCGGAAGACGAGGACTGCGGCCCGGCCGGGACCGGCCCGGAAACGATCCGCAGGCGATGGAGGGCATGGGTTGCGCCGGGGGGGGAGGCCAGAAAACGGCTCGCAGGCGATGGGGGGGCACGGACCGAGCCGCAGGCGGAGAGGCCCCGAATTGGCCCGCAGGGCGCCCGCGCATGGCCGCAGGCCTCTGGGCTAGCCGAAACCGGACTGCAGGCCCTCCGGATCTGGCCGCAGGCCTGAGGGGAAAATGCCGACGCCCCGCGCGAAAATGGCCTGAAACCAGTCTTCCTGCGGCCTTTACGCGGCCGGCGGAAGGCGCGGGGCGAGGTCGCCGCAAGGCGGAAACCGGCCCGGTCCCGGCCTTGCCCGCGCTGCGGACACGTCCGGAGCGCGGCCAGAGGCCGGCCTTAGGCCGGGGGCAGGGCGGCGGCGGCCGAAACATTAGGCAGGCTCCCTCCGGGAAGCGGATGATTCCCGTCGCGCGAGGCTTGGACGTTGCAGGCCTGCTGGCGCGGCCGGGGCCCGTCCCAGGGGCGTGGACGATTCCGCGTTACCTGCGGGATGCTCCCCGGCAGGACAAAGGCGGAGGCGCGGCAAACGTTGAGGCGGCCGGAGGCCGTGATCCAAAGCGGCAACGAGCGGGGCCGCCGCGGCGACCCGGGCGGGGCGGTATCCGGCGGCGGCCCTCATGACCCGCGGGCGTGAGGCCTCGTCGACGAAAGACAGGCCTGCGGAAGCCAAGGCCTCCCTCGCCTCCCATGCCTTCCGGGCCTTTGCGGGCGATAAGGCCTGTCGGCCTAAGGCTCCCCTGCAGGGACCGGTCGGCACGCGGCGAAGGCGGCCTCGCCCGCTTCCGCTTCAGAGGCTGTGACCAGGGTTGTGGCGGCTGTTTGCCGGAAGCGCGGGTTCGGGGCCTATTGCCAGGCCGCTGGAAAGGTCCGCTTTCTCAACAGGGGCGGGCTGCTGCCGCACCGCCGAGGAAGCGGAGGAGGCTTTGGCGGAGCTGAAGGAGGCGGGCCGGCGCCGAGGGCTGCCTGGCTCCTGGCGGAAGCCCGGCGATGAGCGTTAGCCCCGGCGGAAGCAGGCGACAAGCGGGAACTCAGGCGGAAAGCGCGGACATGCGGGCGCCTTTCCCAAGGCTCGGATGCGGGAACTCCCTTAAAGCGCAAGGCTTCCGGGGGGCTCCCGCTGGAAATGAAACAGGGAAAACATCAGATTTTTGGCTGGCTTGAAGCTAAAACCGTGGCCCTGCTTGTCCGGAAACACATCAGGAAAAAAAAGTCATGGGAAAACGGGAGGCCGCCTTGCCTGGGCCGGTCTCCCCTACGGGGGAGGCCGGACATCGCCCTCGCTATATATATTAAATAAAAATATTAAAATTATATATAATATTCTTAATATCTTTAATGGTTGATTTGCCTTGACGCCTGCTTTTGGAAAACGGTCATCGCTGCCGGCGGCGGAGGCGCGGAGGGTGCGGAGGCCTACGTGATATTCTCGACGGCGGCAATTTCCAGGCCGGTGAGTTCCGCCACGTCCGCGACGGGCGTGTTTCTGGCCAGCAGCTTTCTGGCGACCTTCAGCAGGGCCTCCTCCCGACCCTCCTCCCGGCCCTTCTCCAGGCCCGTCGCCAGGTTCATTTTCGCGATCTCGTCGACAGTGAATTTTTTCAGCAGGTCACCGTGATCGGTGAGACAGGTCAGTCCAGCCATTTTGAAAACCTCCGACAGCTCGGGGCTTATCTCCAAA
>JAITRL010000331.1 GCA_031288415.1 Deltaproteobacteria bacterium | reverse complement strand
CAACCACCAGTCGCTGCTGGCGGACGAGGACGACATGCTGGAGCTCCCGAAGGAATGGGCGGAGTTCCTGTCGCCGTACCTCCCCAGCCTCGCCATCGTCCCCATACTGGACGACAAGGCCTGCTACGGGGTCATAATGACCCTGTCCCGCAAGCCCATCGACCACTCCATCGGCACCTACGGCCAGGTGGTGGACGCCGTGGCCAACCAGCTGGCGCTGGCGGTCAAGAACAACCAGCTGGCGACGGACACGCGCAAGCGCATAAGCGTCCTAACCGTCCTGTCCGACCTGGGCAAGACCCTGGCCTCCACCATCGAGGTGGACAACGTGATGTCCATGATCCCCCGCATCGCGGCGGGGGTGTTCATCGCCGACGGGTGCGCCCTGAACGTCATCGACCCCTCGGGGGAGACCCTCCTCTTCTCCTCGCACTTCGGGGCGGTGCCCCCCGCCTACAACTTCCTCCGCTACCAGAACCTCCCCATCTCCTACAACCTCGCCAAGCCCCTCATGCGCACCGAGCTCTTCATGGGCCGCCTGGCAGACGACCCCATGGCGCCGGAGCTGACCGTGAAGGAGAAGGAGGCCACCATCCTGACGGTGCCTCTGATCTTCCAGAGCGGGCTCACGGGCAACATCTCGCTCTTCAACAAGCTGGGCGGGCTGCGCGGGGGCGGGCAGGACGGGCCCAGGCTCTTCGAGGGGGAGGACGTCGAGCTCCTGAAGGCCATGAACAGCATGATCTCCGGCACGGTGGAGAACGCGCTGACGTTCAAGAAGGTGGAGACCCTCGCCAACGTCAACCAGAAGATGGTCCGCTACCTCTCCAGCCTCTACGAGATCTCCGGCGCCATGATGACCACCGTGCGATACGACGAGCTCATCTGGATCATCGTGAGGGCCCTCACCCTCCAGCAGGGGCTGGACTTCGACAAGGTGCTCATCATGCTCCTCCGCGAGACCGACGGCGACCCGGTGCTGGTCTCCTCGGCCTACTGGGCGCCGGAGAACAAGAGCCGCGAGGAGGAGAGCCTGCCGCTGGCCGAGCTGCTGAAGAAGCCGTCCCGCCACGAGGCCGCCCAGATGATGGAGGCCGGCAAGAAGATGAACCTCTCCATCCCCGTGGCGCCAGACTCCACCCGGATCCTGGCGCGTGTCGCGATGGAGAAGAAGCCCCTCCTTGGATTCCGGGGGCTGGACACCTACGACGACATGGACCTCATGGACTTCGGCCTCCGCGCCTACGCGGCGGTCCCCATGCTCGCCAAGGGAAGGGAGGTCGGGGTCATCGCCGTCGACCGTTCCATCTCCGGCGAGCCGCTGACCGCGGACAGCCTCCGGGACCTAAACATGCTCGCCAACCAGGCGGGGCTGGCCATCGAGAACACGCAGCTCTACGAGGATCTCCGCAACGCCAACCAGTCCCTCTCCCAGGTGCGCATCAGGCTCATCGAGGCGGAGAAGCTTGCGGCCCAGGGAGAGATGGGCACCCAGCTGGCCCACGAGATCCGGAACACCCTCGTCTCCATCGGCGGCTTCACCCAGCGCCTCCTCAAGAAGATGCCCGAGGACGACGAGCTCCGAAAGTACCCGCTGGTCATCCTGGAGGAGGTGGAGCGCCTCAACAAGGTCCTCAACAACGTGCTGGACTTCTCCCGCGACGAGAAGGGCCTGGTGCGGGAGTTCAACCTCGGGGACGTCGCCCGCGAGGTCATGGCCGCCCTCAAGCACGAGATGGAACGCAACAAGGTCACCGTCTCCGCGGACGTCGAGGACAGCCTCCCCCCGGTCTCGGGCGACGACCGTCAGATCATGCACGTTTTCCTGAACCTCATCTACAACGCCTCCCAGGCCATGACCCCCCAGGGCGGCGGCAGGATCTGGCTCAAGATCTTCCGGCACCAGGAGGGCGAGACCAACTACGTGGCCTGCCGCATCACGGACACGGGCCCAGGCATCCCGGAGGAGCTCCTGGCCTCCGTCTTCAACCCCTTCTTCACCACAAAGACGCAGGGCACCGGCCTCGGGCTCTCCATCGTGCAGAAGATCGTCTCCCGCTACAACGGCGTCATCACCGTCACCAACCACCCGCCGGAGTATCCCGGCTCCGGGGCCTCCTTCACCTTCATGTTCCCGGTGATCATCCCCGCCGCCGCCGAAGGCCCCCGCTTCCTGAACTTCTAGCCCTCCCCTCAGGCCCCCGCGCCGCAAGCGGCCTCTCGCTCCGCCTACCCCGTCGCCCTGCCTCCGCCGGCCCTCGCCCTTCCTCCGCCGGCCTTCGCCCTTCCGCCGCCGGCCTTCGCCCTTCCGCCGTCGGCCCTTCGGCAGCGCGCGGCTGCCGCGCGGCCGATGTAAACCGTCGCGGCGGAGCCGGCAAGCCGAAGCGGAAACCGGAAACCGCCCGCCGGCCTGAAGACGGCTACGGCAAGCCTATGCCGGAGCGCGAAAGCCCTTAAGAAGCGGAGGCCTCTCTCCGTCGCGTTCGGGATATCCTGGACTTCCAGGGCAGTCAAGGCGCGGCGGTTCACGGCAGCCGGGCAGGTCAGGCCGCCGCGCCGATCCGGCCCCGAGCCCGCACGGCATCTGCGCCAGGTAGCCGCGCGCCGGGAACGGCAACGGCGTTTTCCGCATGGTTCGCCTTCCGCGGCCGTCTCCCGCGGTTTTTTCCCTTTCCCCCTTCGCCCGCCTGACACTCCTCAGACTCCTCGCACTCCTCAGACTCCTGCCGCCTTAGCCAGGTTCTCCTTAAGTTCTTTCGCCTCGTTTCTTCCGGAGAGGGCGCAAAAATTTATTTTGCCTCAGGAAATTTCATGGAAACCATGTCATTTCACCCTTTTTGGCGCCGTTTCTTCCCTGTGGCAAGAGACGTCAGGCCAGTCTGGCCTCCCTTCACTTGCCAAAATGGACTATAATGAGGCGCTACACGTTCTGATTCCGCATTGCCGCACACTTTCCGGTAGTATTTTTTAACGTATGCCCCATATGCAGGGTTTTCTGCCGTAACTCACCGACTGTAAGCCCGGAGCCCGCTCAGGCGTTCCAAGCTGACATCAGGAATTCCGGTCAGCGGCCCCTTCCCGTCTCCGCAGCCCACTGTTCCCTGCGGAAAGGCCAAGTTTTGTTTTATTGTATTTTGCTTCCATATTCCGGAACATTCTTTCCGAACCGGCCCGCGCCCTGCCCAGCGCCTCTCGGAGGATGCCGATGACAGTGGCCCAGGCCGTCCTGGCCTTACTGCTAATCCTGTCGCAGCTCCTGGCCTGGAGGTACTTCCACGCCAGGCTGCGCAGGAAGTTCCCCAAGGCCCTCCTGAACCTCGTCTACATACTCTTCAACATCCTGGGCCTTTACGCCCTGCTCACCGTCTATATCCTGAACTTCCCCCCGCCCTCGTTCTTCCTGTGGGACTTCATAGTGAGGCCAGGGCTCATTTGGGAGCTCGTGCACCTCTTCTGGCTCATCCCCGCCGCCCTGACGGCCTTCGCGGGGCTGTCATGGAACGCCCTCTTCCGCCGCGAGCCCAAGGGCCTGCCCAAGCTCTTCCGCCGCGAAAAGCCCGGCCCCAGGCTCTCGGATCCGGTGGGGCTGATCCTGGCCGTGATGCTCCTCTTCGCCTTCTACGGCTACACGCGCCAGCTCGCGCCCCCCGGGATCGCGGAGATCGCGATAACCTTTCCGGACCTCCCGCAGGAGCTTGACGGCTTCACCCTCGCGGTCGCCTCGGACTTCCACTACGGCAGGGGCCAGAACCGCCAGGAGCTGCAGCGGGCCTTCGAGGCCATGGCGGCCAGGGGCCCGCACGCCGTGTTCCTCTTGGGGGACATGGTGAACGGCTTCTCCCTGCTGGCGGAGAACTACCAGGAGCCTTTGGGGCGCCTGCATAACGTCCCCTACGGGGTCTGGGCCGTGCTGGGCAACCACGACCACTACACCGACAGCCCGTACAACGTGACTCAGCTCCTCTCCAACGCGGGGGCCACCGTCCTCTCCGACCGCCGCGCGAACCTCCACGGCGCCCCCCTGACAGTCATCGGCTTCAACGACCCCGGCACCCGCGACTTCGACCTCTACCCCCTGTCCATCCCGGACGATGACCGGCCGCTCCCGTTCCACGCCCTCCAGGGCCCCGCAGCCCCTCAGGACAACTTCACGATCCTGCTCACCCACCGGCCCGCAGGAATCCAGGACGCCTCCGGCCGGGGGGTGGACCTGTACCTCGCGGGCCATACCCGGGGCGGGGACTTCCGGCTTCCCTGGAGCCGGGACTTCAACCCGGCGTCCGTTTTCTACTCCCGCTCCTCGGGACGTTACTCGGCTGGCGACATGGAGATCTACGTGACCGACGGCCTGAGCGCCCCGGTCTCGCCCTTCCGGCTCTTCGCCTGGCCCGAGATAGCCGTGATCACCCTGCGCCGCGGGCCCAGGGCCCCCCGCGACGCCGGCGGCCTGGACCCCGCGGCCTCCCCGGCCGGCGGCCCGGCGCCTCAGGGAGCCATCGCTCCCGGCGGCTCCGCGGAAGGAGCCCAAGGCCCCGCTCCCGCCGACGGCGGCGCGGCAGGCCCTTCTGAAGCGGCCGCCGAGGGCGGCGCCGCCGCCTCAGGCGCGGCCTCCCCCCAGGAAGGCTCCGCCACAGGCCCTTCCGGCGGATCTCCCGAGCAAGGGGCCGCGGCTCCCCCGGCCCGGTGAAACAGGAACCGGCGCGATGACGCCGCCGATGCCCCGGCCCCGGACTCCCCGGCTGACGGCGCCGCGGCTCCAGCAGGGCGGGGGACAAGGGCGCGGCACGGCCAGGCGGCCTGAGACCCCTTCAGGAGACTCTTCCGCGCAATGACGCGCCGCCCTTCAGGGCGCGAGCGGGGACTAAGGCGCGGCAAGGCGGCCGCGGCCCCTTGAGGCGACAAGCCGGCAAAATTCCCCGCCGCTTTTACCGCGCGGGCATAGTCGCGGGCGCGGCAAGCTTAAAAGGTCACGGTGACCCGGAGAGCTGAGGTTCCGCGGAAGGCAAGGCCGTTGAGGGAAGCCTTTTAGGGTCCGCGTTCCTCCGGCCGGCATGTCTCCGCCGCCCTGAGGGCGCCCTCCAGGCGCGGTTCAGGCTCCCCCGTGCCTGTCAGAAGCGGCGTCTCCAGGAGGCGCGCGGCCGTCACGGCGTACAGCGTGGCCGTTCCTGCGCTTTCCGCCGCCTCAGGACCGGCCTCTTCGGGCCTGCGGGAAAAGCCTCCGGGGGCAGGCCGGCGCAGGCGGCCCAGCTCCCCCGCGAGACCGGCGGACAAACGCGCCAGGGCCGCCTTTGCCCTGTCGGCCAGGGAACCGATCGCCCGGCATGCGGCAGCGGCAGCGTCCATGACTTCGGCGGCCTCCTCGGCCCTGCCCCTCCCGAACAGGGCGCCGGAGGCGCCCTGTTCGGCCCGGACCGCCCTCAGTACGGCACGGGCGGAAAGCCCTAGCCAGGCCGGAAGCTTCCCTCCCAGCAAAGTCTCGGTCGGGCTCTCCCGGAGTTTGCCCTCTTGGTCATCATGGAGGGGCGGCACGTGTCCCGGCTCCTCCTCGAGGGCCGCTTCCGGGATGGCACCCGCCAGCCAGTCGGCGGTGGGGTTGAGAAAGCCCTTGAAGACCCTCTCGGAGGCGGAATACCAGACGATGTCCGAGAGAAGCTCCGGCCCCAAGGCCCCCAGCTGGATCAGGGCGCCTCTGGTGAGGCCTCTCGCCGGGACCGCAGGGGCCAGAAGCCAGTCCGCGAAAGCGCCGGAACCGTCGCAGGCCCGCAGGACATCGTCCGCGGAAATACCCTCCGGCAGGAAGACGGGCCGCCCGGAACCGGGCGCGTCGACGCCTCCCGGCGCCGGGCCGGCCCCGGCCGCGCCGGCCAAGGACGTTGCCTTTTCCGCCTCCGGGGAAGGCGTGTCCGGCCGGGATGCCGCGCCGGAGGGCGCGTCCGCGGCCTGACCGGCAAGCTCCCTGAAAGCATTGGAGTAGGCGGGCATGGGACCGAGGAGGCTATCGCGCCTTGCCGCCCCCAGGGCCTCAAGCGAGTCCGCCGCTGCCCTGCGGGCCTCGGAAAGCTTCCGGTGGGAGTCGATCAGGAGCCGTTTCGTGCCGTGGCTGAGGGCGGTCTCCCTGGTCAGGCCATCCCTCAGGCGCCTGCGCCTGCGCCCGCGCAGGGTCAGCCCTGAGACCAGCGCGGCGCCCGCCGCGATTATGATGGGAAGCACCGGCAAAGGCATCAGGCATCCTCCGTGACAAGCGTTCCGGGCGCGACGTCCGGGCGCGGGCACTGCCCTGGGCGCCTTGCGGACGTTACAGGACGGCGAAGGGAAGCGGCCTTCGCCTTGGCCGCGCCCGCGCGAAGGCGCGGCAGGCCGCGTTCAGCCGGCGCCGCGCCTCTTAAGGCCGGGCCGCGTCAAAAACCCTACCAGAACGCCTTGCCGGGCGCAAGCGGGCACGGGAAAAGGGGCAAGGGGAAACCTGCGGACGGAGTCTTTCGGGAGGCGCGGAAAAAGAACCGGTAAGGGAAGAAGCTGACGGCAACCGTACGCCTCCCCCTGACTCGGCTGTCTCAGCCTCCACCGCGCTCAACCGCCTTCTTGGCATCTGCCTGTCCATCGCGGAAGTCCCGGCTTCAGCGGTTTTTCCCGGATTTTCCGGCGGTTTTACGATGTTTTCCGCTGGCCGACGGAGGGTTTTCATCTGCGGGCGCGGCCGCCGGCGTTGCCTGCGGCCGCGATGCTTGTTCACGGATATCCTTGCAGGCTCAGTTGCCTGCAGGGTTGCCGATCGAGCCGACCGGAGTTGCGAGTCCCTCCATCGGCCAGCGGAAAACGCGGGGCCCCCTTAAAGCCGGAACTTCCACGCATGTTTTATCGCGAATTTGCGGTCTGATGGCTGAAAAGCCGTATTCCCGACTCTTGATTATATCGATGAAATTTGATAATTTGCCATTGGAAGGAGCGATAGCCATGCCTGAAAAAACTGATACGAATGTAGCAAAGCAGCCAGAATCCAAGTCAGAAAATGCAAACGATCGAGACAGTTGGAAAGAATTTTACTATCGTGACGGCAAACACGAAGCTAACATCGAAAATATTAATCACCGATTAAACGAGATACATATAGATAACGCTGGAATAAAAACTGATTTAGCTGATTTTAAGTCTGAAACAAAGACTGATATGTCGTTAATGAAAACTGATATGTCATTAATGAAAACTGATATATCATTATTGAAAACTGATGTATCATTATTGAAAACTGATGTATCTATATTGAAAACTGATGTATCTTTATTGAAAACTGATGTATCTTTATTGAAAGATGATGTATCTATATTGAAAAATGATGTATCTTTATTAAAAAATGATGTATCTTTATTGAAAACTGATGTATCTTTATTGAAAGCTGATGTATCTTTAATAAAAAATGATGTATCTTTATTAACAAATGATGTATCATTATTAAAAACTGATATTTCATTAATGAAAAATGATATATTTGATTTTAAAGCCGAAATAAGGGGTGAATTTTCTAGTTTTAAAACCGAAATAAAGGCAGATATTAAAACTTTACAAGAAAACATTAATATTAACATAAGTTGGATTAAAGGGCTAGGTATTGGTATTCTTTGTTTATCATTAAGTACTCTTCTTTCTTTATGGTTGAAGTAAATTTATAATTAATATTTTAATATTAATTTTATTTGATTATTAATAAATTTATAAATAAAATTAAAAATAGCATGTTATGTCAATTTAAAGCACAAATTCGAGGCCCTTCGCCTATCAAGGCCGTCAAGGCGAACCCAGGGGCAACCCCGTTGACGGGAACGTCGCAGGCTTCCCCTGATATCCGGCCCCTT
>JAITRL010000294.1 GCA_031288415.1 Deltaproteobacteria bacterium | reverse complement strand
AGGCGGAGGCGGAGGCGGCTCCGGCGGGGGCGGAGGCTCGGGAGGCGACGAGGGCACCCTTAACTTCGGAGGCGACGGCGGCGCGGGAGGCCGCGGCGGCCTGGGCGGCCGCGGCGGGGCCGGAGGGGCCGACTGGTCACCCGGGTCCGTCCCCGACCAGGGGGCCGCAGGGACCGGCGGCAGCTCCCCCGGCGGCGGGGCCAAAGGCGACGCAAACTCCGGCGGTTCCGGAGGCGCCGGCGGCTCCGGAGGCGCCGGCGGGGCCGGCGGCCAAGGAAAAGGAGGCCTCCAGGGGCGCGGGGACGGCGGCTCCGGCGGAGCCGGAGGCGCGGGAGGCGCCCCCGGCGAGGCCGGCAAGGGCGGCCCCGGCGGCTTAGGCGCGTCTACCAATACCTCGAACGGCAACGGGTTCAAGGGAGGCGACGGCCAGGGGGCCTCTGACGGGCCCGGCAGGAATGGAGGGGCCGGCAAGGTCGGCACTGGCGGCTCGGACGTCCCGGGAGGCTCTGGCGCCGCCTTCGCCGCCGCGGCCGGGGAAACCGGCTTTGACTCTATAAGGCTCTCTTCGGCCGACGGCGGCCGGGGAGGCGCGGGCGGCCACGGCGGGGCCGCAGGCGAGGCCGGCAAGGCCGGAAGCCCCGGCAACCCAGGGGACCCTGACTCGACCGGAGCCAACCCGGGCGGCCCTGGCGGGTCCGCCGGCCCCATCTACTCGGGCGGCCGAGGCGGCGGCGGCGCCCTGGGCGGGGCCGGAGCCCGTTCCGGAGACGTCTCGGCTACGGCAAGCGATTCCGCCTTGCGGCTTTTCACCGTCCGCGGCGAGGCCTCCCTCAAGGCGGGCCGCGGCGGGCGCGGGGGCGACGGGGGTTTTGAAGGCGCGACCGCGGCCGCCGCCGCGGCAGGCGGAGTGATCCTGGGAGGTTCAGGAGGCGCCGGCGGCTCCGGAGGCGACTCCGGCCATGTCACGGTGACCTTCAGGCCCCAGGCAGTCTTGTTCGCCGCCCCGGTGAGCGTCGAGGCCGGCGGAGGCGGAGACGGCGGAAACGGCGGCTCCTCCCCGCCTCAAGGAGCGAAAGCCGCCGGAGCCGGGGGCAGCGGGGGCAGGGGCGGGAACGCCGTGCTCGCCATGGAAGGCGACGCGCTTTTCCGCGCCTCTCCCGGCTCCAAAATCGCGGTCGCGAGCGGCGCCGGAGGCTCCGTCGGAGCCGCCGCCGCCGGGGCCGGCGGCGCGGCGGGCCGGGGCGGGGACGCCGCCCTTTCCGTGGGACGGGATCTGAGGGTCTTCAGGGATTCTTTCCTCGTTTTCGCCAAAGGCGAGGCGAGGGACTCCTCAGGAGGGACCCTCACCGTCTCGGTCGCCAGGAACCTGGAGCTTCTCCCTGAAGTCAAGGTCAGGATGGACATCGGGGGCGGCCCCATGACCGCGGCGGACTCGGTCTCTTTCCAGACGCTGCTGCTCGGGCCCGGCTCGGAGTTCCGGACCGGGGCCTGGGTCTATACCGCGGCGAGGCCCGCGCGGGACCGCGTCTACTCCGTCGCCAGCCTGGATGTCATCGCCCGGGCCCTCTGGGAGACCCGAGGCCTCTTCCGGCCGGACAGCGCGGGAGGCGGCTACATGCGCTTCGATCTCTCCGGGACGGATCCGGACTCGACCGTCACCGAACTCCAGGGAGGCGGAGCAGTCGACCTGGGGGCCTTCGATCCCATGGCCCAGCACGAGCGGTACCTCGCCTCCCCCGACAGGCCCAGGCACTCGGACGACCCCGCCTACAGGAGCTACCCGGGGACTTTTCTCTCCCCGGCATTTCTGACCTCAGACTACGGCGCCAAGAGGCTGCATCTGGGCGAGATGGTCCTGGCCGACCATGCCGAGGGCTATTCGGACATCCCGAAGGCCCTGGCCGAAGAGGACGGCTCCGGCCGCAAGCGTTACGTGAGCTCGGGTTCCGCCCTGGGGCCCCTGCATGACCACTTCGCCTTCACTTCCGGGCTCCGCCGCTACTACTGGGAAGCTTACGCCGAAAGCCCCGCGGCCGGCGGAAGGCTCACGGCGCATAACTTCTTCACCGCGGACGGGAGCCAGATCTACGCCCAGGCGTCCGCGGCCTCCTTGCTGACCGTCTCCCAGGCCGGCATGAAGGCTTTGGAACTCATGGACGAGGCTTCCTTGAACGGGCCCCCCGACCGTTTCCACCTGTCGGCCTCCTTCTCCAAGAGCTCGGTGCGCGCCGCGACGGGTTCCAGCGTCAGAGTCAAGGGCGGCTACGGGGCCCTGGGGCTCTCCCGGAAGATCTCCCACGCCAGGGGCGAGACCCTGATCGGGATTTTCGGGGAATTCGGGCGCGGCCGCTACGACGCTTACGCCGACGTGCCCCTTTACGGGGAACTTTTCGGCTCCGGGGTCGCCGAAAGCCTGGGCGGAGGGCTGTACCTCAAGACGGTGTTTTCCGGCGGCATCTTCATCGAGGCCTCGGCAAGGGCGGGCGAGACAAAAAACAGCTTCCGGCTGGACCGCGACCCCTGGGCCTCCGCCCCCGGGGTCCACAGCGGCAAGTGGAAATCCTCTTACGCGGGCGGCCATCTGGGCCTCGGCAAGCGCTTCGCGCTCTCCGAAAACGTGGATCTTGAACTCTACGGGCGCTATCTCGCCTCCCGCAGCTCCGGCGCGAATTTCAGGACGGAGGGCGGCGACTCGATAACCCTGTCCCCGGTGAAATCCTCACGGGCGCAGGCAGGCCTGAGGCTCACCTTCAAGTTCCCCGGCAAGGGCCTGAAGGTGCACGCGGGCCTTGCCGCCGACCGGGAATTCAAGGGCAAGGCCTCAGGCCTTAACGGCCCGGACCCTTTCGTCAAAGCCGCTGAGCTGCGGGGGACCGGCGGCGTGGCGGAGCTGGGTTTCAGCTACAGCCCCTCCCCCAACGTCTCGGTGTCCCTAAGCGGATTCGGGGTAACTGGCAGGCAAAAGGGAGGCGGCGGCATGGCTCTGCTCAGGATATCGTTTTGATTGAGGCGCCGGCGCCCGGGGGGGGTTAAACGAGGCCACATGGGAGCGGCTTAAGCTTTCAGGCGCCCTCCGCGGGTTGAACGGGAGACGGGAGAAAACACTCAAGGCCCGGACGGCCGCCTCTTGTTGTCCCCCGTCATGGCTATATTAAGCGGGCCGGGAGGAGCCGTGGACCCCGCCCTGCCCGGCGGGGAAACCCTCCGTTTTGGAAAGCAAATGGCCCCTGCAGGACTCCTCATCTCCCTGCAGGGGCATTTTCATTAACGCCGGTAACGCCGGTTTAAAGAAAACGGCTCCAGAAGGCTTCCCGGCAAAGGCGGCAGCATGCTCAGGAGAAAATTTCCCATAGGCGCCCCTCCTTCCTGGAAGGCCAACCATAGCAGATATTGTATTTAATATAATATTTGAACTCAGGTTATGGGTCATTGATTTTTGGGCAATCCCGTCCATGCGCGAACCCTCCGCGGGAGGGGCTCGCGGAGCGCGGTCGGGACAGGGGCCCGGTAAGCGGCCCTGCCGGGGCGTTCGGCCGTTGCATCGGAAACGGGCCCTTGCCTAGCCGGGAAGGGCCTTAAGCGACTCAGGCCCCGGCCAGGCGCGTCTTGAGGGCGCAGGCGCGCCTGCGCATCCGCCTGCGCTCCGATGCCCTGCGGAGCCGTCGGCTGGCCCCGGCAACGGAAAGCGAGGCAGGCCCGGCGTATCCGCGTAAGGTCCGGGCCGGAGGGTTGCGGGGAACTGCAGGGCGCGCGGGGCGGTTTCGCCTGGCCCGGGGCGAGGCCGCCGGAAATCATTCCCGCGCCCGGGCGGCCAGGGCCGCCTGGGCTGCCCTGGCCGGAAAGCCGCTGAAGGGACGAGGGACGTCTGCGCGCAGGGGCGCCCGGGAAAGTCTCACGGAGAGCGGTCATTTCCCTGCCGTTGAAAGTTTGAGACGAAAATACGGTCTTGACGGAAACCTGAAACGAAGCTTCAGGAGCAGGCCGGCCTGAAAAAGCCCAAGCCGCGCCGCGGCGGCCGGAAAGCCGCCATAATCCGGGACTTGAAGTTTTGGCGGGCGCGTCTCCCGCCTCAGGCGAGAAGCGGGCCGCAAAATGGCGCGGCCGCATGCCGTTGGCGGCGCCGCCGGAAAGCCCCGGCAATCTTAAGGGGGAGGCTGTCCGCGCGAAGGCGGGAGGAAGCGAACGTGACGGCGGCTGAACCGGGAAGGGGGGCAAAAAGCGGGGCTTCCGGACATGACGGGGATATCGTCCCGTAAGCGACGAATGCCCCTGAAAAAAAATCCGGACAATACGCGTCAGGGCCCAAGCCCCCCTCAGGCGCCGGAACCCGGGGCGAGAGAGCGAAGCCGCGGCCGCCCGGCAAACCGGCGTTGCGGCAGGGAAACCGGAACCTCTCGGGAAATCATGAAGAAGGAACCGCCGGGGCCGGCAGTCCGGTAAGCCGCCGCCCGGCGTTTGCGGCGCCGCCGCCGCGAGCGGGGAATTTGCCGTCAAATCATGGCAGACTCAAGCCGCCGCCCGAGGGCCCGCCGCGCCTGAACAGCCCTTTAGCGAAATGAGACTTAAATCCCGTTGTTTCGGCAGGCCGCGCCTGCGCGTTCACGGCGCGGGCCGCACGGATGCCGGAAAAACGACAAAACCCTTGAGGCCGCCGCGGCCGCGCCATGAAGGCTCGCTTGAACCGATGCGGCAGGCCGGAACCGGAACCCGCCGATCCCGCGGGTAAAGGGCGCTTGCCGGCGCAAGAGGCGCGTCGCCGGAAGCCTGCGGACGGCGCGCCGCGGAGCCGCCTTACGGCGAACGGCGTCTTCAGTCCCGAAAAGACAAGCGGAATCGGGGGCATGCCCGCGGCGACGGGCTGCGGCGCCGGCAGGTTCCGGAAACGGGGCAGGAAGCGTGAACCGGCCGGAGCCGGAGGCGGAACCGCCCGGGCATGCCGGGGCTTGACGGGAATTTTCCGCCGGCGGACGGCTTAGAGGAAAATCCGCATGTTCACGGAAGTTCCGGGCGAAACCGCGCCGGCCTGAGGACGGGTACGGGCTGAAGGCGCGAAAATATCAGTTAATTTTTCCGAAAATATACCCGATAATAATGTCAGGAGATTGACATAGGCAATCGTGGCGCCTAAAATAATCATTCAGGCGAAAAGGTTCGCTTTAGGATTATTTGCCGCTAATTCACGCCTGATGAGCCTTTTTCGCGCAAAATGAGGTCATATTTGAGTCAATGAACGCTTGACGCCTTGCCGAGACGCCTGCTTCAGAATTGGCCGGCGACTCGGGATCCTGATTTCGGACCGCCGTCCCGGGCTCCGCCGGTTGCCGCATGAACCCCGAACGCGGCTTCCCGAACGGGGTTCCGCAAGCCGCAAGGCCTTGCCATGCCGCCCTCCGCCGCTTTGCGGCGGGGGGGCCTGGCGAAAAGCGGCTGATGCCGGGACATTCGATTCATCCCAAAACCCTGCCGCCGGAATCCGCCCGGAAATCCTACTCAAAAGTGGCGTCGCGAGGGCGGCCATCCGCTTATGGCGGCGCCGGGCGAGCCGGCGCGCCGGGAAAAGCTTAAGGGACTCGCGCCGCGCCGCCGATGCCGTGGGCCGGGATCCCGCAAGGCCGGAAAGACGGCGCCGGGCCGGCTTGCCGGGGGGGCAAGGCGGCCCGCGCGCAAGGCCCCGCCGCCCGGAAGCGCCCGATCGTCTTGAGCCGCCGCGCCGGCCTTCCGCGCCGGCCCCCGTCTCCCTGAACGCCGGCCGCAGGCCGGCTCAGTGGCCGCCGCGCAAGCATGCCCGCTTGCTCCCCCAGGCCCGGATGCCTGAAGGCAGGCTAGAGCCTCCCGACTCCCCCCGTGACTCCCCTGCGCTTCCCTCTCGTCCAGGCTCGTCTCCGGCCCTGAGACGTTTTCCGCGGGATCAGGACGGCTTTGAATCAGCGGGCTGCCTTGACTCCTTCCGAAAACCCTAGTTTCCGAACTGACAAATGACGTCCAGGCCTGATTTTCGTTTCTGTCCCCGGCTTAGCCGTTTGCCGCATGACCGCCGAACGCTGTTTCCCGAAGGCGATTTAGGGAAAGCGTCAGGCTCTCTCATGGCGGCCGCGGCTGCCTTGACGCGCGGATCCGCCTGTTAAAGGCGAACTGAACCGGGAACTTCGATACGGCCCGCGAACGCCCCCCGGAATCGCGGCCGAAATCGGCCTCAAGAGGCCCTTTGCGGCTGCCGTCAGCCGCAAAGGGCGGCGCCCGCCGGGCCCTCGCGCCGGCAAAACCGCTGGCTTTCAAGCGGGCCCGTCACGGGACACCGGCCTTCCGCGCGGCCCTTGGCCCCCACGAAAGCGCCTTTCCGGGAAACGGGGCGAACCGTCAGCGGAGCCCCCCGAACCGAAAACGGCCGGCTGCCAAAACCTGCCTCCCTGATCTTGCGCTAAGCCTCCCGCCGCCGCAGGCGCCCCCCAGAGCGCGGCCTCATGCCTGCCGCGCCAGCCTGCCCGCGCGCTCCTTCCGCGGCGGAAACAAAAGACGGGCTTGAGTCTTTCCCTTCCCTGGCGCCTCTCCCCTTTTCCCCTCTCCCCTTGCTTCATCTGCTCTACCCTCCCCTCAACCTTTCATCCCTTCTCCCGCAACCTCTCGGCCCCCCACGCCAAAACCCTCAACCATCAGCCCGTTAGCCTCTCAACCCCTCCCCTCTGCTCAACGCGACCCTAAGCCAGCCCCGCCCCTATCGTCTCCTGTCCGGAAAGCTTCCTCTCGCCGGGTCCCGGCGCCTGCCGTCGCCGCCTGAGGCGCGCGGGCCATGTCCCGCCAGCCTCGCGGGGACTTCTGCAGGCCCGGAGGCAATCCGCTCGAACTCCGGGAGCCTGAGCGACCGGCTTACGCTGCCGGCCGCAGAAGCCTGAACCTCTGCAGGCCCGGCGGGAAAACCCCTTCGCGCGACAGCTTTCAGGCGAACCATGAAGCCGCCTCGTCGGACCTGGGCGAACTGCCCTCGAACCGCAGGGTTTTCGGCGCCCGTAAATCCCTTTCTGCAGGTGCCGGATCTAAATTCCAGAGCCAAAGCCGCCGTTTCCGGCTTTGGGCGTAACAAGCGACGCACGTTGAACTTCAGGCAAGGCCAGTTTCTGGCCCAGCTCAAGACTGGAGGGAGGGGGCATCGCCCCCCCAAGGAGCGGCACAGATGTCCAGAAAACCGAACGCACCATATAGGACCTTGTTTACATCCGCAGGCGGGGCGGCGGGCGCCGCGCTGGCAGCGGCGCTGGCCTTTGCCGTTTTGCTCTGGGGCCCTCAGCAGGAGCTTTCCGCGCAGCCGATTTACCACATGCCGACAGATGACGCCGGCTCGGGCGGCTCGGGCGGCTCCGGCGGAGGCGGCGGAGGCGGCGGAGGAGCCTCAGGCGGAGGAGGCGGCGGAGGCGCGGGCGAATCAAGCGTTACTGCCAATGACGCCGGAGCCGGCGGGCAAGGCGGGTCAGGCGCCTGGGGGGGCAGGGGAGGAAACGGCGGCGCGCCTGACACCGGCGGCAGCCCTTACCCGGGACAGAATTCTGGCCCACCCACCGGCGCTATTTCCGGCGGAACCAGCTCCGGCAATTCCGGAGGCAACGGCAGCAGCGGCACAACCGGAACCTCCGGCGGAGACGGCGGCGAGGGTCAGGCCGGATCAAGCGGAGGCGGCACAAACGGAGGCGCCGGAGGCGCCGGGGGAGCTGTCGGAGGCATGTACGGAACCGGAGGGGGCCCTGGAGCTATTGGGAGCGGCGGATCAGGAGGCGTGGGCGTGTCAGGAGGCTCTTCAGGCTATAACGCCGGAGACGCCACTAAAGGAGGTGACGGCCAATCCGGAGAACCGGGCAAAACGCCGGGAACGCAGGATCCCGCCGTCACCGAGAGCGTTACCGGCCAGACTTCCATCGACTCGATAACGATTCAGGCGCCGGGCGGCGGCGACGGGGGTAACGGCGGGAACGGAGGAAATGCCGGAGAAGGCGGGTTTCCAGTCACTGCAGGCGCGAAGCCCGGTTTTCCTAACGCCGCTAACAGTCTCACTGTCCTTCCCGGGTCCGCCGGGGCCTCCGGGGCCCCCGCCGACGGCGGGGCGGGCGGCGGCGGAGGCTCGGGACATTACGGCGCAGGCGGTAACCACGTAGCCTATACAGTAGACCATGCCGATGCCGGCACCGTCACTGTGGAAGGCGACACGAACATTGCCACCCTCGACGGCGGCGACGGCGGAAACGGCGGCAACGAAGGAGACGCCGCAAAAATATATTACGGCACGCAGCCTCCGGGAGGCGCGGGCGGAGCCGGCGGAGATGGAGGCAACGCCGGGGCCGTGACCCTGATCTTCATGGACGCGACCGCAATTTTCAACGGCGACATAAGGGTGACCGGCGGCA
>JAITRL010000253.1 GCA_031288415.1 Deltaproteobacteria bacterium | reverse complement strand
GCTGCCGGCGGAGCCGGCTTCGGCAAGACTCGAGACGGCGGCGGTGCCGGAGGAGCAGGCTTCGGCAAGACCCGGGTCGGCGGCGTTGCCGGAGGAGCAGGCTTCGGCAAGATCCGGGTCGGCGGCGCTGCCGGAGGAGGCGGCATCGGCCAGTCCTGTTCCGGCGTTGCCGGCGGAGGCGGCATCGGGATGTCTTGTTCCGGCGGCGTTGCCGGAGGAGCAGGCTTCGGCAAGAACCTGGTCGGCGGCGCTGTCGGCGGAGGCGGCATCGGAATGTCCTGTTCCGGCTGCGTTGCCGGAGGAGTCGGTTTCGGAGCCCGTGACGGCGGCGTAGCCGGAGGAGTCGGCTTCGGCAAGGCCTGTGGCGGCGGCGTTGCCGGTGGAGCCGGCATCTGGATGTCCTGTTCCGGGGGCGTTGCCGGTAAAGACGGAATCATCGGCCAGCGTGGCGGCGGGGTTGACCTTCAGGCCATCCAGGATGGACAGGGTGGCAGGGAACCCTTTCGGTGAGGCCGGCTCTGCCGGGGCGGCTTCGGAGCCTGGCTCTTCTCCGACCCGGCTGAAGCCTGGAGGGGCCGGAGGCTCGCCTTCGGGCAGGCCGGGCGGCTCAGGCAGGCCGCAGCCCAGGATGTCCAGGAAGTGGCAGCTCCTGTGTTCCAGGAAGTATGCCCTGACAGCCGCGAGCTTTTCGCCGATGGTCATGGCCTGGAGCCGGAACCTGAGGCCCTGCAAGGGCTTGGGGGCGCGGGTGGCCAAGGAGCGCCACGCCTCCACCAGGGTGAACAGGCTCAGGCGTACGGGGGCCTCTTCCGGGGTAGGGGGAGCGTCCTCGAAGTCCCCCCGGAATCCTCTCGTGAAGACGTCCCTGTCCAGGATGAGCCGCCCGCCCAAGGCTTCGGCAGCCGCCTGGAAGCGGGCGTACTCGAGAAGCGGTTTTACCAGGGCCAGCCTGGGGTCCTCGGGAGGTTCGCCTTCCTCCCCATCCGCCGCGGCGACGAGCATTCTGGATTTTATCTGGGCCAGGGTGGCCGCCATGACCAGGAAGTCCCCCGCAGTGTCGAGGTCCAGGGGTTCCATGAGGTTCAGATGCTCGAGGTACTGTTCCGTGATGGCGCTTACGGGGATGTCGTGGATGTCCACCTCGTTGCGTTTGATAAGGTACAGGAGCAGGTCCAGGGGCCCGGAGAAGCTGTCCCCCTCGTAAAGGTCGAGGCTAAGGTGCATGGCATCGTCCGGGGGCATCAGGCTCCTTAAGGGTGGCGGCCGGGTCGGGTCCTCTCGCTGAAGGCCCCGGGGCCGCGTGAGGCAGGGGCGGCCGTCGGGAGCCTGTAGCGCTTGGCCGGTCCTGACGTCCTGTCGGCCTACTGGCCTTCCGTGGTTCCGGCCTTAAGGATTGCCGGCCGTCCGGGTTTTCTTTATTCAGGGCAACCGGCCTTCAACGGTTTCGGCCTTCGGGGCTTCCGGCCTTCAGGATTGCCGGCCGTCCGGGCTTTCGGTATTCTGGGGCTTCCGGCGTTCAACGGTTTCGGCCTTCAGGGCTTCCCGCCGTGAGGGCTGTCGGCCGTCTGGGCTTTCATCGTTCAGGGTTTGCGGCCTTCAGGCCGCCAGGCTTTTCAGGTCAGGACAAGCCTCTGCAGGTATTGGATGGCGGCCCCGATGGGCCGGGTGACGATGCCCTGCCACATGAGTATGATGAGGGCGATGAAGAACAGGAAGCTGTAACGCTCGCAGAACCATACCCACTTGAGGGGAAGCGCCACGCTCACTATCCGGAAGCCGTCCAGGGGCGGGAAGGGCAGGAGGTTGAAGAGGCCCAGCCCTATGTTCAGGGAGAAGCTGATGACGAGCATCGTGGCCAGCGGCATGGCGATGCCTTCGGGAACGCGTTCCAGCGCCCCCGAGACGATGACCAGCCTGATGATCCCGGCCGAGGCAGCCGCGATGACGAAGTTCGAGAAGGGGCCCGCCGCCGCCACCAGGGCCATGCCGCGGATGGGGTCCCGGAAGTTCCTGGGATCCACCGGGGCGGGCTTGGCCCATCCGATGAAGTGGGTGAGGAGGATACACAGCGTTCCCATGACGTCCAGGTGTGCCAGGGGGTTGAGGGTGAGCCTCCCCCTGTCCTTGGCGGTGGGGTCGCCCAGCTTCCAGGCCGACCACGCGTGGGACATCTCATGGACGGAGAGCGCGAAGAGGAGCGGGGGTATGAGCAGGAGCGTGTCGAGAATGCTGATGTTGCTGAACATCTTGAGGGGCGCTGCCTTTGAGTTCCCGGGCCCCGGCCGGCGGGGGGCGCCCGCGCGCGGGGGAACTCAGGATCAGGGCGCCGGCGCGGAAGGGCGCCAGGGCGGGCGGCGCAGTCCCGCCAGGGCCAGGGGGAGGCCTTCCGCGGCGGGAAAGCCGTACACGAAGGGGGTAAGTCCAGCGTAGCCTGCGGCGCGCACGAGTTCGGGGAGCCGCCTGCGGGGGAAGCAGAGCCTGAGGGAGCCGCCCGGGGCGAGGATCTTGGCCGCAGCCTCCAGAAGGCTGACGATACCGCCGTGGACCTCCCAGCGGCCGCAGTCGCCGGCGCGTTCCGGATCGAAGGGCTGGAAGAGCGGGGGTGATTCCGAGGCGAAAGAGCCCGGGCCCTGCGGCAAGGGCTCCTGAGCGCGGAACGTGCCCTGCGCCAGGAACGCCTCCGGAGTCTCTGGCGCTTGCGGATTCTCGGGCGGCTCCGAAGCCTTCTGAGGCTCCGAAGGCCCGCACGGCTCAGTGAGTTCCGGATCCCCGGACTGGTCAGCAGGCATTTGCTCGGCGGGAGGGACTGGAGGAAACGGCTGTTGCGGGCTGTCAAGCTCTTGGCGGCGCCTTTGGCCGCCTTCCCTGCAGGTCTTGCCTCTTGCCTCTGGTGGGGCTTCCGGAGCCTCGCCGGCCGCCATGGGGGGCCTGCCCGTGCCTGGCGCGAAGTACGGGGGGTTGGAGGCGGCGAGCGTAGCCGGCCCCCCGAGATCGGCGGGGGAAAGATCTTTCCAGTCGGCTATGAGCGTGAAAACGGGAGGCAGGCCGGGCACGATGTCCCTGGCTCTTTCGACGTTGGCTTCCAGAAAGGACAGGAACCTGGGGTCCTTTTCCACGAGGACGATCCTGCCGACGCCGGCCAGGCGGCCCTGGGCTAAAGCCTCCAATACCACAACGCCGCAACCGGCCCCAAGGTCGGCCACGATGCCTTCCGAGCGTTCGGGCAGGTAGCGCGCAAGCAGGATGGAGTCCCGGGTGAACCTGTAGCCCCGGGCGGGCTGGAGCCAGTCGCTGAGGACGGGGGGAGGCATGTGGGGAGGGCCGGGTAGGCCTGAGGGCGCGGCGCGGCGTTCAAAATTAACCCCGGCGAAGGCGTAAGCCTCAGCCGGGGTGCCATAGGCCCCCTCCCGAACGCCGCACTCCCGAAAGGGGGCCGAGGCAAAACCATTATCTCAGCTTCCGCAGGAAAAGAAAAGGGGAGGCCCTGCCAGAGCGCAGCCTGTGGCCACTATGCGTGGTCAAAAGCCCCGATCCATAGGGGATATGGGGTCTGGGGCCCAGCTAGCGCCTCCGCGTGGCCCTGGAGGCGGTGACCCGGCCAGTGCCGAGCGTCTGCGCATGGTCGCCAGGCCTATGATCGACCTCTTCAAGGCGTCCGAGCTAGGAAGGACAGTTTCTGAAGCGTTGTTGCCGTTGCCGCCATGGCAGAAAGACAGCATGGCGGGAGAGCGGGGAGGCGGGGAGGCGGGGAGGCGGG
>JAITRL010000063.1 GCA_031288415.1 Deltaproteobacteria bacterium | reverse complement strand
GGGTTAGCAACCCACGAGGCGTTAAGCGAAAGATGAGTTCTTATAACGTTAGGAGAAGAAATCAGCCTTTAAATAGGCTTTACTGCCCCATTCCTGAAATCCTTGAGTGAACATTATTGCGCTTAAGCCGGAACTTCCGCACAAGCGTCGGCGCGACCCTGAACTATCTCCGTTGCGAAGGTATCTTGCGCCCGGCCAACTGAGCGGGCGGGCGCGGCCAGGCAACAGGCTCCCTCAAAGGCTTCCGGCGCGGCCTGCCGTCGGTTGTCGACGCGTTGGCCGCCGCAGGAACGGACGGTTGCGGGAAAGGCCGAACAAGCCGCCGGAAAGAGAAGGAAGAGGAAATACATCCCCAATGCCCAACTTCTTCCGTTGGTTGACCGGCCTGGGGGGCGGCTCCTATAATGACAGCCTTGACGCCATGTTTGCGCCCTCCCTTTGCCGCGCCTCCCTGCGCCTGCGGCGCCGCTATGCCGCCGCAGCCCGCCGAAGCTCCTGGCGGCTCAGGTATGGGGCCGTGACTGGGCCTCCAAGGGAGCCGTTATGGAAGAGTACCTCAAGCCCTGGAGAGCGGATGAGCCTGAACCCCGCGCGGCCCCCGTGCTCAGGATCGGGACCTTCCTCCGGTTGATCCTGAGGCTCATGGCCGCCCGCCCTGGCGCGCTGGCCCTTTTCGCCGCAGTCTGCCTGGCCTTCAAGGCCGCCTCCCGGCTCCTCTCCGGGCATGGACACTTTGTCCTGTCCCTTCTCCTGAACCTCCTGGCCTCCCTGGCCTTTCTGGGCTGCGCGGCCGCCGCCGCGCTCGCGGCTTCCGCTCCGTCTGCCGGCCGGACCGATGGGGCCCTGCCATCGACGGCTCCTCCGGGCGCCTGGCCTGGCGGGCCTCTCAGGTGCCTTGCCCTGGCTGCCTCCAGGACCCCGTTCCTCGCCGCGCTAGCCGTACCTTACTGGATCTGTTACTCTTTCTTAGGCTACAGGCTGATCGTCAGCTTCTACCAGTGGACTCAGGGCGGCCCCGCCGGAAAGGCCGGAACCCTTTGGGACCTGCTTGTCGTTATCGCCGCCCTCCTGGCCGTCGGCTTTGCCGGCGCCGTCTTCTCCCTGGCAGCAGCGATCAGCGCGACCGAAAGGCTGGGCCCCGTGGCCTCCGTCCTTCGGGCCTTCAGGATTTCCAAAGGCGCAAGGCCGGCGGCCTTCGCGGTCCTTCTTCCTTCCTTCGCCGCCACGGCCCTGGCTGACTTCGTCTCCGCCTTAAAAGATCCCGCCTCCGCAGGCGCCGCGTTCCCCGCCCTGCTTTATTTTATCTTCTACCTCACGTCCATCGCGGGGACGGCCGCTTACTGCCGGCTGCGCCTGTCCCAGCTCCGGGAACCTGAGACGTGGAGGGCGGAAGCCCCGCCCCCCGCTTAAGCAGGCGCTCGGGACCTCCGCCCGGTAAATTCCTTGACGCTCCAGTTTTCGGCCGCGCCGAGGGCCCTCGCGCCCTTGGCCCCGCCCGCTCTGAGGCCTGGCCGCTTCTGGGCCCGCGCGAACGCCGGCGACTCCACGAGTTTACCCGACCGAGCAATATCATACGGGTCTCAAAGCCGCCGAGCAGATTTTACAGGCCTGTTCAAGGGGCCTGGGCCCGGATAAAAGGACATGTCATGCAAGATTTACGGAAGCCCTCGCCACCGCCTGGACAGAACCAGCCGTCAGCCTCCGGACTGCCTCCCTCCCAGTCGCCGGGCCAGGCCTACCCGGGGCAGCCTAGCCAGGCGGCCCCCCAGCCGCCGGGGCAGGTCTACCCGGGCCAGCCCGGCCAGGCGGCTCCCCAGGCCCCGGGGCAGGTCTACCCGGGCCAGCCCGGCCAGGCGGCCCCCCAGGCCCCGGGACAGGTCTACCCGAGCCAGCCCGGCCAAGCTTCTCCTCAGGCTCCGGGCCAGGCTCCGGGCCAGGGCTACCCTGGGCAACCCGGCCAGCCTGCCTCCCAGGCGCCTGGACAGGTCTACCCGAGGCAGCCTGGCCAGGCCGCCCAGGGCCAATGGCAGAGCTACCCGGGGCAGACAGGCCAGATTGCACCCCAGGCGCCGGGACAGGGCTACCCGAGGCAGCCCGGCCAGGCGGCCCAGGGACAATGGCAGAGCTATCCGGGGCAACCCCCCCGCCAGTATCCCGGCCAGCCCGCGCAAGGCCAATGGCAGGGCTACCGGCCCCCGTCCGCCGGCCTCCATGAGCCCCAGACGAATCCTGGAGCCTTGAAGGTCTTCGAGAGCATCCGGGAGACCCTGGCCTTCATTAAGGCCCGGCCCGGCCCGGTTCTGGGCTTCACCCTCATCTCCGCCATACCGATGATCCTCTCGCAGGCGGCCGTCAGCAACGGCCGCCCGGGCCTTGTCTTCATGTTCAACCTGACCTTCTCCATAGCCTACATGGTCTGCATGGGAGCGGTGGCGGCCGCCACCCCCGACTCCGACGGAAACGAGCTTGACGCCTTGCAGTGCCTGGGGATGTCATTCCGCAGGACCCCGACGTACCTGCTTCTCATGCTGATCATTTTCTTATGCGCGATAGGCCTTGCGATCCCCCTGGCGATCTTAGTGCCTTTAGCCAGCGCGGCAGGTTCAGCCGCGTCGGGCGTCATCGGCATAGTTTTCCTCTTGGGCTTCGCGATCGCCCTCTTCTTCATTTATGTCTCGTGCAGCCTGACGGTCCCCTCCATGGTCCTGGAGGAGCTCGGCGCCATGCAGGCCGTCCGCCGCAGCCTGGCCCTCACCAAAGGCAACCGTCTGAAGATCTTCGCCGTTTTCCTCATGATCGGGGTGATCGCGACCGTCTTCATGACAGCCCTCGCCATGTCGGAGATGAACTCGGCCCGGAACATGACCGGAAGTTTCCTCAACCCGGCCGATCTGTCCGCAGGTTACCTGGCGGCCGTCTGCGCGAACTACTTCGTGTTCACCGCGTTCTTAAACTCGTATCTGGGAATAGCATACAGGACCTGCACGTCCATCGCCGACAGCACGCGGGTCAACGACTTCTCCGAAGCTTTCTGACCCCTTCCCGCAGGCCTTCTTCCGCTCCGCCCGGCCGTCAGGGCCGCTGCCGCGCCCCGTCGTCGGTTGCCGCCCGGCAGTTCCCCGGAATTTCCCTCCAGGATGCCGCCTTACGCGAAGACGGCGGCATGAGCCCTGGGGCGCGCGGCCGGAAGGCCCCCGAACCCGTCCTTTTCCCCGGCCCTCAAGGCCCTGCCGTCCAGAGTCCCCCGGAGCCCCTCCCGCGGCGGCCGCGGAGGGTCTCGTTCCGGCTTCAGGCTTGCCGCCCGCGCCCTGGCGAGGCCTTCCTCCCCCCCCGGCCTGAAGCCGCAAAGCCTGCCCGGGCTGACCTGCCGCAAGGAACCGCTCCATGCGATCAGGCATTGAGGCTGCATCTTGACGGATCCGCGGCCAGCCTGACGTGCCCTGACTGGAGCGGCAGACCCACGGGACAATGAACAAAGCGGCCGGCATCGGTCTTCCCGATCGCCGCGGCCGCTGAAAAAGCCTGAGGAAAACCGGACAGGCCGCCAAGCCGCCCCGAAAACGCCGCCGCCGGCCGCGCGGGCCGTGTTCCGCCCGCCGGCCAGGGGCATGGTTGCCGGCAATGTCCCATTTCCCGGCCAGCCATCCGGGGATCGGCCGCAAGGCGGGCGCCCGGCAGCTCCCTGGACAGGCCCGCCAGGGCAGGGCCAGGGAGACCCCGGCCCGTGACATGGCGCCAGGCAAACGCCTGGACAACGCCTCGAAAGGCCGGAACAGGCCTGACGGCGATCCGGACTGCGCCCTCCGGTTGAGGCCCGGTTCCGCAACGGGCACGCCCGGCCCAGCCCTCGGCCGGAGGGAGGGCCGCCGCCGCATGTCCGCCGTAACCGGCCAAGAGCGGCGAGATGGGGGCCGGAACTCACAGGACTCCCAAGAGCGGCGCGCGATCCGCCGGCCGCCTCAGCTCACGCCAAGCCCGCAGGGCGACTGGAACAGGCGCGGGAACGGTTGCCCTAACCGCCCCGGTCCCGTTTTCCTCCTGGCCCGGGGCTGCCTCTTCGCTACGGCCTGCCCATGGCCCCGCCTCCCCCGCGCCGGACAGCCCTTCCCCGCCTCAGTGCTTGAAGGCGCGCTGGCCGGTGAACACCATGGCCACCTGGGGCACGGCCTCGTTGGCCGCCTCGATGCTTTCCCAGTCGCGGATGGCCCCGCCGGGGTGCGCGACCGCGGTGACCCCTTCCCTGATCGCGGCATCCAGGGCATCCCTGAAGGGGAAGAAGGCGTCGGAGACCATGACGGAGCCGGGGAGCCCTCCCCTGGCGGCGGCCGCCTCCTCCCGGAAGGAGTCCAGGTCCTTCTGGAGGGCCGGCTCTTCCCCAAGCCTCTTTGCGAGGTCCTGGGTGGCGGCCCCGCGCCTGCGGAAGCTCAGCAGCTCCGCGAAGTTGCGGCGGGCCTTGAAGACCGCTATCTCCACCACCCCCACGCGGTCCTGCTGGCCGCCGGCGATGGAGACGGTCGCCCCGTCCTTGACGAAGAGCACGGAATTGGAGACCACCGCCTGCTCCACCGCCCAGCCGAAGGCGAGATCCGCGAGCTCCCTGGCGTCGGGGGCGCGCCCGGCCCTGTATGTCTTGCCCTTGCTCTCGCACTCGGCGGGCAGGAAGTCCGCCGGAGACAGGATCCTGTTGTCGGGGGACTGCTGGATGACCAGTCCGCCGTCGATCAGGGACTTGAAGTCCAGAAACCTCCTGTGGGCGAGCTCGGAGAGGCGCGTGATGTTGGAGATCTTGAAGATCCTCAGATCCGGCTTGGCCGAGAGGATGCCCACGGCCCCCTCCTCGTAGTCGGGGGCGGCCACCACCTCCAGGTACTTGGAGTTCATCATCTCCGCGGTCGCCTTGTCCAGGGGCCGGTTCACCACCGCCGCCCCCCCGAAGGCGGCCACGACGTCGCCCTCGTAGGCCTTCCGGAAGGCCTCGGAGAGCGAGGGGTCGGCGGCGGCGCCCGAAGGGTTGTTGTGCTTGACCACCACCGCGGCCGGGGAGCCGGAGACGTACCTCAGCACGTTCAGGGCCGAGTCCACGTCGGTCAGGTTGGTCTTGGAGGGGTGCTTGCGGCAGCCGTACATCATGGATGTCCGGGGATCCATCTCCGAGAGCCCGGAGACCAGGGGAAGCCCGGGCCTTACGTACTCCACCCCGGCGATGACGAGGTTCCCGTTCACGAGGCGGTAGAGCGCCGCCTCCTGGCCGGGGTTCTCCCCGTACCGCAGCCCGTCGGTCCGCTCCCCGCCCTGGGCATCCTTGAGCGTATAGACTTCCTTGCGGTAGACGAGGGTGGTCTCCCCTATGGTGACGGATATCTCCGGCGGAAAGCTGTCGGTGAGGACCTGCCTGTACTGGCTGGTAGACATGTGGACTCCTTGCGGGGGGAGAATTTATAAGGCCTGGCGCACAAAAAAGGCCGAAGGCGGCTGAGGGCTAAGCCCCGTTGACGGCGGGATTCGAGGGCGGCAGCATCCCGGGCCTCCGGCACGGGGGCTTGAGGGCCCGCGCCGCAAAAGCCGCAGGAGGCCCGGAAAGGGCGGGCGCGGCGGGCTTCCTCAAAGGGCCGCCTCCCGCAGGAAAGCGGCCCCTGAGGCTAAAGGCGCCCCATGAGGGGCCTGAAGGCGAAGCTTTCCGGAAAAGGCTCCGGACCCCCGGCCCCCTTGCCGGAGGCGAAGGCCGTCAGTACAGGCCTCCCTCCCCCATGCCGGTGAGGCCCTTGCCTCCGGCGGGCTGGGCGCTGTCCCCGAAAGACCCGAGGCCCAGGAGGTCCACCATGAGGGACACCCTCCGATCATCCCCGGAGTCGGCCCAGATCAGGCTCACGGCATAGCACTGCTCGGTGTACATGAGCCTGAGGTAGGTCTCCAGGCCTCTTTGTTCCTGAAAGTCGTAGCGGGAAGAAGCCCCGAAGGACCAGCCTGAGGCAAGCTCGAGGTTCACGTCGCCGCGCAGCTGGTTCACCGTGTCGTATTCCGCCGGGCCGTACTCGAGCCTGGGCTTGTCGTAGTCGTAGATGAGCGAGATGCTGTCGCCCCGGCCGTCCCTCAGGTCCAGGAAGACATCGTGTCCCGTGAAGTCCCCTGTCCGGATATCCAGGCTGGAGATGGCCCTGGCGCTGAAGAAGGGCGTGAAGAAAACCTCGACCTCGAATTCCACGGGCCCGGTGCCCCTGTCGAAGTACCCGGTGGTGAAGTAGCGGGCGTACTCCCTGGCGGCCCACTTGAGGTTGTCGGCGAACTCGTAGCTCCCGAACACGCCCACCTTGAGGATCTCGCGGTAGACGTAGCCCCCCGCCGCGGAGGGATCCGCCCCCTGCGGGGCGGCGGTCCTGGAGGTGACGGAGGACCGGAGGCCGTAGCGGAAGGTCTGGCGGCGGAGGCTCCGGTCGAACTCGTCGAAGTAGGGCATGTCATCCTGGTCAGGCGACTCGCGCAGCTCGAAGGCCACGAACGGCGTCACCTGGTGGAGGTAGGCGTCCCCTTCGGAACCCCCGTAGACGCGGGAGAGCGTGGTGGAGACCTCCAGCGAGGCCTCGCCGCCGAGGCTGGAGTAGAATCCGTCGTGATCCGCCGCGAGCGCCCCGGCTTCATCGGGCCTCCGGCCCTTGGGGGCGTAGACGTTCAGGTCCATGCCCCCCTTGGCCAGGAAGCTGAGGCTGCCGAAGGCGTCCCAGCGCCAGTGGAAGGCCGGCGAGGCCAGGAGCCTGTGGCCCGTCTCGTCGACGGGCGAGTCCCTGTCCGTGCGGCGCGTGTAGTAGTCGTATTGCAGGTCCAGGCTGAAGCGAGGCCCGCCGCCCGGAAGCCTCGCGGCCAGCCCCTCCGGCAGGGGCCTGGCGGCGATGGCGTAGTACAGGCTGGGCGCGACCTGGAGGGTGTCGAGGTTGCCGCGGCTGTACAGGTCGTCGGTGTAGCTGGCCGTCCCCCGGAAATAGCTGTCCGTCCAGGACTTCTGGGCGAACAGGGTCGAAAGCCTCCTGGAGTCCAGTTCCTCGTTCAGCGTGCGGCCGAAGTGCTCCTGGAAGAGCAGGCTGGAATAGTAGAAGCCGTCCGGGTCGTTCCGGAAGCTGTAGAGGTAGTTGGGGTCCGAGACGAAGTCGAGATCCAGGTTCACGTTCCAGCCGTCCAGGTTCCAGGAGTTCTGGGCGCGCACCCACCAGAGGTCCTTGGCCGCCTTTTCGCCGCCGCCCCTGCGGTACCGGAAGGTCTCGGGCTTGCGGTCGGTCAGGGACGTGACCAGCCAGATTCCCTCGCCGACGTTGAGGTTGTAGCGGGCTTCCAGGGTGACCGCCAAGCCACGGGAGGAGCGGTAGACCGGGAGGATGGTGAGATCCCAGTCCTCCCGCGCCGCCCAGAAGAACGGCAGGGACACCACGAAGCCGTCCCGGGTGGAGCTCCCGATCTCCGGGAGCAGGAACCCCGTCGAGCGCTCCGTCTTGACGGGCGCGAGCAGGTACGGGATGTAGGCCAGGGGCGCCCACCTCGTCCGGAAGGTCACCCCCTCGCTTTCGGCCACCCCCTCCCGGTTCACGGTCAGCCGCTCCGCGGTAAGGCTCCAGGCGGGGTCGGGCCCGTCGCAGGTGGTGAAGACCCCGTCCTCCACGTAAAGGGCCTCCTCGCCGCGCCGCTCCAGAACGCTGCCGGCAATGTAATAATGCCTCGAGGGGAAGAAGGCCCGCCCGTCGAAGATCTTGGCGAGCCGCAGGTCCATGTTGACCGCCGCCCGCTCCGCCGTCGCCGCGAAGTCGGCGGTATAGACGCGGACATCGCCGGAAATCTCCGCGCTCCGGGTCCCGTCGTGCCACATGGCCCGGTCGCCGGTCATAACCTCGGCCCCCCGGCTGATCTTCACCAGCCCCTGGAAAAAGAGCCGCCCTTCCTCCTCGGCGTAGTCCACGTAATCCGCCTCGATGACGACGGGCTCGTCGCCGCTCCCGTCATCCATCACCATGCGGACCCGGGGCGGGTTGCCGCCGGGAGGCTCGCCTGCCCCCCCGGGCCCTGCGGCCGCGGAACCATCCCCTGAGGGCGCGCCTGGCCTCGCGGGAGGGGCCAAAGGATCGTAGGGCATTTCGCCCGGCAGGAGCCCCGCCCCGTCGAACGTGCCGCCCCAGACGTCGCCGCTCTGGATCTCGAACCCCGAATCCCCCCGGAACTGGGCCTGGAGAGGGTCGGCCGCCGCCAACACCAATGAGGCGGCCAGGGCCAGGAGCGCCGGCCTGCGGCGGGCGGATCCGCAGGCGCGGCTTCGCGGCGCCGCCCGGGCGGAGCCTCTCCCTGCCGGGGATACGGCGTCAGGGCTTCCGGGCCGGGGGCAAGAGACGCTCCCCGCCCCCACAAAGCGCGGGGCGCTCCTGGGGGGCGGGGCGTGGCCGGAGCGCCTCCGGGGCGGCCGCCGCCGCCCCTCCCGGTCCTGTGGAAAGCCTTTGTCCATCACGGCTCCATGCGTACAGCAGGGTTTGAGGTGTCTTCGGAACTCAAGGGTCTGGGGAAATCAGGGCGTCAGGATTTTCGGATTCAGGGCCTCATGGCTTCAAGATCTCTGGATATCAGGATTTTAGGATTCCGCGTTTCAGGGTTTCAGGATCTCGGCATGTCAGGCGGTCCGGGGCCTCCTGCCCCGCGAAGGCCGGCCGCCGCGCGAGCCAGGCTCCTCCCGGCCCTCATGGCCGTCATGGCCGTCATGGCCGTCATGGCCGCCGAATGACGGAGGTCAGCCGGTTTTCCCTCAATCGTCCCGTTCTGGCCTGCGGGGCAAGTCAGACGTGGCCTTTCAGTCTCCTTATAGATAACATCGGCGTGTTTCGGTTTGAGTTTAAAATTTGTCGCGGGTCTGCCGGGGTTGGATGCGTTCAAAGCGTTTTTATTCGGCTCAGACGGCCGGCCAGGGGTCCCGACAGGGCCAATGGCCGGCCCCGGCGCCTTCAGTTGGACTCGATGACGCTCTCCCCGGTCAGGTAGGCCCTGGCCTCGCCCACCGTGAAGAGCGAGCCCGAGATGACCACCAGATCCTCGGGACCCGCCTGTCTGGCCGCCGCCTCGATGGCCTCAGGCAACTCCTGGTAGAGCCCCCAGGGGATACCCGGCTCCCCGGAAGCGGCGCGGATCCGCTCCAGGAGAAGCTCAGGGGAAGCCGCCCTGAAGTACACGGGCCTGGTCAGGTAGAGGCGGTCGGCCTCAGCGAGCACCGGCCCCAGGACCCCGGCCACGTCCTTGTCGGCCATGACTCCCACGATAAGATGGAGCTCCCTGCGCGGGCGGCGCCTGAGGTACTGGGCGAAGGAAGCGGCCCCGTCGGGGTTATGGGCGCCGTCCAGGACCAGGGGGGCGCGGCCGTTGCGGCCCGGAGGCCAGAGGCCGGGGGCGATGACCTCGCCCCGGCCGGGCCAGGAGACCTGCGAAAGGCCCTGGCGGACATGATCCTCGCCTATCCTGAACAGGGGCCCGCCCCCGTCCTCGGAGGGGACTGAGGCGAGCAGCTCCAGGACGGCTGCCGCCAACGCGGCGTTGTCGGCCTGATAGGGCCCGGCGAGGTTGACGCGGAGGCCCTTGACGGTCCACCCGGGGCCCCGGTAGTCGATGACGGGCCTTCCCTCGTCCTCTGACACGGTCTCGGCCGAAAAGCCTTCCCCCAGGAAAAGGCCCTTGACCCCGGCGGCGGCGAGCCGCCCGTCCAAGACCCTTCTGGCTTCCGGCACGAGCCGCCCGCCCGCGAAAAGGGCGCCCGGCTTGATGATCCCGGCCTTCTCGGCCGCGATTTCGGCGACGGTCCCCCCCAGGTGCTCGGTGTGCTCCAGGCCGATGTTGGTGACGGCCGCGACGAGAGGGGCAATGATATTGGTGGAATCCAGCCTCCCCCCCAGCCCGGCCTCCAGCACGGCCACGTCCGCGCCGGCGCGCCTGAAGCGCAGGAAGGCCATGGCCGTCACGAACTCGAAGAAGGTCGGCGGATGCTCAGGATCGCAGCCCTTCCATACCTCCCCCGCGAGCCCGATCACCTCCTCCTCGCTCATGAGCTCCCCGTCCACCCGGATCCGCTCCCGGAAGGTCACCAGGTGCGGGGAGGTGTAAAGCCCGGTCCGCAGCCCCGCCGCGGAAAGGGCCGCGGCTATCATGGCCGCCGTGCTGCCCTTCCCGTTGGTGCCCGCCAGGTGCACGTAGCGGCCCCCGGCCTCGGGGTTGCCGAGGCGGGCGAGTATGGCGCGCATGGAGTCCAGGCCGAACTTCATGCCGAACTTCTGCAGGTCGAAGATGGAGGTTATCGTGTCCCGGTAGCTCATGCCCGCCCCTCTGCGGGAGTCGCGCCCCTTGCGGCGGAAAACCCGCCGCGCGGCCCGCGCGCCTGGCCTTCCCGGAAGGGGGAAAGGCTTGCGGCGAATAGGCATGAAGCGGGATAAGGACTTAAGAACTGGAGGCGCCTGGAACCGGGGTCATCCAGGCTCCCGGAAGCCTTGGTACCGGAGCCGCCCTGGACTCAGGCCGCCTTGAAACCGGAGATGCCCTGAACCGGAGCGACATTGGAGCCGGAGAAACCCGGGATTACAGAAGCCCGGGAATACGGATACGCCCCGCGCTCAAGACGCCTTTGAGCTTGAGAACGCCGGAAACGCAAAGGGGCTTGCCATGCAATGGCGCTTGCGGGCGACGGCGGTTTCCTTGCAAAAACAAAAATCCTTGGGCTATGAAAAGGCGCCAGATACGGAATAGCCCTTGCGGATGGCGCAACTGACAAGGCTTTCCCGGTCTTGAAAATAAACGAAGGCTTGAAATGAGGAAACCCCGGGAAAGAAAACGGCTTAGGCGGCAAACCTGAAATGCGCGCGGCGCCTGGACCGCCCGGCAAAGGCCGCGGGCCGCCAGACAAGGCGGGCTCTGAAAAAAGCGTTCGGGGCGGGTTGCGGCGCCGCAGGCAGCGCCGGTCCGCAGGAATCCCCCTTCACAAGCAATTGCCAAAAGCCCGATTCACCATTATAGGCATTAATCCGGCGAGATCAACCGCATTTTCGCGCCCTGGCGCGCCGTTTTCGGAACTGCCGCGCGAATGCCGTAAGCGTCCCCTCCGGCATCTTACCG
Organism: Deltaproteobacteria bacterium; assembly: GCA_031288415.1. Taxonomy (GTDB): domain Bacteria; phylum Desulfobacterota; class Desulfarculia; order Adiutricales; family Adiutricaceae; genus JAIRZX01. The sequence goes on along the minus strand of JAITRL010000063.1, from coordinate 24,630 downwards.
CATCTTCCGTTGCGGCCGCTTCCCTGCCCCGGCCGGCCGCGCGCACAAGCCTCATTCCGCCTGCGGAAGGAGGCTTGTGCCGCTTGCCGCGGCCTGCCCGGCTGCCGCAAGCGGCAGTCCTCCTGAGGCTTCAGACAAAATTTTTTTTCCCCGCCCTCTGCCGAAACGCGCGCGGGAAGCCCTCGCCGCCCGTTAAATCGCATGATTTATTCCTGCGCGGCACACCGTAGCCGCATAAGACATGCGCCCTGCAATCCCGGCTCCGTAAAGGGCGCTGGTGATTCCCGCTCGTTAAATCGTATGATTTATTCCTGCGCACGCCGTTGCCGCCGCGTAAGACATGCGGCCTGCCGCCGTTGCGCCGTCAAGCGATTCGGTATTCCCGCCAGCAGATTCGTATCAGTTATTCCTGCGCTATACGCTTCCGCTGCGGAAAACATGAGGCCTTCCGCCTTTGCGCAGCAAGACGATCGGCGATTCCGCCTGCCGATGCGCATCAGTTATTCCTGCGCGGCACGCTGCCGCTGCGGAGAAGATGCCGCCTGCCGCCGTCGCGCGGCAAGGCGATCGGCGATTCCTTGCCGACGCGCATCAGTTTTTCCTGCACGGCACGCCGCCGCCGCGGAAAACATGCTGCCTGCCTCCGCCGCCCCGCAAGTCGGCAAGCGTTCCAGCCCGCCATGCCGCCTTAATGCCCCTTGCTCCAAAAAGCCCTGCGGGGCGGGCCGAAGGCGGCGCGGACGAGCGGCTCCGGCGACGATCGGCTTCCGCTCGCAGGCCCCTTGCGCGCCTGACGTTTCCCGGAACCTTCGCAAAGGCCATGCCGCAATGAGCCGATATGCCGGCAGACGATCCGGGCCCTCCCGCGAGGCTTGGCGCCCCCGGCCGCCTGAGGCTCGCCGTCAAGCGCGCAAGGCCGCCGCGCCGCGCGAAGTCCGGCGGAACGGTTCAGGACGTCTCGCAGTCCCTCTCTTAGAGAAAAGGCCGCCGGCGCCTCGCTTATCCCGCCCAGGCGCTTAACGGGCGCCGGCCCGGCCTCCCGGCCCAGGCGGCCTCCAGATGGCCCCGCCGCCTCCCGGCCCGGGCGGCCTCCAGAAGGCCTCGCCGCCTCCCGGCCTGGAGCGCCCTGCCGACCCGCATTAGCATGGCTGGCCGGAGCGGCCTGTCACCCAGGTTTATCCTGCCGTCCTGAAGCAGGCTGCCGCACCGCCGCCGCGGCGGCGGCTTCCCGCGCGCCCTCGGCCGCCTCAGGCGCCGCCTGAGGCGGCCTGCCGCCTGGAGGGCGTCTCCCGAACCTCAGGAATCATCGGAAGACCCGGAATCATCGGAAGACCCGGTAGACTCGGGAGGGCCCGCCCCGTCGTCCGCTGCCGCCCGCATATCCGCCTTCCTGAACACATAGTCGCACAGGAAGTTTTCCGCGGAGGCGCCCGGAGCCGTTCCCTGCCGCGCCGAGAAGGCCGCCCAAGAGCCCGCCTCCGCTTGAGCCCCTGCCGGCGGAGGCCCGCCGGCCGGAAGCAGCCGGGCAAAGCCGGGAAAACCCAGCCTCACAAGCGCGGGGCCGTCCGAGAAGGCTTCGCGGGGGACCGGGATCTTGACCGATGAGGCTTCAGGAAGCCCGGAAGAGACGGGCCCCGCAAAGCCGGAAGCCGCAGGAGGCTCAGGCCCGCCTTCGAGCTCCAGCTCGAGGGCCGCAGACTCAGGGCCGCCAGCCAGAGCCAGGACCCTGCCGCAGCGTGGATCCCCGGCGCCTTTCGTCTGGGCGAGGGTCACCTCCAGGACGATGTCCCTCCCGCGGAGGGCCGCAGGGGGCAGGACAGCCAAGAGGGCCTCGGGGCGCGTGAGGTCGCCGGTGAAGCGGTAGACCCCGTCGATCCAGGCGACAGCTCCCCGCAGGACAAAGTCAGCGTAATCCCAGCGCTTGAGCCGGAACCGCGGCGGGGGATCCGAAAAGTCGCCCCCGTAAGGCCCGGGGTACACCCTGTCCGTGTAGAACGCCGTCCCCGGGGCCAGCAGCCGGAAATAGTCCGGGTTGTCAGGGATGAAGTAGGCCCCCTTGACCGCGAGGGCCAGGGAGCCGGGCCTTTTTTCGGACAGGATGAGGGCCGCCATGTTTTTGGCGGCCGAAGAGAGATCGTAGACGGCCAGCTGCACGCCCTCCCCCTCGCTGCCCGCCCTGAGGACCTCTGAAATCATGGGGAGAAGCGACCAGGGGCGCGCCGGCCTCCCTTCCGTGCCGGGGGCGGGGGCAAGGAACGCCGCCCCCGCCGCCAGCGCCGCGCACGCGGCGATGGAGGCGGCAAAGCCAGCCCTCCGCCTGCGGCAGAACAGCCTCTCAAGCGCCAGGAAAAGCAGGACCGGCGGGATCCAGGACAACGGAAGGGCCGTCATTGCCGCGAATTTCCACAGCTGGTAGCTGTCGCCCCTGACCAGGTAGATCCCCAGGTAAGCCAGAAGGCTTAGGTAATACGCCGCGCAAAGGGCGCTCAGGCCCGCCCGGCTCCAGGCCGCCCAAGGCCTCAAGGCGCCGACGACCGCGGCCGGGCCGGTCAGGGCGCCGGGGACGTCCAGGGAGCCGGCGGGCATTCGTGAGCCGGCGCTCTTTCGGGAGCCGTCAGCCCTCCGGGAGCCGCGGGCCCTCCGGGAACCGGAAGGCTTCAGGGGGACGGAGGCTTTCCGCAAGGCCGCGGCCTCTGCCGGTTCCGGGGCCTCACCCGAGTCTTCGGCCCCTGTGCGGGCGGAGCCCACCCCGGCCTTGCCTGCAAAGGGGAAAAACGCGGCGGCCCAGAGGGCCGGAAACGCCGCCAAAGCGGCCGCCCACGCCAGGGAGCTTCCCCCAGGCGCGGCCTCGGCGGCGAGGCTCAGGTTCACGTGGGGAATTCCCGAGAAAAGGAGCGGATCGAGCAGCCCCAGCCTCGTCCCGGAAACCTGGCTCGCCGCCGAGCGCAGCCTCCCCAGTGTCCACAGGAAGGTCTGCGGGGACAAGAGGGAGGCGAGGGCGGCGCTCAGGAACGCCGCGCGCAGCGGCCGCCAGGGCTCCCTCAGGGCGCCCCTGAGTTTCCGCAGGGCCGCCCGCGGCCCCCTCGAGACGGCCGGGCGCCGCGGCCGGAGGCGCGGGTCCCCGGCGGAGGGCTGAGGAGGCTGAGGCACCTCCTGCCCTTCGCGGGGGCGGGAGCCTTTCAGGAGGCCTGCCAGGCATGCCGCCCCCGCCAGGAGGCACATGAGGACCGGAAAGCCGGCCTGATAGGCCATGAAGAGAAACAGCACGGGAAAGAAGACCCTGGCCCCCCTCCCCAGCGGGCTCGCCTCGCGCCCGGGGATCAGGAAGGCGCAGAGGGCCGCAGCCAGCCCGAAAACGGCTAAGAGGTGCGCGAAGGAGCCGTTCAACACGAGGTGGCCGAAAAAGGGCCCCGCGACCGCGCCCGTTGCGGCCAGGAAGCACAGGAGTCGGGAGAGGCCGGTCAGCCCCCGGATGAGGACAAAGAGAGCGGCGGCAGTCCAGGCCAAGAGCGCGGCCGCGTAAAGCGGCGGCTCAGCCAGGGAGAGTCCCCCGAGAATCGAGGAAAACATGCCCAGGCTGACATGCTGGCCGAAGGCATCCTGAAACCAGGCCTGGGGGGCCTCCATGAGGAACCGCGCGGGAGCAAAGGCCTCGCGCCAGTAGTCGGCTCCGAACACCCAAGCGTAGTGGTCTATGGCGGGGGAGAGCCAGGGGTCCGGCCGCCTGCTGGGGCTGATCAGGGAGAAGTAAAGGGTGAAGGCGAAGCACGCGGCCGCCGAGGCCGCGAGGGCCCAGGGCCCGTCCGCAGGGTCCTGAGGGACCGGGCCGCCACGGGCCTCCCGGGCCTCACGGGCCGGCCGGGAGGCTTGGGCGGGCGCAGGGAGGCCTTGCCCCTCTAGGCCTGCCTCAGGAGCCGCCGGCCCCGCGGCCCCGGCCTCAGAGGCCTCCCGCCTGGCCACCCGCCAAGCCCGGAAGCGCCTGTATAGCCAGAGGCCCCCCTCCGCCAGCCCTCCCACGCACCCCTGAAGGAAGATCGCCGCGTAAGCCTCCTCGAAGCCCCGGCCGAAGGAAGCTGCATGCCGCAGGAGAAGCGCCATGACCCCCAGACAGGCCGCGACCGGCAGGGGCGAGCCGTAGGCCAGCCCCCCTCTCGCGCCGCAGAGCCTGAGGATCAGCCGTCCCCAGAACCCCAGGGAGACCGTATAGGCCAGGAAGAAGGCAGTGAAGGCCAGCGCCGCGGACAGGGGGGCACTCATGGCTCAAACCGTTGCCGCTTCGCGGCTTATAGGGAATAGGGAGACCGGTTGCAGCGACTTCAGGGCAATCACGTCGGGGAGCGGGGTCGTGAAATCACGGCGGAACACGGCGACGGGTCAACGCGTGTCATTGCGGGGCATTGCTGGTGATTTGCGGCAGGGTACGCCGGCAAGGCCTGGCAAGGATCGGCGTAGCCTGGAAAAGGCGGCAAGGCAACAGGCGCTTTCGGGATCTGAAGGATCGGAGGCGGACTTCCCAAAGCCCGGGCTCTTGCGGAAAACCTCCGCCATTATACAAATCCCGAGGAGTCGGCGCCTTGAGGCCGGAGCTTTGCATCAAGACTGGCCCGGGCGATAGAATAGCAAGCTAAGATGGCTTTATTTGGCATCTTCAAAATATTTATATTTTTTTTAATATTATTTTAAATCATTATACTATTATTTTATAAATATAATTTATATTATATATTTTCCTATATTGAAATTTGCTTCTTCTCCTTAGCGACCGGGTTTCCTTTTCCCGCCCGCTCCGGCCGCCCTGAAACGTCACGGCGCGGCCTAACCCTCGGGGCAGCCCTGCCGCATGCCGCAGCGAGAGGTCACCATGACTGCTCTTTCCAGAACCCCGAAACACGTCCTGTTCGCGTTCCTCCCCTTACTGCTCCCGCTTCTGGCTGTCGCCATCCCGGCGCGCGCGCCCGCCTCGGACGACCCAAACGTCAAGAAGGCATATCTGATGGTAATAGTGACCGAGGAGGCCTACCGCGCCGAGACCGGCCGATACTGCGACGACTACTCTGAACTTGAACGCGTAGCCGGCCTTGTCAAGCTCCCGGACATCCTCTACGGCCCGCTCACGGTGTACGGGAACCCGGAGGACAATACTTACGGCTTCAGGTTCTCCTTGCGGCTCAAGACCGACGGATCGCCTGTCATCGTGTGCGACAACATTGCCTGCAACTTCGACCCCGCCGCGGCCGGAAGCCTCTCCACCTCGGTCTGGTAACGCCAAAAGGCCCAGAAATCCCGCGCCCGGAAGGCAAGGGCCACGGGAACCTTCAGCTCCCCTGTCACGCGCGCGGCCGCGCTTCGAACCGCCCGCCGCAGGGCCCGCCCCGCCCGTCTCCGGCGTCGGGGAAGATCCGGGCGGGGAAGGCGCTCATTTACAAGGCCCGCCTAAATCCCGCCGGGTACGGCGCGGCGGCTGCCCAAGCTCCGGGATGCCGGGCGCCTCCCGCGCAGGCCGTCCATGTGCCCTCGCGACCGCGGTTTCCTGGAGATGTCATTCCGGCAGGCCGATCCTTTCCAGGAGCGGCCTGCGCGGGAATTTTTGCCTATCCCTCCCCGCCCCTCCGGCAACCTCTCAGGGCCCGGCGCAGTCCAGGCCCCTGGCCCGCCCCCGGCCCTGCCCCGACGCGGCCAAGCCTCGGGCCATGGCCCCGCTGCAGGCTTCCGCCTGAAGGCGGCCGCAACTTCAGCCAGGGCGGCAGCGGCTGTAGCCGCGACCTGCCGCAGGCAGGCGGGCGCCTCAGACCCTGGTGAGGCGCGCGTAACGGCAGACCACTGACTTCCTGCCGCAGGAATCGAAGTCTATCAGGGCCTTGCCGTTCTCGGAACTCAACACCATGCCCTCCCCGAAGGTCTGGTGGCGCACCCTCTCGCCCTTCGCGGGCTCCAAAACGATCTCCGTATCTGAAGCGGGCCTTGCGGCGGGCTTTCGGGCCGCCGCCCTCCGCTTCGCGGGGAGTTCCGCGCCGAGCTGGGAGTCGTCGGAAAAGCCCGGCCCCCAGCCGTCATCGTCGGAAAAGTCCCCGTCCTGGGAGTCCAGGGTTCCGGAGCCGCCAGGGTAGACGTCGCCGTACTCCACCTTGCCGCCGGAACGGATGATGACGTCCATCGCGCCTTTGGGGAGCCCGTCCAGGAAACGCGTGGGCTTCGCCGCCGAGGCGGAGTAAGGGTTCCGGGAATCGCCGACTTCCTCAGGGCACATGACGTAGAGCTCGTCCTTGGCCCTGGTCACGGCCACGTAAAACAGCCGCCTTTCCTCCTCCATCTCGTCCTCGCTGGCCAGGGCGTAGGAGGAGGGGATCCTCCCGTTCACCGCCGAGACGATGAACACCGTCTTCCACTCGAGTCCCTTGGCGGAGTGTATGGTGGACAGCACGACGTCGCGGCGGGGGCCCTCGGCGGGCGCTTCCCCGGCATGGGAGGCGTTAGGCGGCTCGAGAGTCACCTCCGCGAGGAAGGCAGAGAGCGAGGCCGAGGAGTCCGCCAGAATGCGGAGCTGCTCGAGGTCATCCTGACGGTCAGGGAAGTCATCGGGGTAGAGCCTCGGCATGAGAGGCTGGTAGAAGTCCAGGATCAGCCCGGGGATCTCCCCGGGGTCCCCGTCGAAGACGCCGTCGCGGCAGATCTCCGCGAACAGCCCGGCGAGAGGCGCGACCGCGCCCGCCGCGCGGCCCCTGAACGGCGCCTCCCCAAAGTCCAGAAGGCGCGCGGGCCGCTCCTGGACCCAGGCCGCGGCGTCCGAAGCCGCCTTGCGCCCGACCCCGGGGAACAGCTGAAGTATCCTCATGAGGCTGATCTCGTCCGCCGGGTTGTGCGCAAGGCGGAAGAAGGCCAGGTAATCCCGCACGTGGGCGCTTTCCAGGAACTTCCTGCCCCCGTACTTGACGTAAGGGATGCCGCGGCGGATAAGCTCGAGCTCAAGCTCGATGGAGTGGAAGCCCGCCCGGAAGAGCACGGCGATGCCGGTCGGGTCTTCCCCTGAGAAGAGGAGATCCTCGATCCGCCCCCCGACCCAGGCGGCCTCGGCGCGCAGGTCCTCGGTCAGGACCATGACTGGGGGAGGCCCGTCCCCGCGGGCGGCGCTCAGCGCCTTCTCGTACTTTTCCCTGGCCCCGGAGGCCACCCTGTTGGCGACTTTCAGGATGCTCCCGAAGCTCCGGTAATTGATCTCGAGCTTGATGATCGCGGCGGGGGAGAAGATCTTCGGGAACTCCATGATGTTCCTGAAGTCCGCCCCCCTGAAGCCGTAGATGGACTGGGCATCGTCCCCGACCGCGGTGATCTCCCGGTGTTCCCTGGCGAGCAGCCAGGCGATGCGGGCCTGGACCGGGTTGGTGTCCTGGTACTCGTCCACCAGGATGTGGGTGTAACGGGAGGCCATGCGCTCGCGCGCCTCGGGATCGCCCGCCAGGACCTCCGCGAGCTTAACGAGGAGATCGTCGAAGTCCATCACGGCGTTCCTCAGCTTGCGGCTCGCGTACTCTTCGGCTATGCCTTCGATGTCTCTGACATGCTTGGACAGGTAATCGAAACGGGCTTTCACCGTGTCCTTTATGGACGTCTCCCTGTTGATCGAGCGGCTGATGATCTGAAGGATCTTGGACTTGGTGGGGAAGCCGGTCTTGCCCTCCCGGAGCGGCCAGGAGTCGCGGATACGGCCCACAAGGGCCTCCGCGTCGTCCTGATCGAGGATCCCGAAGCCCGGCGGGTAGCCGGCCGCCCTGTGCTCGGCCCGGAGCAGGGAGTAGGCCAGGGAGTGAAATGTCCCCCCGGAGACCCTGCCCGCCCGCGCGCCCGCCATGCCCGCGCAGCGCTGGAGCATCTCGCCGGCCGCCTTGCGCGTGAACGTGAGAAGCAGTATGCCTTCCGGCGCCACGCCCCTGGAGATCAGCCAGGCCACCCGGCTCACCAGCGTGTGGGTCTTCCCGGTCCCGGCCCCGGCTATAATCAGGAGCGGCCCGCCGTCGAAGGCGGCGGCCTCAAGCTGTGCGGCGTTCAGGGTGCTCGTGAAGTCCGGCGTCGTCACAGCGGTGCCTCCTTGGAGTCCAGTGAAAAGATTCAGGCGCGAAAAGCGATAGGCGCGAAAAGCTATAGGCGCGGAAAGCGATAGGCGCGGAAAGCCGCGGCGGCGGAGAGCCGCCGGCGGAAAAAACGGTTCGGCAGGGAAAGCGGCAGTCGTGAAAAGTGAAACGCCGCGGAGCGCCGCTGTCCAAGGAAAACTGAGGCCGCGGAGAACCGCTGTCCAAGGAAAACGAAGGCCGCGGAAGGAGGCGCGCGACGGAAAGCCGGCAAGCGGGCCAACCGCGCGCGAAAAAAAACCCTTCAGGAGTCCGCGCAGGGAACGCTCCGGCCGCGGCCGCTTCCCGCGCCTCCGCCGCGCGGCCTTCCGCTCTTGCCGCCGCCTTCGGCCTTGAGGCTTTCCGGGCCCGCCGGCGCCTTGAGGCTTCGCGCGGCCGCCGCTCCTTGCGTCAGCGATTTTCGGGCAAGGGCCTGCCGCCGCTTTGGCTGTCCGCGGCTTTCAGGCAAAGGCCGGCCGGCGCTTTGGCTGCCCGCAGGAGGTTTCGGGGCTGGATTTTCCGGGGGCAAGCGGCGCCTCGCGCGCGGCCGGGCAGGCGTGAAAACGCTTTTCCGGAAGGCGGCAGGCCGGGCAGAGTCCCGGCGGGCGTATTACTCCTGCGGGCGGCGTATCCTGCGGGCAAACTTGCTGACGGCCATGGGACTGAAATACAGTTTCCGATCCGCGGCCCGCCGTGTCAAGCGCTTTCCGCAGGCATTCCAGCCCTCCCCCGTTCGGGCGCCCGGCCGGCCGGCGGCCCCGCAGGCCTGATCATGCCGCGGGCCGAGGGGCTGCGCGGCCCGGCCTGAAGCTTTCTCCGGCGGCATGGCTCCGCGGCTAGGCGGGCGGTTTTGTCCTGCGGCCTGGCCCTGCGGCCCGGCCGATGTTTTGTCCCGCAGCCCGGCCGGCGGCCTCAATCCCGCCGGCGCTCAAGCCCCGCTCAGCCCGCAGGCCCGGCCGCCCCGGACCTGAAGTATGCGGTTATGGACTCGACCAGGGAAGGGATGGAACTCGCAGGGCTCTCCACTGCGACGCGGAAGCCCAAGTCCCTGGCGGCCCTGGAGGCCACGGGACCGATGGAGGCGACCCTGACCCCGCCCCTGGACCCTTCCTGGACGGACATGGCGAGCCCTTCGGCGCAGCTGGCGCTCGTGACGGTGACGAGATCCGTGAGTTCCGGGTCCCAGGAAGGATCCGGGCCGGGGTGACCCGTCTCGTACAGCGGAAGGACCTCCACGCTGAAGCCCATGGCGCGGAGGCCTTCAGGAAGCACGTCGCGGGCCTTGAGCGCCCTGGCCAGCAGGAGCTCCCCGGGATCGGCTCCCCGGAAGGCCTCCAGGAGGCCTTCCGCGACGAAAGCCTTGGGCACCAGGTCGGGGATCAGCCCGTAAGGCCTTAAGGCCTCCGCCGTGCCAGGGCCGATGACGGCTATGCGGGAGCGGGCCAGGCTCCGGGCGTCCAGGCCCCGGGAGAAAAGGCGGCGCAGGAAAATGCCGGCCCCGTTGGGGCTCGTGAAGGTTATCCACCGGTAGGAGGCGAGGCGGGAGAAGGCCATGTCGAGGGCGGGGTTGGGGTCGATCTCGCTCAAGGTTATGACGGGCCTCTCCTCGACTCGCGCCCCCAGCTCCCTGAGGGCGGCGGAAAGCCTCCCAGCCTGGGAGCGGGTGCGGGTGACGGCGACCGAGCGGCCCCACAGCGGCCTTCTCTCGAACCAGGCGAGCTTGCCCCGCAGGCTCACCACCGGGCCGCACACGAAGAGGGCCGGGGGCCTGATGCCCATGGAGTCGGCCAGCTCGGGTAGATCCGCCAGCGTGCCCTCGGCGGTGCGCTGGCGCGGCGTGGTGCCCCACTCCACCAGCGCGGCGGGGGTGGCTGGATCCTTCCCGGCCTCGGTAAGGGCCCGGCAGATCTCCGGGAGCCTCTCGCGCCCCATCACCGCCACGAGGGTGCCGATGGCGGCCAGGGCCTTCCAGTTGTGGGCCGAGCCGTCCCTGTCCGGCCGCTCGTGGCCCGTGACGAGCACGGCCTGGCTGGAAAGATCCCTGTGTGTGAGCGGTATTCCCGCGTACGCCGGGGCCGCGCAGGTGGAACTCACGCCGGGCACCACCTCGAAGGCGATGCCCTCCTCGGCTAGCCGCAAGGCCTCCTCGCCGCCCCTTCCGAAGATATAAGGGTCGCCTCCTTTGAGCCTCACCACGCTGTTGCCGGCGCGGCCCTCCGCCACCAGCAGATCGCTGATTCCCTCCTGCGAAAGGGTATGGCAGGCCCCCTCCTTGCCGACGTAAACGATCCTGGCATCCTCGCGGACGAGATCCAGGAGCCCGGGAAAGGCCAAGTGGTCGTAGACCACCACATCCGCCCTGCGCAAAAGCTCCGCCGCGCGGAGCGTGAGGAGCCCGGGGTCGCCGGGCCCCGCGCCAACAAGGTAAACCGTGCCGGACATAAGGCTAGATACCCCTTTCCGCCCTGGCGATGATCTCCGCCGCTCCCGCCTCCAGGAGCCTTTCCGCCAGGGAGCGGCCCAGGCCGCGGGCCGCCTCCAGGTCAGGGGCGGCCTCGCCGGAGCCGCGGGAGCCGCCTGCTCCGCCGGGGCCGCCTGCGGCCGCCGGGGCGGGCTCTGAAAAAGCAACTGAAGAGGGAGGGGAGACCGCGCCGGTTTCGGGGATCGCGCGGAAACCCTCCAGGCGGCCTTCGGCCTTAAGGGTACGGCTCCCGTCGAGCTCGCAGACGAGGCTGCTCGCCACGAAGGCGCCTCCCTCGATCCTGGCCCAGGCGGCGGCCGGGGTCTGGCATCCCGCGCCCAGGGCCGCCATGAAGGCCCGCTCGCACGCGAGCGCGGCCTCGGACAGGGCATGGTTCAGGGGAGCGCAGAGGCGCAGGGTATCCTCGTCGCCCTCCCTGAGCTCCAGGGCCAGCTGGCCCTGCCCCGGCGCCGGAAGGATCTCGCCGGGGGGGATCTCACTGACCGGGAAGGCCTCGCCTTTGAGGCGCCTCAGCCCGGAGGCCCCCAGGAGCGTGGCATCCAGTTCCCCTGAGACCACCTTGCCGAGGCGGGTGTCCAGGTTGCCGCGCAACGGCACGATCGCCAGATCCGGCCGCAGGGCGAGAAGCTGGGCCCGGCGCCGCAGGCTCGACGTGCCTACCCTGGCGCCTTTCTTCAAGGAGCCCACGCCGGCGGCGCCCTCGGCTATGAGCGCGTCAAAAGGGGATGCCCGGCGGGGGGCGGCCCCCAAAGCGAGGCCCTCCGGGAGGGCGCTCGGCAGATCCTTGGCGCTGTGCACGGCCAGGTCGATGGCCCCCAGGAGCAGGGCGTCCTCTATCTCCTTGACGAACAGCCCCTTGATCCCGGCCGCGCCCAGGGGAGCCCTGCCGGGATCGTCCCCTCTGGTGCGGATGGGCACGATCTGGACGGCGAGCCCCGGGCTCGCGGCCTCCAGCTCCCTTGCGACCGACCCGGTCTGGGCGAGCGACAGGGGGCTCCCCCTCGCCCCTATGCGCAACGGGGCCTTCAGCGGGATACCCCGCACCCAGCGCACGAGCTGGCGGTGCAGCCCCCGCAGGAAGAGCCGCCCCCGGACTGTGACGCCCCCCCGTAGTCGCTGAAATCACCCAAGTCGCCGTAGCCGCCGCCTCCGCCGCCGGTCCGGCTGCGGAAGCTGGACATGCGCTTCTCCGCGCCTGCCGTTCCGCAGGCGGGGCACTGGCCGCCCTCCCCGGCCCGGAGGACCAGGTCCTCGAACTCCTTGCCGCACTCCCTGCACTTGAACTCGTAGATAGGCATGACTGTGATCCTTCGGAAAGCGCCCGAAAAAAACGCCTTTCCCGACCGGTGCGGGAAAGGCATGCCGGGCGCCGCCGCCCTCCGGGCTATTTTCCCGGCACGGACAGGCCATCGGGGGGGGCTCCCCCGGAAGCGGGGTATCTTCTATTTTAACAGCGCGGCAACCCTTAATCAACGGCCGCGCGGCGCGGACCGGCGCCCCCCGTCTGCCCCCCGGCCCTCTCGCGGCCTGGCCGGCGAATCCCTGCCCGCGCCTGAAGAGCTCTTTCCGCAATAAGGCCGCCCAGGCGCGCCCGGCAGCATCGCCGCAGTCGGCTCCCAGGCAAACCTCAAGCGCCGGGCCCGGCCAATGAAGCGGGGCACGAGCCTCCGAGGAAGCCCTCCCTAAGCCTCCCGCTCCTTCCAGGGCCCGCCGGCATTTCCCGGATACCTACCGCATTCCGCCCCGGAAGCCGGACACTGTCCATGAACCGTCAGAGCCTGCTTCGAACTGTCCTGTCATGCTCACGGCGCCCCCTGCGACGGCCTGCGCCTGTGCTCCGCGCGCAGGCAAAAGGCTTGCTTTTTCCGCCAGGTCCTGCTATTTTTTTCTTCCCGTTGAGGTCCCATCGTCTAGCGGTCTAGGACACCGCCCTCTCACGGCGAAAACAGGGGTTCGAGTCCCCTTGGGACTACCAGGCTAGGCCTTCAACGCCTTAAAACCCTAAGCCCTTGCAAAACCAAGGGTTTAGGGTTTTTTCCGTTGCGGCCTCCCGCCGTCTCCCTGGATTTTTCCCGACAGGCCCCGCGCTTCCTGCGCCTGCAGGAATCCTGGCGCCGGCCGCCTGCCGGATGGCGCGATATGGCCTCCCTGGCCGCCGGCGACGAGGCTTCAGGCCCCGTCTTAAGGAGAGAGGCAGCCTTCCGCCGGACCGGCTCACGGGGACTCCGCAGGCTCCGCGCTGACAGCCTGGTTGCCCGCCGAAATCCCGCGCGCGCCATAGGCTGACCGGCGGGCGCCGCCATGCCGCCGGCAAGGGCAGGCCCCGACTCTTCCGCCGGACCTGCCGCTCCGGCGCGCCGGCCGCTTTCGCCTGCAGGCCTGTTCCCTTGACGCCTGCAGTCAGTTGCCGCTCGTTTTCTCTTCCTCGCCCTTTTCCTCTTTAAGGAAAACAGTTCCGGCGCATATTTTCCAACCAGACAGAAACTGCCACGGACATGTTTTATCGGTGCGCTTCCGCGATTGAATTTGCGTGCTTTGCGCCCGCCGGTGCATCTGACGCCGCAAACCAGCTAACTTTTGCCGATCATAATTTTTCCAAATACAATTGCAATTTCTTATTTTTTAACTCTTCTTACTAATTCTTCTAGTTTTTTAGTACAAAAAAATTCCATAAGAGATTGGCACTTGCCGTGCTTCATCTCCGCTTGGCTCTTTGTGTGGATATTTGGACGGATATTTGCTATTAGTAATTTCAAGGAGGGTACATCATGACACCCACCGAAAAACTGAAAGAAAACAGGGACAAGGTCCTTGAGATTGTCAATAAATACGAGCAATTGGGGTTTACCGACGTCAAAATTCACGGTTCCGTCGCCAGAGGCGAAGACACTGAAAATAGTGATCTTGATCTTATATATACCTTCAAATCAAAAAATTATTTTAATTATAATGATTATGTGCATTTTTATGACGATTTAGAAGTTCTTTTAGATATCAAAGTAGATTTATTTGAAGATTTAGAATTAAGACCATTGATCGCTAAACATATTTTCAGTTATGCCCGCCCTTTCAAACAATTTTTAGGCCAACTAAATGGCTGATTTTCGCTTAAATACTACATTTAATTATTGTATTTTAGATATTATTACTTCAAATAATAATTTATCATTTATCACTCCTATTGTTTCTATACAACGCCCTGTTATTGAATTCTTTATTTTTGATTCATTAGTTTATAATATCTTAAAATACTCAAGATCAATACAAGTGCTTTCGCGGATCGATGATAATGTTATTCAACATCTAAATAAACAAATAAAATGGAAACCTTTATGTGATATCGGTAATTATCTTGCTCATACTTATTATGATATACTATTATATCATTTATACTCTAATATTTACAATTCATTTATGCCTTTTATGGAATCTTTGCCTAACATACAACTACCTGAAAACCTGACTTTTCCGGAAAATTTGCCTGAAATTTTAAAAATCAACTTCGACCCTAACTTGCTAGTCAAAATAAAATTTGCTGATGCTGACCCTTGCATTAGGCAGACGACCCCGATAAACAGCGGCGCTTTGCCTTGTCAGCCGCCTGCGGAAAAGAATCAACCCAACGATCCAAAGACCGAGCCCGCCAAACCTTCCGCTGACCCCGGCGCCCGGCCGCCGCGCCCCCTCCGCCCTTAGAGGCGAAGCCGCAAGTACGGAAGGCCGCGGCGCTCTTCCCTGACTCACCTAAGCCCCGCTGCTGCAGGCTTTCCCGCGCAGGCGCCGGCAGGGCCGACCCTGTCGGAGTCATCCGGCAGGAATCCGGCCTGCCTTAAGGCCGATCCTCCCGCCAATCGCCGACAGCGCCGCTCGCTTGCCGCGCGCTTTCAACCGCTCGCGATATCCGGCCACGCGGCTGAGCCATGAACCCCGCGACAGCCGCTTTGCCTGCCCCGCCCCCGGCTTTCCGGGGAGCGGAATTAACGGCCCCCGAGCCCGGCGCGGGCCAACGTCATGTCAACCTTGGCGCCTTCCGCCGGTACGCCGCAGGGTGTCCCCGCGCCGTCCTTCAGGCCCCCGGATGCCGGATCGCGCGGCTTGCAGGTGACTTCGACGGCCAAGCCGCCGGAAGCCTTGACAGCCCGGGCCAAGGCCGCTTCAGGCTCAATTCGACAGGCTCCTGATCCTGCTTCCGCCTTCAGTCTCCCTCATATTTGCCTGAGACGTGCCGCGGCCCGCTTTCCCAAGCCGGGCCAAGCCGCTGCCTGAAAAGCGAAGCCGCGCCCCTCGCGGGGCAAGCCTTCCCTGCGGCCAATGCCCCCGCTGACGCCGTCTTGCGGCGCCTCCGGCTTTCCCTGGCCTTGAGACCCGACCCTCGCGCCTGCAGGCTCCTGCCGCATGAGCCTGCGCGCAAAAGCGCCCTCGGGGCGTAAACGGAGCCCCGCCATGATCACCTGCGCGCCCCCCCGAGAACCAACATCCCCCGTCGTTCCGGCGTTTGCTTCTGATCCGGCCGGCGCCGGCGCGGCCTCGCCGAGACGCCGAGCATGAAGCGTCCCCGGCCGCGCAGGCCTCGGAAGCCTCCTGAATCCGCGACCGGAAAATCGCGATGATTTCAGCCTGCCTTGCCTTCCGCGGCCGCCTGGCCGGGCTTTTCCGGAAAAGGCGCCGTCCCCCCGCTTGGATACTTCCGGCCGCCTTGAGGAACATGCCGACTTCCGCCGGAGCGCCCTGGGTATGCCGGCGGCGGCCTTAAACCGCTTAAGCCGCTTCGGGCGCGAGATCCAGGCGGCGGGATACGGCCCGGCGCCGGGCGCCTTGGCGCCGGACCCTGCGCCAAGCCTCCCCCCAAAAAAATAGCCTTCGCTTTCGCGCGCTGAAGACAGCCCGCCGGATTTGTCGGCCTGCCCGCCAGCGGCGACCCCGCAACAGCCTGAAAGATCGCCGCCGCCCGGGACAGCCTGAGAGCCTGTTTCGGAAGCCCGGTTTAGAATCGTCGCGGCCTTGACAATGGCGGCATGATTCAGTGACGGGCGCGGCTTCACCGCGCGCCGAAGCGCCTCGACCGGATGAAAGCGGCGGAAAACCTGACCTGCCCTCGGCAGGCGGCAGGCGTAGCCTTGACCGGATGTCACATGAATCCGCGCGCGGCAATGTTCGGGCGTTCCCGTAAACGAAGCCGTCGCCGACAAAGCCGAAAATCATTCCCGCGTTCGAAAAACGTTCCGATGCCGAAATGAATCACGGCGGCCTCCGAATTTCAGGCCGGCGCGGCCGCCGCTCCGCCCGCGCTTCCATCCTGAACTCCCTCCCAACGGGACCGGACCCGTCCCGGCGGGCGGAACAGTTCTTTGCAAGCCGCGGCTTCAGCCTTCCCGCGCAGGCTGACCTTCGACCAGGGCCGCCGCCGCTGTGCCGGCTCCTGACAGCCTCGGCGGCACCCCACAAGCCGCCTGGACGGGCTCAGGGGCCTCCGCCTCGATTGGAGGCGCGGCGACCGGGCTCAGGGGTCCCGGAGGGAGACTCGTTGACAGCGCGGCCGTATGCTGGTATCTTGCCTACCGGAGGAAAGGAGGCCCCGCGCCTCACCAGCCGGACCGCCCGCGATTACCGGCCGCAAGCCGCGTTCCGGCCGGCCCTGTAAATTCCCGGGCCTGACCCGTTCGCCGGGCCGCGGCGCCTGAACCGGGGGCGCCTTGCCGGCAGAGCCCCATGCCGCGGCGCGGCAGGCCGAGAAACGTCAGCGGCCCTCCCGGGCGCCTGATTCGGCTTCCAGGCTCCCTGATGAGCCTTTACATAAATTGTGCCATCATTGCCTTAACATTTGCGAAATCGGGTTCTGATTAGCTCATTTTCCTTGTCGCCGGTTCCCGAAAACCGCTTCCCGCACTTGCCCGGAAGCGGGAGCGAAGGACTGGCTTTCCCTGCAGTCTCGAGCCTTGCCTGGCGCGTTGCGCCTTGTTCCCGGCCGTCTGCAGCCTGACCGTTGCCAAGCCGCCCGAGGCGCCCGCGCCTGCCTGCGGCCTGTAGCTTATCAAGCGCCGCCGGGTGCCGCCTGGCCGCCCCCCTATCCCCCCCCGAACGGCCTTCCGCGCGCCTCGCTTGCCGGGCGCTCCGGGCTGAAAGTGAAGTCCGCTACCTTATTGGACAGGAAATACCTGCAGAAAAGCATGCAGGGAATGAGACGCATGAGGCGGCATGCGCAGGCATGAGGCTCCCTCCCTTGCGGCGGGGCTCTTAGCCGGCGCCGCGCCTTCATGAGCGGTTCAGGCCGGGGGCCAGGCCTGTTTCCCCGCGGCCCCTTAGCCCGGCGCCTGCGGTCTCCGGACGTCCCTGTCGGCCGGTCCGGACCCGCCCCCGCCAAAGCCATGCCGCGGCCCGGCCCTTTTCCCAGGCGCCCGGCCGCGCCTGGGGCCGGAACCTTTATATCGGCTGAGGCCTCCTTCAGCCGCCCCGCCAAACGGCCCGGGACGCCCGGCAAGTCCCGGGCGCCTTCCCTGCGGCCCTCGCCGTGGGGATATCATGGCCCGCGACGCCGGCGCGCCTGACTTTAGCGAGGCGCCGGAGGCGACCTTGCAGGCTTTGCAGGCTTTTTTTTCCGGGCCCTGCGCCGACGCCCGCTCGATTCCCGCCCGTAAGCCCGGGGCGCGGCTTCTTGGACTTGGGCCTGCCGCGTAGGGCCCTGCGGGCCCGCGCCCGGGCCTTGCGGGCCGCCACTCAGGACCCGCCGCAGGGCCGCGCCGCCCCGCAAGGCCGGGATGCCTCCCGCGCCTCGTCTTCCCGGCACGGCCGGTTGAATTTCTTTGGTTTGTCATGTCTGTCCGCACCGGGGCGGAAGCGTCGGCCGACGACGCTTGTCCTATCCCGCCCGGAGTCCGGCGCTTCCTCGAAGCGCCTTTGGTTCAGGAGGTCTCAATGTCAATGAATCGGTTTATGGTTTTCGCGTTGTTTTTCGTTTTGGCGGCCCTGGCCGCGCCCGCTCTCTTCGCGGCCCCCGGTGACGAGATCGCCGTGGCCGAGCCGTTTGCCGGCAAGGTCGTCGCCGAGGGCCTCGACTCGCCCTGGGGCATGATCTGGGGGCCGGAAGGCAAGCTCTGGATCACCGAGCGCGAAGGCAAGAAGATCACCGAGGTGGATCCCGCCACAGGCAGCAAGGCCGTGCTGGTCGAGATAGCCGACGTGAAGACCGGCCCTCAGCACGAGGGGGTGCTCGGCCTGGCCCTTGCCCCTGACTTCGACTCCTCCGGACTCCTCTACGTTACCTACACTTACATGGACGGCGACAAGGAGCTCCAGAAAATCGTGACCTACAAGTACGACAAGGCCTCCAAGAAGCTGTCCGACCCCAAGGAGATCTTCTCCGGCCTCCCCGCCTGGACAGATCACCAGGGCGGCCGCCTTGTCTTCGGCCCTGACGGCAAGCTCTACCTGAGCAAAGGCGAGCTGGGCCATAACCAGGGGGCCAACCGCTGCAAGCTCAACGAGGCCCAGAGGCTCCCCACGGCGGACGAGGTCGCCGCGAAGGACTGGTCGGCGTACGTCGGCAAGGTGCTGCGCCTCAACCCCGACGGAAGCATCCCCGACGACAACCCGGCCTTCAACGGCGTCAAGAGCCACGTCTTCACCGCGGGGCACCGCAACCCCCAGGGCCTGAAGTTCGTCGACGACCAGCTCTTCGAGGTCGAGCAGGGCCCCTCCACCGACGACGAGCTCAACATCCTCGTCTCAGGCGGCAACTACGGCTGGCCGCTCATCGCCGGCTACCCCGACGATCAGGCTTACGCCTACATCAACTGGTCCGCGGTCGAAGGCTGCGACAAGATCGACGGCTCGGTCTACCTGCCGCCCGACCAACCATCCGAGAAGGAAACCAAGTGGGACCGCAAGGACTACAAGGAGCCCGTCAGGACCTTCTACACCATGCCCAGCGCCTATAATTTCCAGGATGCCAAGTTCGGGGCGCTCGCCTACCTGGGCTGGGCCACCATCGCCCCAGCCAGCCTGGACTACTATCCGGCCGACGGCCCGATCAAGGCCTGGCAGAACTCGATCGTCATCTCCAGCCTTAAGAACGGCGCCCTCTACCGGGTGCCCCTGAGCGCCGACCGCAAGCAGGCCCAGGGCGACATCGTCAAGTACTTCCACACCCGCAACCGCTACCGTCAGGTCCTGATCAGCCCGGACGGCAAGTCCATCTACGTCATCACCGACAAGACCGGAAACCACCTGGACGAGAACGGCCTCCCGTCCCAGCAGCCCGCCAACCCGGGCTCGCTTCTGGTCTTCGAGTACAAGGGCAAGTAACCTGCGGGCGGCCTTCGGCGGCCAAGCCCCCGGCCTCCGGCTTTCCGGCAGGCCGATGACCCTCCGGCCGAAAACCGCCCCTCCGGGGGCGGTTTTCGGCCGTTTTTCGTCGCGAAAGCCCTCCATCCTCCTGCTACAACGCGGTTTCCGCGCGGCCAAAGACGTCCCCGGCCGCCGCAGGGCTCTTTCCGCCCGGCGCCGGCCGTCCGGGCTGCCCCCAGGCGCTTTAAGCGCGCCGCGGGCCCGGAGAGGCCCCCGCGTTCCGTTTCACGCCGGCGGCAGGGCCGGGCCGCGGCTTGCCTCCCGCAGGGCCGCAAGGACGGCGCTCCGCCGAGACGCGAAAGGGCGTTGCCGGAGCCGCGGGAGCCGCGTTCCGTCCAAGGAACCCCGCCTGCCTCAGGCGGCGCCGGCGGTCAGGAGCCGCAGGGGCGCAGGCGGCGCCCCCCTCCGCGGCTGAGGGGCCGGCCTTCAGCCGGGAGCCTTAGGCGCCTGCCGCTGATCGCCTCCCCAAAACCGCGGATCATGGACCTTAGGGCATTCAGCCCGCATCATGAGGCGGGCGGCAAAAGTCTTCCGGCGGGCCCTCCGCCCCGGCCGGCCCCCTGGCCGGCGGCGCCTGCGGTTTCCCGGGCGGTGGCGAGGTGCCGGGCGGCGCTCCCCTCTATGAGGCGCAACAGCTGTTCCACCTGCTCCTCAAGGTGATCCGCGTTGCGGGAAAGCACGGCCGCGTGGCTTGCCGTCTCCTCGGACACGGCGGCGCTTCCCTGCGTCACCTGGTCCAGCTGGCGGATCGCCGCGTTGATCTGGCTTATGCCGGCCGCCTGCTGCTTGGATGCTTCGGCCACTTCCCCGATTAAGGAATACACCTTCTTGACGCTCTCGACGACGGCATTGAACGTCTCGGAGGACTGCCTGACCAGGCGCGTGCCTAAGCTGATGTTGTCTATGGTGTTCGCTATGAGCTCTCCGGTGTTCTTGGCCGCTTCCTTGGACTTGATGGCCAGGTTGCGGACCTCATCGGCCACCACGGCGAAGCCGGCCCCGGCCTCCCCCGCCCGCGCCGCCTCCACGGAAGCGTTCAGCGCGAGAATGTTCGTCTGAAAGGCGATCTCGTCGATGGTCTTGATGATCTTGCCGATCTCGCTCCCGCTCGCCGCTATCTGGTTCATGGCCTCCATCACCTTGTCCATGGTCTGATCGGAGCTCTCCGCGCTCTTCGCGGCGTACTCGGTCGCGCCGGTGATCACTTCCCTCGCCCTCAGCGCGTTCTCCGTGTTGCGTCGGGTCATGGAGGAGAGCTCTTCCACGCTGGCGCTCGTCTCCTCCAGGGCGGTCGCCGCGCGGGCGTTGCCGTCGGCCACTTTCCCGGAAGCCGAGGAGATCTCGCCGGCCGTCATGTCCACGTCGACGGAGCCGTCGGCCAGGGCCTCGGAAATCCTGACGAGGGGCCCCACGATGCCCCTTATCAGCAGGATCGACATGACGGCGCTCAAGGCGAGCGCGGCCGCCACTCCGACGAGCAAGAGCCGCCGGCTCGCTCCGATGGAGCTCCCCGTCATTTCCGCGAACTCGCGCGTCATCCGGCCGAAATCGCCGGAGAGCCCGGTTATGGCCTCTATGGCCTGGTTCCTGGCCTCAGCCCCTTCGGTCATGCTGAACGCGCTGGCGGTTATGGAAACCTTGAGCCGGCTTATGGCCTCCTTGCACCCCGCCAGCGAAGAGAGCACGGTCTCCAGCAGCGCCTTGTTGGCCGGGAACCTGGTGTCGTCGCGGATGGCCTCCGAGGCTGTCCTGAGCCGCTCGAGCATGGATGCCGACCGCTCCAGGGCCGACACGTCGCGCGTGAGATGGCCGGCCTGCAGCGTGGCGAAGAAATCCCCCCCCTGCCGTCTGAGATCGGCTGCGCTCGCCACCCTCCGGTACTGGATCTTGAGTTCGGAAAATTCCGCCCCGGACCGCAGGGAGGCCGCAAGCCGCTCGTCCATGGCCTGCTCGTATCCGCGCAAAGCCTCCTGGAAACCGTCATATTCCTTCAGCGTCTTGTCCCAGGTGTCCCGGTCCGAACGGTTCAGCTCAGGCAGCCTCTCGCTTGACTCCTGGAACCTCCTGTAGCTGCTTTCGAACGCGGCAAGGCCCTGGGCCAGCTCAGGACGGTCCGCGGACAGGAGTCCGACGGGGCCCTTGAGCTCCTCCGCCATGGCGTTGTTGAGCCGCCTGACCTCCGTAGCGGCCGCCCAAAGCCCGTCCTGGCCGGACTCGGCGTAACCCGCGATCAGAAGCGCCTCGCGGGTCACCGAGTACTTGAGCTCGGCGGCCTTGGCGGCGCTCGGCGTGATGACGTTGTTCAGCTCATGGGTCTCATAGCTGATCGCGGCGAGCTCTACCGCGACTATAACGCTGACCGCGATGAAAATGAGGCATATGGCGGCGAAGCCTATGGCTATTTTGGATTTTAGGCCCATCCTGACTCTCCCGGAAAACCTGCCTTGACGCGGCCAGGTTTGCGGCCGGCCCGCGAAGCCGAATCACGCCTCGCGCCCGGAACCGGTTCGCCTTTGACCGGCAATGCCGGCGCGGGGCGGGGAAGCGGTCCTGAAAAACGCCCTGTCGGCCCAGGGGCCTGCCGACGACGGGGGAGCGCCGCAGGCGCCGTTCCCCCCGCTTTCAGGAAGGCCGCGTCGCCTGCGGCGACGGCTGAGCCGATTTTCGCCGCCAAGGCAGGCGCGGCCGCCGCTTCCGGTAATGGCGCTCCCGGCGGAACCGTTTTCCCGCCCGGCCGCAAGACCTCGCCGGATTGTTTCAAGGCCGCCAAGGGCCGGGGCGGCGGCGGTCACCCTTGCCCGGCCATGCGCCTGAGCGGGGGCGATTTCCGGCGCGGCCTGCCATTCCGGGCTAATCCCCCCGGCGCTTGTCCGGTCGCCTCTTCGTTCGGCCGGCTTTAAGCGCCTCCGGGCCCCCTGCGGCCGCCGCCGGCCAGGGCGCAGCGCGCGGCCGTAAGGCGGCCTCTGGCGATTTCAGTTTGATTCGTCACAAAACTTTCATGTGGCGCAAAATCACGTCTTTCAACGTCTCATGCGTATAGTTGCCGGTAATCAGCCTGCCCCGTTGACGGAACCGGCGGGATCTGAGGGAAAACAGGCAGTTCAGGGAACGATTAGCCACATTTTTTACCGTTTTCGTCACGTTTGTCAACCGTTTTCCGCCTCTTCCCCCCCTGCCAGACCTTTCCCTCCGCCGCGATCCGGGCGGGCGTTGCCGAAATCCGTAGCCTTCCTCTCTGCCGGCTCCGGGCTTTTTGTCCTGAACCGCAGCCCACAGACGCCGCATGGCGGCCCCCTTGCGCCCTTTTCCGCAAACGGCGCCGGAAGGCCTGATGACAGGAAGACCAGGCCGGCGTCGCGCCGAAGTTCCCCTCTGTCCCGTTTAGCGCCGCATCATCGCCGGTCCAATGAGTCGCTGCCTGTTCGCCGTCAAGCGAAAGCACGTCCGCCCATGATTCCGCTGCCGGCTCCCCTTGCGGCGGAGACGCCGCCGCTACGCGACTTAAACCCCTGCCCCGCCTCTCCGGCATCGCCGCCGCGTCTTCGCTTCCGGCGCTCCTTTGCCCAGGCTCCGGCGAAGCCCTGCCCGTTTTCGTTTAATGCCGCTTGCCGCGGCAGTCCCGCGCCGAAGGCCCCTCCCGCGCGCTTGATCCCCCGTCGTTAACCCGCAAAACCTCTGGCTCACGGCCAGGCCTGGGCGGTCTTTCTCCCTTCGGGCGCCCGCAGGGGATCGGGACGATGCCCCTGCCGCAGGATCCGGGGCGCAAGCTGCCCTCCTGCAGGCCGCTCGCGTCTCAGGCCGGCGGGCCCCTGACGCGGCCTTGCCGGCCGCGCTGCCCCTCTCCGCTCCGGCGGGCCGCTCTCCCTCCCGCGGCGCGCTTCCGCCGTCGCCGCTTCTCTGCGGCTCGGCCCTCCGGAACTTTTTCTGCCGCTCGGCCCGCCGGAACTTTACCCTCGGGCCGACGACGAAACGAAAAGGGCCGGGACTGAAGGCATCCCGGCCCTTGTCATGCTGAGTGTCCGCGCCTTCAGGGGCATTACGGCCCCGGAAGGGGAGGGGTGACAGGCGCCGCGCGGTCAGGCCGCGCGGGCCGCTTCCCGACGGAGCGGCGAGGCTAAAGGCTTCCTACGCCGTGAAGAGATCCATGTGGGCGTTGTGGAAGGTGGTGTGGAGCAGCTTGTGGGAGAGGTGGCCGCCCGGCTCCTTGAGGTACTCGTTGTAAAGGGCCTGGACCTCGGGGTTCTCGTGGCTCTTGCGGAGGGCCAGGTGGCGGTCGTCGTCGTAGAGGCCCGCGATGCGCTTGGCGCGGTAGTTGATGTCGTGGGCGATGGGCTGGCCCCCGCCGGAGATGCAGCCGCCGGGGCAGGCCATCACCTCGATGAAGTGCCACTTGTTGGGGTTGCCGGCCTTGATGGCATCCATGATCTTCCGGGCGTTGCCGAGGCCGTGGGCGATGGCGACCTTGATCTTGGTGCCGTCGAGGTCTATCTCGGCCTCGCGGAGGCCCGCCATGCCGCGGACGGCGGTCAGCTCGATGGAGGGGAGGGTCTTCTTGGTCACGACCTCGTAGGCGGTGCGGAGCGCCGCCTCCATGACCCCGCCGGTGTTCCCGAAGATGGTGCCCGCGCCGGTGCCGATGCCCATGATCGGGTCGTACTCCTCGGGCTTGATGTCCTCGAACGAGATGCCCAGGCTCTTGAAGAGCTTGCCGAGCTCCCTGGTCGTGAGCACGTAGTCCACGTCCTGGTAGCCGGAGGCGTTCATCTCGGGCCGGGTGCACTCGAACTTCTTGGCGGTGCAGGGCATGATGGAGACGGAGACGATCTTGGAGGGGTCGAGCTTCTCCCGCTCGGCGTAGAAGGTCTTCACCAGGGCGCCGAAGATCTGCTGGGGGCTCTTGCAGGTGGAGTGATGCTCGACGAGGTCGGGGTAGAACATCTCCATGAAGTTGATCCAGCCCGGCGAGCAGCTGGTGATCATGGGGAGCTTGTCCTTGCCGCCCGACTCGAGGCGGTGGAGGAACTCGGTCGCCTCCTCCATGATGGTGACGTCCGCGGTGAAGTTGGTGTCGAGCACCCGGTCGAAGCCGGCGCGCCTGAGGCCCGCCACCATCTTGCCGGTGACGATGGAGCCCGAAGGCGCCCCGAACATCTCGCCCAGGGCCACGCGGACCGAGGGGGCCGTCTGCACGATCACGATCTTTTCGGGGTCGTCGATGGCCTTGAGGACCGCCTCGGTGTCGTCCTTGACGGTGATCGCTCCCACGGGGCAGATGGAGGAGCACTGCCCGCAGAGGGTGCAGGCCACCTCGCCAAGGCCCTTGCCGAAGGCGGGGGTGACGATGGAGCTGAAGCCGCGGTTGGCGAAGGTGTAGACCGAGCAGGTCTGCTTGTCGGAGCAGACCCTGACGCAACGGCCGCACAGCACGCACTTGTTGGGGTCGCGCACCAGGCTGGGGCTCGTGCGGTCGATCTCCCAGGTCGGCTTCGACTTCTCGAAGCGAACCTCCTTCACGCCCAGGTCCAGGGCCAGCTTCTGGAGCTCGCAGGTCTGGTTGCGGTCGCAGGTGAGGCAGTCCTGGGGGTGGTTGGCCAGGAGGAGCTCCACCACCAGGCGGCGGGCCTCGCGCACCTTGGGCGAGTTGGTGTAGATCTCGAGCCCGTCCGAGACCGGGAAGGAACAGGCCGCGGCCAGCGCCCTTCC
>JAITRL010000195.1 GCA_031288415.1 Deltaproteobacteria bacterium | reverse complement strand
CGCCGACTCGCCCAGCGTCTTGGTTATCCTCCCGTAGGTTTCCGCGATTTGCGCGTGGAGGCTGCCCATGGACTCCCTGAGCCCGGCGAGCATGCCTTCGCTCCCTCCCGCAGCGGCGTCCAAGATGCCCGTGAACTTCTCGTTGTACGCCTCGAGCTGGGAAAGTATCCGGCCGTAGGCGGCCTGCTGCGCTCCCGGCACTGAGGCCAGAGAGATGGCGATCTGCTCCTCGGACCTGCCGATTTTCTCCGACAGGTCCTCCAGGAGCCTCTTCTGCTCGTCCGCGGCGCCTTTCGCGGTCGCCTCAAGCCGCGCCGCCAGTCCCGACAGGCTCATGCCCAGGATCCCCTCGAGCCGGGCCCACTCGCCGGGGATACCGCCAACGGCGCCCGCAAGCGTGGCCGAAATCGCCGCGGCCCTCTCGCCGGCCTTGGCGAAAAGCAGGTCCATGCGCGAGTGGAGGGACCCCGCCTCGGAGGCTAGAGCGGCCTCGATCCCGTCCTTGAGCGCCGACAGGACGGCATCCGCGGCCTTCGCGGCCGTATCCCACGCCTGAGGGAGACCTGTAACGGCCCGAGCGACGGCTCCCGCGGCCGCCTCCAGCCTTGTCTCGGCCTCCTGGAAAAGTTTCTCCTGGTCGTCGAAATGCGCCTCCGCCGCCTTCTTCAGATCATGCGAAAATCCGTCGATGCCGGCCCCGACCGCGTCGGAAAGGCCCTTTGCCGCCGCGCCGGCCCGCTCTGAAAGTCCCGCGAAAAGCGCGTCTAGCCTGTCGCCCAGTTCCGTCGCGGCCTCCGCCTGGCCCTGCCTGGCTTTCTCGGCCGCCTCCCCCATGCCTGCGGCGGCCTCCCCGGCGCCCGCCGCGGCGGTCCGGGCGTCGAGCGCCGCGGACGTGAGGGCCTCCGCCGCCTCCCTGAGCGATGCCGCGGCCCTCGCGGCGGCCTCTCTCTGGACGTCCAGCGCCTGGCCGGCCTCGCGCAACGACTCCGTCAGCCGCGCGAACTGATCGCCCACGCTCCTGAACCTGTCCCCCAGCTCTTCGGATGCGGCCGATACGGCCCCGGCGAGGGCCGCCAGGAAGCTTTCCGACATGGCCTTCACGGCCTGCGCTATCGCCGCTGACCTGTTCTCGTGCATGTCCCGCAGGATGCCGGCTATTCCCTCAAGCTCCTCCCGGATCCGCGCCGTCACCTGCAGCGAAAGCTCCTCGCGCAGGCCTTCCCAGAAGCCCGCGAGGAACTCCCGCACCCCGCCCTCGAAAACCCCGCGTTCCTCCGACCGGGCGCGCTCGGCCTTCTCCGCCGCGGCCTTGCCCTCCGCGAAAAGGTCAAGGTGCCTTTTGGCCACGGCCTCCGGGGTCAGTCTCGCGACGGAAAGGTTCAGCAGGCGACAAAACCCGGACAGGCTCAGGCTCATCTTCCTGTACAGGGCCTTTTCGGCGAGCGAAAAGCAGATGGAGAGCCCGAGGCCCCATACCGACGTCATGAAGGCCAGGCCGGCCCCCCTCAGGAGCGGCTCAAGGGAGCTCGCGAATCCGGCATCTTCCGACAATGCCGCGCCGGCGAGCTTGTCTATTTCCGCCAGGTGGATTCCCGCAGCAAGCCCCAGGAAAGTCCCCAGGATGCCTATGCCGGTCAGGATGTTGGGGAACCACGACAGGAACCTAGCGGAATAGCCGGCCGCCACCGGGGAGTCTTCCCCGAAGCAGGCCTCGGCGGAGCAGCTACCGCACCAGTGGCCGGGGTCCGGCCAGGGCGCCCTCTCCGCGCCGGTCCCGGCAAGCTCCCCGCCTTGGCCGGGCCCTGCAGGAGGCAAGAGGGCGCCGCGGTACTCCTCCCAGGCCGCGCTCAGGACGGGGTTCGCCTCCAGCTCCCTGTCTATCCGGCTGAAGTCGGAGGCGAAATGCCCCTTTCGCCTGGCTCCCTCGTCGGCCCCCTCGCCTTCTTCAGGAACGAAGCCCTTTTGGAGGGCGCTCTTCCCGCAGTCGATCCATCCGATGATGCGGCTCCTCCGGTCCCAGAGCCAGGCGAGCCCCCCGCCGAACAGGATGATTATGAGCGCGCTGTAGGCTACGACGAAATACGGGGAAACGAGCGCTTTCCATGCCATGTCTGTCATCAGGCTCCTTCAGTTCGCTTCGTCGGCCGCCGAGGCCCTTGAAGCGGGCCCCGGCGCAAGGCGGCCCCGAGGCCGCGGGTTGCAGGGCGAGGCTAGCGGGCTAGCGGGCTTGCGGGCTTGCGGGTTGCAGGGTGATGTTGACGTCGTCGTTCAGGCCTGCGGTTCTGCAGGGCGATGATCACGTCGCCGCTCGGGCCCGCCGGCTGCAGGGCGCCGGCAGGCCTCTTCCGTCAGGCGGCTTTCCCGGCCTTTTCCAGCGCCGCCCTGAGCCGGGCGCGGCTCGCCGACCCGAGCCTTGTGATGCCTAACGCCTCGCCCATGAGCTCCACCGGGTCCTCGCCTGGCCCGGGCGAGACTG
>JAITRL010000094.1 GCA_031288415.1 Deltaproteobacteria bacterium | reverse complement strand
CATAGATCTTCCTCCAGGTTTCATTGTTTTGATGAGCTTGCCCCCAGAGAGCCGCCATAAGACGTAGCTCTCCGGCGCTCAATAAAATTGAGCATTTTCTCGGGCTCATTCCGGATCCTGCAGCATCCACGCTGGACCGGTCGCTTCCAAACACGAAGCGCTGGGCCCGGCTATGTTTGCCGATCGGCAGACCGGCTTCACCGGTTAATGCATCACCGATAACTAGAACTGTCGCTTAAGCAAGTACCATCCCGCATTCATTTTCAACGCATGTCTTAGTAATTTCGGCTACTGCGCATGACAACAATCCGGACTTGCCCTTGCCGGGATTTGCGGCCTTGCCGTTTGCCGAATCGGAAATTCATGATTTCGGGGTAAGCCTGTCCCGACTTTTCGGCGTCCTCCTACTGAACCGTAATGCCTTTACGGGACAACTCCGCCGGGCGAAGTCCAAGCGCTGCCGGATCACGAATTATCCTGCGCTCGGACCGAATGGCGTTAACCCCAGGCGGATTAGGTTATATTGCGGACCTGCCTTGCCTTTACGCAGGCGTCTAGGGAGAATGCCTACGCTGGTTACCGGCTTACTGGCAACGGTCCGCTTCTCTTGGATTACATAGTTTTTGCACCCGGGCCGGGATTGACATCCCAGTTGCCGCCCCTGAGTGGACAGGGCCGCCATCAAAAAAATACCGCCTGACAACGAGCCTTCAGGAGGCCCAGTCAGACGGCTGGATACGGCTTTGCTGCCCTTTTGCGCCAGAGAGTGCGCGGGCGGAGTCGGTCAGCGGCGCGGCGCCCCTTCTGAAGGGGACGGGGATGTCCGCCGCAATGAGAGAGAGAAAAGCTGAGCAATCTGAATAGTGAGAGAAGGAAGGAGAAGAGAGGACGGAAGAAGAGAGGTATGAAAATGAGAGGGCGGAATTAGAGACGCAAAGAGATGGCGCCCCCCAACCGTTCAGCGGAGGTTTATGGCCAGTATGCGCAACCTTAAAGAGGGAAGAATAAGAGACGCTGTCGGGAGGGGAAGAAGGTTCCGGGGCGCGGCGGCTCCGGGAATTCAGGCTGGAAGAGGCATCAAGCGCACGCAGAGAGAGAGAGAGAGAGAGAGAGAGAGAGAGATGCAATTACCGTGCCAAGCTTATCAGAGCTTAACTTTGAAACATTTCCCTCAGCTGACACGCATAATGCGCCGCGAAAACGCTCTGGGCATATGTAAGGCACGGACAGCACTCAAAAAACTCCAGACGGGCCGGGCTAGTTACCGGGCACCCATGGGCTAGGAACCGAGCCTCAGGCAGGAACCATGCCTTGCTGCGCCCCGACAGCCTTTGGCAGGGGCCTCGGATGGGCTGAAAAAGGATTCCGCATGATACGGCAAGACCAAATCTGATTGATCATGCCCGCATCAATTAAGGGAAAAATGAAAGCAAAACCGACTGGACTTTAGAGACCTGTCAGGTTGCCAGTCAACAGGCTACGGTTTGCTTAGCTTTAATCTTCACCGCCCAATTATTCTTTTTATTTTATTTTTATTAATATTTTTGATGCTAAACTCTTCAATCATTGACTTTTTTACATTTTTTTCTTGTCGATTATTTCTTGCATACGTTTCTTAGCATAAAATCGGATCCAGCTTCTGCTTCGCCCCTCGCCTCTCCTTCCCCGGCAAGACCGACTTACGTCATTGCCTCAATACGCAATTAAGCCCTTCGCCGCCTCTCGCAGCCGCCAGGCTCTGAACCCCGGCCTTGCCCCTCGGCAGTGCACATGCAGCATGAGTTTTTCGGCTTCGCAACGAGGTAGCCGGGCGCCTGCAACGCCATGCTGGAATCCCACGCAAAAACCCGCCTCAATACCGGAGGAGTCTGGAGCCCCGCCCGACCGGGCTCAGCCAAAATCAGAGACTCGTTGCAGGCGGTTCAAAATGAATCTTAGGAAGACCACTCGACCGCCCAGTGATACAGCTCGTAACAAGATGAACAATGCTGTCCATACGCAGTAAAATGAACGAATGACGATGAATATGGCAATCAGCACAAGGAAAATCGCGAGCATGGCGAGAGGAATGGCCTCCAATTCGCGGGAACAGCAAAATCCCCGCTTGCTCAGCGTTCTTTTCCGCGCGCGCCGCAAGAGTACCTGCCGCAAGGGAACCGCGGCCTCCTTCGAACTGGAGGCCCCCCTGTTCCCATGTCCGGGCGCCTATGTCAGTCCAGGAGGCGTTGAGCGCCAGGGGCTCCAGGGCCGCCGCCTGTCCGACCGCGCGGGAAAGGGCAGGCCGCGTGCTTCCGGGTTCAGCCAGGCCCGGCCTGCCCTTGGCCGCCGGGCTTCCCGCCGCCTTCAGCCTGGCCTTGGCCATCTGGCTCCCCTTGAACGCCGGGTTTACCCTCGCCTTCGCCGCCCTTCTTGGCCTTTGGCTTGGGGGGCCTTCTGTTTCCCAGCCTTTGCGCCGCCGATAGCCCGTCCTTGAGCCAGACCGCCATAAGCTCCCTGGCAGCCTTCAGTGCCTCCTCCACCAGCGGATTCTCCTCGGGCTCGAAGGGAGACAGCACGTAGTCCCTGGAGCCGGGGGAGGCGCCCCAGAGGTCCTTGGGCGGCCTTCCTATGCCTATCCGCAGCCGCGCGAAATCGGCGGGCACGGCCTCCTTGACGGAGTCTATCCCGTTGTGACCCGCGCTCCCGCCTCCCCGGGTGGCCTTGACCCGCCCGCAGGGCAGGTCCATCTCGTCGTGGACCACCAGGAGATCCTCCGCGGCGGAGATCTTGTAAAAGGACACGAGCTCCCGCGCAGCGTGGCCGGAGAGGTTCATGTAGGTCTGAGGCCAGGCGAGGATCACGCGCCCCGAGCGCCCGGCGCCCGTGACGATCAGGCTGGACTTGAAGTTCGCCGGGGGCCCCGCCCCGTCGAGGCCTTCCCTCGCGAAGAGGTCCAAGGCCATGAAGCCCACGTTGTGCCGGTTGTCCGCGTAGGCCGGGCCTGGGTTCCCCAGGCCCATGATAAGTTTCGTCCCGGATGCTTCCATGCGCCCTCCCCCCGCCCGGGCCGGCGCCGGGGACTGCAAGGGAACAAGAGAGTCCAGGCGACCGGCGGCGGGAAACCGACATTTTATCGGAATCGCGGCCTCGCGGCCACACCTACCCGCCGAGGGCAACGGACCCGGGACCCTGCCCCGCAGGCGGCCCGTCGGCAGCCCGCGCAAGGCCGAAGCGGCAAGTCCGTGTTGTCCTCCAAGGCCGGAGACGGCGGGGTTGAGCCCTCTATGCGGAAGGCCGCCCCCCTGCGGAACCCCTCAAGGGAAACCGGGAGGGAAGCCCCGCGCCATGGCATTTCCTCGCCCCTCAGCCCTGGCGGGAGGCTCCCGGAACTCTCTCCCTTCGGTCCCTGTTCCAGGGGAGCCGCCTCCCAGTCAGGCTTCCGAACGGATCGCCTCCTGCCCGCCGCTAAGGGACCTGCGCGGTTGCCTCCCGGCTGATTCCGGCTCCGAGCCTGATTCCTGCCGGCTACCAACCGACTCCCCGCAGAATCCCTTCCGGCCGCCTCGCCCCCTCCCCGCAACCCCGCCTCCTCGGCTCCTCAGTTCCCCGCCTCGACAACCCACGGCAAATCCTCAACTTATTTCTTTGACTGGTCCTTGCCGCCTTGCAATCAAGGCCGGCCTGTACTAGAATCTGCCAAACAGACGGCTTAGAGCCGCCCGGGCATCCGAACCGGAAAGCCCCGGAGACAGCAGGCTTCCAGGGGCGGGGCAGAGGACGGCGCCAAGCCATCGCTCCCGGCCTCAGGGCCTTTTTTTGACATATCATCGGACCTGGGCCGGCTTCCGGCCGGCGGCCCTGCGGAGGGCCAGCAGGCGGCACTAAATCCCTAGGGAGTGACCGTTATGAAGAAACACACCTGCATTGTCTGCGCCTACGAGTACGATCCGGCAGTCGGGGACCCTGACAACAATATCCCCCCCGGCACAGCCTTCGAGGACCTCCCGGCCGACTGGACCTGTCCCGTGTGCGGGGCAGGCAAAGACCAGTTCGAGGCCGCCGACTAGGCCAGGCGCGGGGGTAAGGCTCCTCGGGGCCGCCCCCCCCGCCGCTACAGCCGGAAGCCTCCCTTTAGCTCCCGGTCTTTAGGGAGGCTTCCCAGGCGGAGAGTGCAATGATCTATCCCTTCAACGCTGCCGAGGCTTTGAAAATAGCCTTGTCGATCGAGGAGAACGGCCTCAAGTTCTACCAGGAGGCGGCCAGGCGTTTCGCGGGCCCGACCGCGGACCTCTTCACCAAGCTAGCCGGCGAGGAAGTGGCCCACAAGGCCCTCTTCCAGAAAATGCTTGACACGCTTCCCAAGGACGCGAGCCCCACGGTATTCGACCCCGACAACGAGACTGACCAGTACCTGCAGATGATGGCGGACCTGCACATCTTCCGGCAGGGAGCCCAGGCCCTGGAAAAGGCCCTCTCCGGGGTCAAGGACCCGAAAGACGCCCTCCTGCTCGCCATCGGCTTCGAGAAGGATTCGGTCACGCTCTATGTCCAGCTCAAGGAGGCCTCGGCCGAGCTGAGCGACCGGATCTCCGCTGACAGGCTCATCTCCGAGGAGGCCCGTCACCTGCGGGTCCTCTCCATGGAGTACAACAGGCTCTACGGCCCCGGAAAACAGGCGTAACAGCTTACCCTCCCTGCCCCGTTCTAAAAGGGAAGGGGTAGGTGGGTTGTGCTTGAGGGGTTCCTGCCTTGAGGACGCGCCCTGCCAGGGCCGGCCCTGCCTTTGAGGCTTGCCTTCATGGCTCGGCCATGTCGAGATCCGCGGCAACAGGCGACGCGGCCGTGCTTTCCCGGTCCGGCCCTCAGCCGGCGGCAGCGGCAGACACGCAGGGAACAGCGCGAAGCGGGGCGGCGCCGCAGACCTGATTCCCCTTCTCCCCCGAGTTTAGGCCCGCCGTCTCCGGACGACGGGCCTAAACGCTTTCCCTAAGATATCTGGCGCTCTTATCGTTTGAGCCTTGAAACAGCCGGAATTTTTCTTGGCGGGAAGAAGCTCCCCTTACGCCCTGAGCCGAAAAGGGCCAGGGTGTTCCTTGAGCGGAAGAGGGCCAGCATCCGCCGCTTTGAGCCTTTCGCGGTAAGGCTCACGGACCGGCTTCAGGATGATTGCGCCTTCCAGCCTCCGCGGCGAAAAAGATTGACCCGGCGAGCAAGGCTCCGGGGCCGCCCCGGTCCCGTTGCCCGCTTCCGTAACTGAAGGGCCCGGCCCCGAAACAGTCGAGATCGCCGCCTGCAGGCTGGAGAACGGGGGAGAGCGCGTCTAAAGGAACACGAGACCCGCCGCAAAGGCTGCCGCCGCAGGCGGAAGCCTGAGAGCCCGCGCTGCCGGAAGCCGAAATTCCCCGGCCGGCACAGGAAAAGGGCCGGCCTGCCCCTTCCCCGCGCCACCGGGCGGAGGTCATAGGGAACTTGGCGGCCAGGATTCTCCTACTGCCCCCGCGCGCCGGGATCATCGCCTGAGAAGGCCGGGTTCGCTCCGCAAGGGCTACGGAACCACGACTTTTCCGGCGTGAGTATCAGCAGGGGGAGCTTTACTGCCGCGAGCCGCGGCCGAGCCTCCTGGAGAGGGAAGGAGCCAAGAGCGCCTGCCGCGGAAAAATGGCGGGCCCTTGGCTTTGGAGGCGGGCCGCATCGTCCACAAGGCCAAAGGGGGCCCCAGGCCGCGTCTCTCGCCTCGCCTTGGCCTGCCGCGCAGGCCACCTTGAAAAGGGAGCCCGGGCGTGTCTGGCTTCCTCGCGGGCAGCCCTGTTGCCCTCCAGGCGAATCGCAACCAACGCCCGACTCACCCCCAATGACGCCGCCGCCGCTGGCGGCGCGCGGAAAAGCCTGGCCGCAAGGCTCGAGGGGTTCGGGCTTCCCGCCGGTTGCCGCCTGCGGCTGCCTGGCCTCCTGCAACCTGGGCAGGGGCAGCCTGGGGAAGTCCCGTTCCGCCCGCGCCGGCACGGCCTTAACGGATCGCTCGCGCAGGCCCGGAGTTCCTGGCCGTCAAAAGCCGGTGAAGGGGCCTCGCCGGCGCGCGCAAACCGACGGGCAAGGCTTTCCGGGCGGCCCCTCATGCGCGGAAAGCCCGTGACGGGGTTCCGGACCGGGTTTCCGGCGAAAGCCGAAGTCACCCGGGGGAATCGGCGCGGGAGGCGTATCGGCCGAGTCGTGTTCAGGAAATGGGGGTTTTCCGACCAGTCAGCGAGGGACGGCCCGGTCCTCGGCATTGCCCTCGAGTAATTTCAGGCTTCGCCATGAGGAATGGCGGCCGCTGCCGCTCCCGTCGGCCCCGAACGGTTCAAAACCCTAAAGGCAAGGCCCTGAAGGGCAGCCGATTCCCTAAGGAGAGCTGAACGGTTGCCTGACCGAAGGGAGCCCCTGGTGGTTGAAGCAGGCCCGACTGGCTATGGCCTTCAGAAGGGAAAACACGCGTGAATCGCCTCGTGCCCCGTTCCTGGCAGGCAGAAAGGTAACCGCCTCATGTTCAGGTTTTCCCCGCAAGTTGTATTAGGGCAGGATCCCCGCATCGTAGCCCGTCAGGGCCGGCCGACCGGACACGCGGCTGTCCGAGCAAGGCTCTTTCCAGCCCGCCGCGTCAAAGTTCTCCGGGTCAAGTCGAGGAACCCATGAACGCTTCTTCTCCCAAACGTTTCAATACCGCGGGACCTTGCGACCCGAAGAGGCACTATATGCTCCCGGTCCTGCCCAGGCTGCCTGACGTGGATGACATGCTCGATGATGAATCATATTTTATTCTCCATGCTCCCAGGCAATCCGGCAAGACCACTTTCGTGAAATTTCTGACAGAAAAAATCAATGCGCAAGGCCAAAGGTATGCCTTAAATTGCTCTTTAGCCACCTTAAGAGGGGTTATCAATGAAGATAAAGCCATAGACAGGGTCTTTTCCCAGATCAACGAGGCCATGTTGTCGTCATCAATTGACGCCATTAGACAAAGGGCCGACACTTACGCCTTACGCCTCGCTGCCTGGGCTGGAATCCCCGGACAGAAAAATCAAAAGAACGCTTAACCGGCTATGCCTGGATCTCGACAGGGACCTGGTGGTTTTTTTCGATGAGGCTGACCTGCTTACAGGTCCCGCCCTCTTAACGTTTTTGGCTCAAATCAGGGACGGCTATAACGATCGGGACAGGCGACAAAAAAGGTTTCCCAGTTCGCTGGCCCTAGTCGGCATGCGTGATATCCGGGACTACATAACCGCGGAACACCCGGAATCCGCCGGGGACCGCCTGGCCAGCCCTTTCAATATTGCGGCGGAAAGAATGACCTTGGCCAATTTCACCCGGGAGGAAACAGGCAGGCTCTACCGTCAGCATACCGAGGCCACCGGACAGGTTTTTGAGGATAACGCCGTTGAGCGGGCCTGGCGCTGGTCCGAGGGTCAGCCTTGGCTGGTCAACGCCTTGGCCCGGCAAATTGTCGAAGTGAAGCTCAAAGACGACAGGTCCTCCAGAATCACGGCGATCCTTGTTGACGAGGCGGCCGAGACGCTGATTGTGCGAAGGGACACGCATATCGACTCCCTGCTGGAGCGCCTGAAGGAGCCCAGGGTTAAAAACGTCATGGAGAGCGTTCTTACAGGGACCCAGGCCGATGTCACGCCTGACAATGACGACAGCCGTTACTGCCGGGACTTGGGTCTTCTGGCGCTGACTGACGAGAAATTGCTCAGGCCGTCAAATCCAATCTATAAAGAAGTCGTCATAAGAACTTTGACTGATCAGGTCGAAAAATTCATACCAAAAATTTCAGTTAATATCCGGACAGACGGACAAACTCTTTTCTTAAGCGACTTGTTAAAGGAATTTCAAAAATTTTGGCGTAAAACCATGTAAGCCATAGCAAAAAGATTATCCCTGCCGGAATTCATCCGGCACGATGATGCTAATCACGTCATTATATTTTTTTCCTTTCTGCATAAGTCTCTTAACAACAGCGGAGCCGCGATTTATCATGAGTACGCCGAAGGCCGCGGCGCCGTTGATTTATGCGCCGTCTGTAACGGGAGGGAATACCTGGTTGAGGTCAAACTTGAGGCCGCAGAGCCTCTTGAAGACAGTCTCGCTCAGCTTTCCGGGTATCTGGACACGGCGGGGGAAAAAGAGGGTTGGCTGGTGATTTTTGACAAAGATCAAAACATGCCATTGGATGATAAATTTTATGTTAAAACTGAATTATGAAAAACAAACATATTTATGTTTTTGGTTGCTAGTATAATTTTTATTTATTATTTATATTATTTTTATTTTATATTAAAGTAACTAATATATTTCGAGGCCTAATTTAACTCCTAAAAAGAGCTTACCCTTTCATCACCCCATTCCTGGCCGCTACCTCCCCACCTCCCCTGCTTTTTGATTGCCTTCGCCCTTACTCTCCTTTGCCTATTCAATTTGTACATAGTTTTACCGTATCTACCTCACGACTTCATGTTATCCAAACCTGAAGGTACGCCCGGCAAATGCAGCGCCGCCCTGCAGGTTATCCTTGCCCCGGCGAAACCGGCGGCAAAGGCAGCGGGCGGCGGCGACAAATCCCGTGAGACGGCAGCCGGCTGCAGGGGCGGAGCCTTGCCGAAAACCGGAGCCAGGGCTGCGGGCTTCAGGAGTGAAACCACCGCGCCGGCGTCAAGGGACTCGCAACCGAGGCCGCCGGGAACGTCTGCGGTAGACATGGGGAGACATGGGGATAGCCATCGGGGCCAAGGGACGGATTTCCCCGAGACAGTCCAGGCCGTCGGAGAAGAGGGGTCAGGCAACGGCCCTCGGGCCGTAAGCGGTCCTGTGGACCGGGGCGGCGGCATCGGCCTTGACCCGGCGTAGCCCTGTCGCCTCGACCGGGCGCCGGCCGGCCCTAAGCCATCCGACCGAAAAGCGCCTTGAGCCGGCCTCGTCCCGTAGTATGGCCGATCATC
>JAITRL010000056.1 GCA_031288415.1 Deltaproteobacteria bacterium | reverse complement strand
CGCCTACTTCGGGATGTCCGAGCTCTCCTACACGCTCTCCGCCGTCAACAACACCACCGTCACCCTGAAGCGCCAGATCGGCGGCGGCCCTCCCGCGGCCGTCGGCACTTACACCGGCCAGGATCTCCAGAGCCTGGCCTCCGCGATATCCCTCCAGATCTCTGCCGACATAAACGGCACCCAGGTCGCGGCGAAATCGGCGAACCCGCTCCTCAAGCCGGGGGAGATCAGCGCGTCGGCCCAGGCAACGATACCTCCGCTCGCCTCGGGGGCCTTCGACGCGACGGGCGTCAAGGATCCCTTGCGCCTGAGGGCCCTCTACAGTCCGGAGGCCGACCTCGTGGCGGAGATAAGCTACGCGGGAGGGGCCTACGCGGCCGTGTCGTTCGCCCCCGTCGACCCGCCCCTGGCCCACGACGCCACCCTGACCGACATAGCCAGGGTCCTCACAAACAACATCAAGCAGCAGCTCGCCACCGCCCAGTACGCCGCGACTCACGCGCCCAACGGCTGGGACGGCGTGGGCCGGATCCTGAAGGGCCCGGCCGATCCCCACGGGGGCCCCGCCCTGACGTCCCAGATAGAGGGGCTCTCGACCGAGGATCTCTGGAAAGACGGGTCGGCCGAGAAGACGGTCTCCAAGCAGGGCATCATCGACAAGACCAAGTACGCCTACCTGGTTGCCAGCGCCGGCACGCCCCTCCTCGACTCCTCCGGCTTCTCCAACTTCGGGGCCCGGGCCCTGGCCTCGGCCATCAACCACAACGCCGACAGCCAGTTCTGGGCCATGGTGCAACCCTTCGACAGCCAGGGCAACCCGGCCGACATGGTCTACGTGTTCGCCAAGGCGGGCGGCGACCTCAACAGCATCCTCGCCTGCGACGTGGCGGACGGCGACGAGGCGTCCCGCCGTGCCCTGGACGCCCTCATGTTCGAGAACGTGGCGGACAACAAGATCAACCAGTCCGGCTCCAACC
The DNA here is from genome assembly GCA_031288415.1 of Deltaproteobacteria bacterium. GTDB lineage: Bacteria > Desulfobacterota > Desulfarculia > Adiutricales > Adiutricaceae > JAIRZX01. The sequence continues at coordinate 2,571 of JAITRL010000056.1, read as the reverse complement.
TGACCCTGGGGGGCGAGTACTGGGGCAGGTTCAAGCCGGTGCAGACCCGGGCCGTGATGGGCACTGAGGTCTGGAACCTCACCCTGAACGGCAGGGACGTGGGCAGGGAGCGCGACCTCTGGATTGCCGCCGTCACCAGCGGTGCCAACGAGATAGTCACCCCTGGCCTCAACGCCGGCATCATAAACGGCCTCGACCGCTACAGCTTCGTCGAGCTCCAGAACGCCGCCGACGGCAGCTGGGCCGGGGCCGAGGTCAGGACCCAGTCCTCCGCCCAGGAGGCGCTGGACGCCCTGACAGCGGCCATGGAGCGCAAGGACAAGGTCCGCGCCGACCTGGGGGCCCTCCAGAACCGCCTGGAGAACACCATGACCAACCTGGAGATCCAGATGGAGGCTCTCCAGGCTTCGGAGAGCCGCATCTCGGACGTCGACGTCGCCACCGAGATGACTGAGTTCGTGAGGAACCAGGTCCTGTCGCAGGCGGCCGTGTCGATGCTGAGCCAGGCGAACTCGCTCCCCCAGCTGGCCCTCTCCCTCATCAGCGGGTGACGCCGGGGCCCTCCCCGGCCTCGGGGGGGCCGGCCCTCCCGGCGTCGGCATCCGGCCCCGGCCCTCCGGGGCCGCGGCGGGCGCGCATCCGCCCCGAAGCCGGCCCGCCGTCTCGCCGACCGGCCTCCGTCTGCATGGTGCCGCCCGGGCGAAGGGGATCCCGTCCTCGCCGGGCCTTCCGGGTTCACCGGGCGCAGTCGTATCAGGGGGAGGCCGCCCCCGCCTCCTCCCCCGCACCCTGAGAACCTGCCTGGCGGCGCTTCCCTTCGGGCCCTCCAAAGGCCGTTCCACGGCCTGCCGGCCGTCCGGCCGCGCGAGAGACGGCCACGTCCCCTTGCACCGCGTCAGTCATGCGCATCCACGCCGTCCCCGGCGACCAAGGAGCGGGCCTGGTTCCCGCGCAAAGACCGTTCGGTTTTCCTGAGGCCACCGCGACGCAGAGGAAGCGGCGGCGAACTCATTCTGACCTCGTGGATATGGGGCCCGCACATGCCGGCCGCATATGGCATCCCGCATATTCCGTCCGGGTAAGCCGCCCGCATATGGCATCCCGCATATTCCGTCCGGGTAAGCCACCCGCATACGGCATCCCGCATATTCCGTCCGGATAAGCCGCCCGCACTTCGCTCCCGTATATGCCGTCCCTATACGTAACCCGTTTCAGGAGCCCGTTTCTGGCGGCCGTATATGCCGCCTGTATTTGGCGCCCGTTTCTGGCGCCCGTATATCCCGCCATCATTTTGCGCCCGTACAGTCGCCAGTATTTGGAGCCGCATATTGCGTCATCATGCAGCGTAATCATATAGCTCCCCCCATAAGGATGGCTTTCTGACCACGGTCAACCTTGAGCGCTCGCCAGCCCGCAGGGGGAACCGTCCTCCCGCCCTCATGATGACTGCCGAGGCAGGCCTTCCGACAGGGCGAGGCACCTGCGCGGCCCGTTGCGACAACCCGTTCAGGACATGACTGCCGAGACGCTACAGCCCCGCCTTGCCGCGGCGTCGCGGTCACCGAGGGCCGGGAAGTCAACCTCCTTCGGGGACCAGCCTTTCATCCCCTCGCGACCCGCAACCGGTATAGTATATCCGTTGCCGGACGCGTCTTCGGCAGCCCCTGGACAGGCATGACGTCGACAGGCCCCGGCGGAGAGGGGCCGACTGCCGGGATCAGGCGCGGAGCGCCCCGAGGTTCGCCCGGAAGCGGCGGGTGCCCGTCGGCGGGTCCCGGCGGGACATGGTTCGGGAACGCCGACGCCGCGCCCTGCCAGGCCGAACCGGCCGGCCGAAAGGGCTTTCGGCTGAAGGGAGGAAACTGCGCCCCGGAGGCCGGGCCTCGGCGCGGCCATAGCCCGATGCTCCTTTCCGATGGAAATCACGCATGTCCGCTCCCCGGAATGAGGGCGAATGCGCCCACGCGCACGCCAACGCCGCGTGCGGCACTTGAAAACCCCAGAACGGGCGCCATTGGGCAGCCCGGAAGCGGCTGGCCGTCGCCCCTACTCCGCCGCAGCCTCAACGCCCGCGCGCCCCCCGTTCCTTCCGCCGCCGACCTTCCAACCGGTCCGCGCCGCGAGGCTCCCTCCCGGATTACCGGCGGGTTCGGGCCAGCAACAAACGCCTCCCTGAGATCGCGCGACGAAGCGAACCGGCAGGCCTCCGACCGCCCCGGGCCAGCAATCCGTTCACGCGGCAACGCCCCACTCAGCAAGGCGGCCAGCGACGACGCGCGAGCCACGTCCCAGCCTGCCAGCGGCTCCACGAAAGGGTGCTCGTCCCATATAATGTAGCTTGTTTTAACAACAAAGGTTATTAAAACGAATATGTAAGCATATTTAGCTCATGTGGCCCTGCCTACGTGTTGGCGGGTTTGTATTCCTGCTAACCTAGACACCTATAGCTAGGTACCACAGGGGAGATACCATCATATTTAGACTACGATCTGGCTTTGCTATTACCAATTATACCCAGTAAGGTAAAATTAGCAGATTTAGCTTGATATGTCTGCGAGCTCTTGCTACAAT
>JAITRL010000008.1 GCA_031288415.1 Deltaproteobacteria bacterium | reverse complement strand
ACTTCCGGCGCGCCCTCGTCATGTTTTAAGATTCAGGCCTGCCCTGCTCCCTTCCCCAACACGTTGCCGGCCTGCCCTGCTCCCTTCCCCCTAAAGATGCCGGCCTGCCCTGCTCCCTTCCCCCAAAGGTTGCCGGCCTGCCCTGCGGCCCCCCGGGTAAGGTTGCCGGCCTCGCCCGCTGCCTTGGGCGAAACCATGCCCCCTTTCCCGGCAGGCCGGCAAAGAGCGCGGCAAGGCCCCGCTCAGGAGGGGTCCCGGTATCCGAAGCCCTGCAGGCTGGTCTTGTTCTTGGTCCAGTCCCGGGTGGTCCGCACGAAAAGCTCGAGATACACGGGCCCGCCCACGAGCCGTTCGATGCCCGCGCGGGCGGCCGTGCCGATGGCCTGCAGCCTGCGGCCCCCGGCGCCGATCACGATCCTCTTCTGGTTTTCCTTCTCGACGTGGATGGTGGCGGCGATGAAAGTCTTCCGGGCCGGCGAGCCGCCCTCCTCCTTGGGCTCCTCGTAGCGGTCGACGGTCACCGCAGTGGAGTAGGGGATCTCGTCCCGGGTAAGGCGGATGACCGCCTCCCTCACGAACTCGGCGGCGATCACCCGCATGGGCTGGTCAGTCAGGGCGTCCTCGGGGTAGAGGGGGGGGCTCGCCGGGAGCCTCGCCTCCAGCAGGTCGAGGATCTTGGGGATGTTCTTCCCGGTCTTGGCCGAGACCGGGACAGCCGGGGCGCCGGGGAGCGCCTTTTCAAGTTCGGCGGCCGCGGCCGAGAGCGCCCGGGGCTCGGCGAGGTCCGCCTTGCTCACCGCGCAGACAAGCTGGCTCCTGTCCTTTTCCCGCACGAGTGCCAGGGCGGCCTCATGCTCAGGCCCGCGCCGCAGCCCGTCAGCCAGGAAAAGCACCGCGTCGGCGTCGGCGAGGGCCGCGAGGGCCCGGGAGACGATGCTCCTGTTCAGCAGCTTCTCCGAGACATGGTAGCCCGGTGTGTCGAGGAAGATCAGCTGGGCCGCAGGGCGCGAAAGCACCCCCAGGATCCGGTGGCGGGTGGTCTGGGGCTTGTTGGCGACGGCCGCCACCTTCTCGCCCAGTATCCGGTTAAGGAGGGTGGACTTCCCGGCGTTGGGCGCGCCGAAGATGACAGCGAAGCCGGCCCGGTGCTCTTTTTTCATGTTACCTTTTGGTCTGGCCCTTCCGGGGCCGCCCTGACCCGCGGCGCGCGCCGCAGGCCCTCTCAGGGACGGAGGCGCCGGGCGCCTCGCCGGCAAGGGCCATGCTCAGGGGTTTGCACGGAAATTCAACCGGGCCCGCCTCGCCTTCGGCCTGCCCGGAGGCAAGACCCCGGCGGGCTTCGGCCGCCCGGCGGCAAGCCTGGGAAAGCCTCCGGCCCGGTCGGGCATAGCGGCCCGGCAGTTGAGGAACAGGCAAGGGCCGCGTCGGAGCAGCCGATGCGCGCCCGGCAGGGGGGAGAGGCCAAGAGTCCGGGAAGTCAGGAAAGCCAGGACCGGCCGGAAGGCTCCGTTTGCCGGAATGCCCGCGCCGGTCCCTGACGTCGGCCGGCGCTCGGGAGGCTCGGGTTCATCGGGCTTGGGTCCGGGTCCGGTTTGAATCGGCAGTCCCTCCCTTTGGGCCGGGTCTCCCGAGCTCTGAGGCCGGAAGCCTTGTCCCCCGGCGCCTCACGGATGTCCCGGCCGCCGCCGGGGCCAGAGCCCGCCTGCCCTTCCGCGGCCTCCATGCCGCCGCGCGGGCCGTCGCCTCCAAGGCCTCCCCCCGGCCGCAGACGCCGCCGCCGAAAAGGCGGCAAGCCCCTGCCGGCCGGCCAAGGCCACGCCGCAGGCCTAGTCTTCAGGGCCTTCCCGGCCGCCGCAGCGGTCAAGCCCGGACTGGCCGCCGCAGGCGGCCTTGCCGTCCCGGGCTTCGGGGGAAACCCGGACGGCCTGCGCTTCGCGCTCCTCGCCGCAGTCACGGGAGGAGCGGCCCGCCGCAGGAAGCCGCTCCTGGGCGGCGTCCCGGGCCGCCGCCCCGGCCGCCTCCTCGTCCATGAGATCCCTGAGCAGGATCTTGGCGGCGTTCTGAGCCGCCTCCTTTTTGGAGTGGGCCATGGCAGTGGCGGGCGGGCGCGATCCCACCCTGACGCTGATGAAGAAGGTGGGCTGGTGGGCGGGGCCCACCGTGTTGGAGAGGGAGTAGACCGGGAGCCCCAGGCCCTTGCGCTGGGTGAGCTCCTGCAAGGCCGTCTTGTAGTCCGAAATGGCGGGGGGGCTCTCGGAGCATACCGAGAGGTAAGGGCTCCACAGCTTCATGATCAGGCTGCGGGTCTCCTCGGGCCCCCCGTCCAGGAAAACGGCCCCCAAAAGCGCCTCCAGCGCGTCGGCGAGAAGCGAGCTCTTGCAGCGGCCGCCGGAATTGTCCTCAGGCTGGGAGATGACCAGATGTTCGCCCAAGCCGATGTTCCTCGCGATCTCGGCCAGCTTGCCCTCGCAAACGAAGCAGGCCCGCGCCCGGCTCATGGCCCCTTCCGATAGGCGCGGCCGCAGGGAGAACAGGTACTCGCTGATGAAAAGCTCGAGCACCGCGTCCCCTAAAAACTCCAGCCGCTGGTTGTCATGCTCCTCGCCCCCGGCCCTGGCGAAACACTCGCAGACGCAGGAGCGGTGCGTGAGGGCGGCCTCCAGGAGCCTCTCGTCCCGGAACATGTAGCCTATGGGGGGGAAAAGCCTGGGCATGATCCCCCCATTATACCCCGTCGGGCGCCGCCGGGAGGCCTGCGGAGGCGGCCGCCCCGAAAAAACCCGCCAGCCGGGCGGCAAGGTTCCCGAAGGAGCCGTTGGACATCACGCATATCAGGTCGCCGGGCCCGGCCTCCCGGACTATCTCGCCGTAGACCGCGTCAGGGCCCGGCAGGGACAGGGCCTTAGAGGGCCCTATGGCCTCCCTGAGCCTCCCCACGTCCAGGCGGTCCCCTTCCGGGGCCTTCTCAGGGCGGTCCACGCCGCAGAGGTATACCCGGTCCGCCGCTCCGAAGGCCAGGGCGTAACTCTCCTGGAAGACCCCCCGGCGGGAGGTGTTGCTCCGGGGCTCGAAGGCGGCCAGGAGCCTCCTGTCCGGGAAAGCCTCCTTCAGGGCGGAGAGGGTGGCGGAGACCGCGGTCGGATGGTGCGCGAAATCGTCCACTACCGTCACTCCCTCCGGAGGCTCCGCTCCCGGCGGGCCCTCCGGCGAGCCGCCCGGCGCTCCCTCCGGCCGCGTTCCGGCGCGGGCTTCCCGCGGCGCGCGGCCCGGCCTCTCCCTGAGGGGGCCCGCCCGGCCCTTGGAGCCTTTTCCCAGGAATGCGGGGTAAGAGTCGAAGACGGGCTCCTGGCGCCGCCTGACCCCCCGGAAGGAGGAAAACGCCGCCGGGAAAGACTCGGGATCCGCCCCCAGCTCCAGGGCGGCGGCCACGGCGGCGCAGGCCCCGAGGGCGTTGTAGCGGCCCAGGCGCGGCCAGGAGAGCCTGAAGGACCTTCCTTCAGGGCCGCGGATCTCCAGATCCGACCGGAAGCCTTCGGCCCTGAAGCCCGCGAGCCGCCAGGGGCAGCCCTCCCCCTCCCCGTAAAAGCTGACGCGGCCCCGGCAAGAGGCGGCGGCCTCGCGGCAGAGCGGCTCATCCCCGTTGGCCACGAGGAGGCCGTCTGGGGGGATGAGCCCGGCCAAGGTCCGGTAGGCTGCCGACACGCTCTCGAGATCCGGGTAGATGTCCGCGTGGTCGTACTCCACCGAGGTGAGCACGGCGACTCGGGGCCGGTAGTGCACGAACTTCGGGCGCTTGTCGAAAAAAGCGCAGTCGTACTCGTCCCCCTCGATCACGAAAAAGCCCCCTGCCCCCTTCCGGAAGGGCCGCGGGAAGCCGAGGGCCGCCCCCCCGATGAGGAAGCCGGGCCGAAGCCCCCCGGCCTCCAGGAGGGTCGCGCACAGGGCGGTCAAAGTGGTCTTCCCGTGGCAGCCGGCCACCACGAGGTTGCTTGTGCCCGCCAAAAACAGCCCGGAGAGGGCCTGGGGGAGAGAGACGTAAGGGAGACGGCGCCGCGACAGCTCGGCCGCCGCGGGAAAGCGCCTGGTGACAACGTTCCCGACCACGACCAGATCGATGTCCCCGGCCAGGCATTCCGGCCCGTAGCCCTCATGGACAGGTATCCCCAGCTCCTCCACCAGCCCCTTCATGGGGGGGTACAGGGCCTCGTCCGCGCCCGCGACCGCGTAGCCGTCTTCGGACAGCAGACCCGCCAGGGAAGCCATGGCCACCCCCCCGACCCCCAACAGGAAGATCCGGGGAGGGCGCCCCGGCAGGGCCTCCAGGCCCCGGCACGCTGCGGGGCCCCCCTCCCCGGCGGCCTTGCCGCGCGCGCGGCGGGAACCGCCGCCGCCGGCGGCGCCGCTGACCCCGGAACCGCCGGGGCCGCCGCCTCCGGATTCCCGCCAGGAAAGCACGCTTTCCGGGAGGCGGTTGAGCGCCGGATCGAGATCCTTTATGAGGTCCCCCTTCACGCGGCGCCTCCTGCGGCCCTCCTGCCGCCTCCCTGGACAGCGGCCCTGCCGCTTCCCTGGACCGCGGCCCTGCCGCCTCCCTGGACCGCGGCCAGGCCGTTTGACTGGGCAGCGCCCCGGCCGCGTCTCAGGGCGCGCGTAAAGGCCGGCAGCCGCAAGGAGGCCGTCCCCCGCGCCGCGGCGCGCGCGGGGCCCCGCGCCCCGCCGGTCATCTGCTCCAGAACTCCGGGATGAACAATACCAGGATGCTGTAAAGCTCGAGCCTTCCCAGGAGCATCAGGAGGCTCATGAGGCCCTTGGCCGGGCCGGGGATCCAGGCGTAGGTGGTATCGGGCCCGAGCTGGCCCAGGGCGGGGCCGACGTTGCCCAGCGAGCTTGCGGCCGCCGAGGCCGCGGTCAGGAGGTCCAGCCCCAGGCCCGTGAGGACCAGCGTGGAGGCCGCCCCTGCCAGGAAGTACAGCAGGAAGAACATCCACACGGCCTCCAGGGCCTCCTCGGCCACAGGCTTGCCGGCCAGGCGCACCGTGATGACGCTGCGGGGGTGTATGTAGCGCCGGAGCACCCGGTGGATGGTCTTGAAGAGGATTATCCAGCGCACGCATTTGAGGCCTCCGCTGGTGGACCCGGTGCACCCCCCCATGAGCACGAGCCCGAACACCGCCCCCTGAGCCAGGGCGGGCCAGTCGCCCCAGTTGCGGATGCTGTGGCCCGTGGTGCTCGCCACCGAGACCGAGTGGAAGAGGGCCTGGAAGAAGGCCTCGCCCGGGCTCCTGTAGTAGCCTGAGGCGAACAGCGAGCAGGCGGCGATGACGGAGGCCAGCAGCACCGCCGAGCTGAAGAAGAGCACCTCGGGATTGAGGAAGAAGGCCCTGAACCGCCCCGTGAAGAGCTGGTAGTGGAGCGCGAAGCTCACGCTTCCCATGAACATGAACACCAGCGTGACCGAGGGCACGTACCAGCCCTGGTAATGGGCGATGGAGTCGTTCCAGTTGGCGAAGCCGCCGGTGGACATGGTGGAGAAGGTGAGGCACAGGGAGTCGAAGAAGCCTCCCCCCCCCGCGAGGTACAGGCAGAACAGCAGCACGGTGAAGGAGAGGTAGACCAGCCAGAGGATCTTGGCGGTCTGGGCGATCCTGGGCTTGAGCTTGTCTCCCGACACCCCGGAGAACTCGTTCTTCATCATGATCTGCCCGCCCACCCCCAGGAAGGGCAGGACCGCCACCATGAGCACGATGATGCCCATGCCGCCCAGGTACTGGGTGAAGACCCGCCAGAACAGGAGCGAGGGCGCCACCTTGGAGAGATCCGGGATGTTGGTGGCCCCGGTGGACGAGAATCCCGCGAAGGACTCGAAGACCGACCCCCAGGCGTCCAGGGTCCCGGAGAAGAAGTAAGGCAGGGACCCGGACAGGCTTACCAGGAACCACGACACGCCCACCACGGCCAGGCTCTCGCGGTACCTGGGCTCCTGGCGGCGGGCGGGAAAGCCGACGGCGGCCAGGGCGAACCCGCAGGCCAGGACGGCCGCCGCCGACATAAGGAAGGCCGCCTCGGCGCCGTCTCCCAGGGCGACCGAGCAGATCACGGGCAGGAGCAGCATGGCTCCCGTCACGAGCACGATGAGGCCCGCTATCCAGCAGATCAGTCGGGGTTGGACCATAATTTCGCTTCAAGCGGCGCGGGGAGTGGAGGAGGGCCGCGCGGGACATTCCGACGGCGGGACATTCCGACGGCGGGACATTCCATCGGCGGGGCGGCGGGCCGGGACGTGTCGGGCGGGAAATTCCCGGCGGGGCGTGGCGGGAGAAACCGGCCCCGAGGCTTGGCGAAAGGCGGCGGGCCGGAACGTATCGGGCGGGAAGTTCCGCCGGCGGGGCGCGGCGGGAGAAACCGGCCCCGAGGCTTGACGAAGGGCGCCGGCCCCAGGGGCCTCCGGAGCCCCGGGATCTACTTGGCGCCCAGGGCCTTCTCCAGAAGGCTGACGGACTCGGAGCGGGCCACCACCGCCAGGATGTCTCCCGCCTCGATGACGGTGCTGCCCTTCGGGATAATCACCTCCCCCGCGCGCAGAAGGGCCGCGATGATCGTGTGGGGGGGCAGCTTGCACTCCATGAGCTTGCGCCCTGGAATACGGGAGGCGGCCGGCACCTCCAGCTCGATGATCTCCGCCTCCTCGTTCTGGAGGGTCGCGACGGACACCACCACGCCCTTGCGCACGTACTTGAGGATGGCCGAGACCGCGGCCACCCTGGCCGATACCAGGGCCTCAAGGCCTATGGCGGAGACCAGGGGCACGTAGCTGAAACGGTTGACGCGGGTGATGGTGTTGCGGGCGCCCAGGCGGCGGGCGAGCAGGCACGAGATCATGTTCTTCTCGTCGTCCGTGCCCACGGCGATGAAAATGTCGCACTCGCCCACGCCCTCGTCTTCCAGGAGCGCCTGGTCGGTGGCGTCGCCCTTGATGACCACGGTCTTCCTCAGCTCGCGGCTGAGGAAGGCGCAGCGCTCCTCGTTTTGCTCGATGAGGATCGCCGAGCAGTCGCCGCCTTCCAGGCGCCGGGCCAGGTGGAGCCCCACCTCCCCGCCGCCCATGATGAAGATCGTCTTGGGCGGCTGCCAGTCGAAGGAGAAGAAACGGCTCACCTCCGGCAGGCTTTCGGGGGTGGCCGCGAGGTACAGGAGATCGTGGGGCTTGAGGACGGTCGATCCGTTGGGGATCAAAAGCTCGTGGTGGCGGTATATCGCGGCGATGAGGAGCTTGTTGCCCTCCTCGCGGGGCAGGGAGTGCATGAGAGGCACGCCCACGATAGGGTGGTGCTTGGGGAGCCGCAGGCCAACCAGCTTGAGCCGCCCGCCAGAGACGTCGATCACGTCGCCCGCGCCGGGGATGGCCATGAAGTCCATGATGTTGTCGACCACGAGGGCCGTGGGGTCGATGATGAAGGTCAGTCCCAGCCCTTCCCGCATCTCCTGCTCGTTGAGCCCCTCGTAGGTCTCGGAGTCGCGGACCCTGGCCAGCCTCCTCACTTCAGGGGCGAGGAGCTGGGCGTAGCGGCAGGCGAGCACGTTGTCGGTGTCGCTCCCGGTAACCGCCACGAAGAGGGAGGACTCGCGGAGCCCCGCCTCCAGGAGGACCTTGGGCCGGGAGACCGGGCTCAGCACCGTCTTCACGTCCAGGGAATCGGCCACTGCCTTGAGGCGCTCAGGGCTATGGTCGATGAGCACGACGTCGATCCGCTCGCGGGAGAGCTTCTCCGAGATGTTGAACCCCACCTCGCCCGCGCCGGCCACGATCACCTTCATAGCGAGCCTCGGCAAAGGAAGCGACGCTCGGCAGGCCCGCGCGCGGCAAGGACCCCGGACCCGCCTTCGCCAAGGACCGGTAAAAGGCCGGCGGCCCCGCCCGCGCAACGGCCTGCGGCGAGACCCGCGCACCGGCCTGCGGCGAGACCGGCGCAACGGCCTGCGGGGTGACCGGAGGAAAGGCCTGCGGGGAGACCGGAGGTAAGGCGCTCGGCGCCGGCCTTAGCGGCGTAAACGGGGCTTCCCGCGTTCCGTGACATCTCGGGCGGCACCCGGGGCCTACGAGACCGGACTCCCGGACGGCATCTCCCGGCTGGGCACGAGGAGCCCCAGGGTATCCGCCCCCGAGCTGCACAGGATCATCCCGTGGGACTTGATGCCCATGAGCTCGCGGGGCGCCAGGTTGGCGACTATCACCACCCGCTGGCCCTTGAGCTCTTCAGGGGAGAAGAATTTCTTGATGCCGGCGACTATGGT
>JAITRL010000044.1 GCA_031288415.1 Deltaproteobacteria bacterium | reverse complement strand
ACGCTCTTCCGATCTTGGTGCCGGGCTCCACCGGCTCGGCCGGGCACAGGACCCCGTCCGAATGGATGCTGTGCGCGTGAAAGTCGCGCACCTTGAAGGTTTCGGCCTCCAGGGCGTCGGCGGGGCCTTCCATGGGATCCTCCGGGGCTTTCCGGGCCGCGCCCGGAACTCAGGCCTGGGCCGGGGGCTCCCCCGCCCCTGAGGCCGGCCGCACGTTCATGACGAGGGTCTTGACCGCCCCGTTGAAGTTGACCTGGATCTTGTTGTGGGCGAGGACGGCCCGGACGTAGCCAGGCCCGAAGACATCGTGGCTGAAGACCTGCCCTGCGGAGAAGCTGCCCTCCAGGGTGTAGCGGGCGAGCTGCCTGGAGGAGGCGGCCTTGTCCCCGACCCTCTCTTCCCACTCCCTCTGGAGCTCCTCCGGAGGCACGAGGCCCACGCTTTCCCCCGCCTTGGGCTTGGCGGAGCGGGTCTTGGCGACCTTGGCCTTGACGGACTTGGCCTTGGAATCCTTGGTTTTGGCGGGCTTGGTTTTGGCGGACTTGGGCTTGGCGGCCTTCCTGGCCTCCCCTTTGGCCGGAGCGGCCGCCGGGCCTCCGGCCCCGTCGGCGCCTTCGGGCGCCTCGGCGTCCGCGGCCTCCCGGGCGCCCGGGGAATCCAGGCCGCCCTCGTCGTCCTCTTCCTCGTCGTCGCCAAAGGCCAGCGCCCCCAGGCCTTCCTGGTCATCAAAGTCGTCGCCGGCCTGGAGATCCGCCGCCGTCAGGGAGTCGTCATCGTCCTCGTCGTCCTCTTCGGGAATTTCGGGCACGTCCGCGCCCAGGATCTCGGCGACGTCGTTGAGCTCTTCCCGCAGGACCGGCCCGCGGGGCTGTTCGGCCTTCTCCTTGTCCTTCTCCTTCTGGGCCTTGGGAGCGGCCTTGGCCTTGGGCTTCGGCTTGGCGGCGGCGGCCTCGGCCGCCTCTCCGGAGGCCGCGGGGGGAGCCGCCGCCTTCTTGCGGGTGACCTTGGGCTTGGCCGGGACGGCCTTGGCGGGGGCCGGCTCGGCGGGCTTGTAGTACTTGTGGGTGCCGTTGCAGGCCAGGCACATGACGTTCTTGACCTTGTCCTCCTGCATGGAGACGATGCGGTGGGTCGTGGTCCTCTTGCACTTGGAGCAGCGGGCCTCGATCTCGCCCCCGACCCTGATCTCGTCGTTCGGTCTTACCAGATCCATTCCTGTAAAGTCCTCCGTGTGAGGCGGCCCGCCGCCCGGCCGGGCGCGCAATAAGCCGTCAAGGGCCGTCAAAGGCCGTCAACCAACGTCAAAAGCCGAAAAGGGACGTCAGTTCCTGAGACTGTGGACCGGGGCGGGGATGCGCCCGCCCAGCCCGATGAAGCCCTCGGCCTCCGGGCAGTCGCGGACGTTCATCACGGCGGCGTTCCCCAAAAGGCCCCCGAAGCTCACGGGGTCCCCGGCCTTTTTCCCGGGGACCGGAATGAGGCGGCAGGCCGTGGTCTTGTGGTTCACGACCCCGATGGCCATCTCGTCGGCGATGACCGCGGAGAGGGTAGCCGCGGAAGTGTCGCCGGGGAGGGGCACCATGTCGAGGCCCACGGAACAGACCGCGGTGAGGGCCTCGAGCTTCTCCAGGGTAAGCTCCCCCGCGCGCGCCGCCTCGCCGATGACCAGATCCTCCGAGACGGGGATAAAGGCGCCGGAGAGGCCGCCCACGCGGCCGGAGGCGAAGGCCCCGCCCTTCTTGACGGCATCGTTGATGAGGGCCAGCAGGGCGGTCGAGCCCGGGGCCCCTATGGCGGAGAGCCCGAAGGAGCGGAAGATCTCGCCCACGGAGTCCCCCACCTGAGGGGAAGGGGCCAGCGACAGGTCCACCACCCCGAAGGGTATGCCCAGAAGGGACGCCACCTCGCGGCCCAGGATCTCCCCCGCCCGCGTCACCTTGTAGGCTGTGCGCTTGACGGTCTCGGAAAGATCCCCCAGGCTCGGGCGCGCGCCGTCCCGGAAGGCCCGGTCCACCGCCCGGCGCACGACCCCGGGTCCGGAGACCCCGACGTTGATCACGCGGTCCGGCTCCCCGAGGCCCTGGTAGGCCCCCGCCATGAAGGGCATGTCAGGCGGGATGTTGGCGAAGACCACGAGCTTGGCGCAGCCTACGGCATCCCGGTCGGCGGTGAGGAGGGCCGTCTCGCGCACCGCCTCCCCCATGCGCCTGACCGCATCCATGTTGATTCCGTCCCGGCTGGAGGCGACGTTGACCGAGGAGCACACCCGCGAAGTCTCCGCGAGGGCCCGGGGGATCGAGTCGATGAGGACCTCGTCCCCTCTGGAGAAGCCCTTCTCCACCAGGGCCCCGTACCCTCCCACGAAATCGACCCCGCAGTCCCCGGCGGCCCTGTCCAGGGCCTTGGCCACGCGCACCGCCCCGTCCGCGTCGAAGGGGCCGCAGAGGACGGAGACGGGGGAGACGGCCAGGCGCCTGTTGACGACGGGGATCCCGTACTTCTCGGAGACGCGCTCGCAGGCGGCGACGAGGCCGCCGGCGACCCGGTCCACCTTGGCGAGGATCTTCGCGGTGAGCCTGGACAGGTCATCGGAGACGCAGTCCAGGAGCGAGAGCCCCAAGGTGACGGCCCTCACGTCCAAGTGCTCGTTCTTGAGCATCTCCAAAGTGGCCGCGACTTCCCGGTCGGTCAGCATCCGGGCCTCCGCGCCGCGGTGGGTAGGCAGGCAGGCAAGTCTGGGTGGCTCCTCTGGCGGGGGCGGCTCAGGGGGAACGGGCCGGGCGGCGGCCCGGCGGGAAGGTCTCAGGGGCGGGCGGCGCGGCCGCGCGCGCCGCTCCGGCCGGGGCGGAAAAAAAGGCCCCTGCCGCGGAGGGGGCCTTGGACATCGGGCGCCGGGGTCACGGGGACGCCCTGCGGCGCCGAAGCGGGGGCCGTGAGGGGGGCTCCGGGAGGATCATGAAATTATATGGCATGGCTATAAGGCTGTCAACTGCCGTAAACGGCCCGCAACGGCCGAAAGCCGCCGCCAGCGGCGAAGGCGCCTCCGGGCCTGCCACCCTCCCCTGGCCGAAGGGGCGCCGCCAAGAGCCCTTTCCCGCGGCGGACTTAAGCCGATCCGCGCCGCCGGCGAGGATTTCGCCCGGGGCAGGCGGAAACCGCCCCGAACCGGCAAGCATGACTCCTGCGCGAAAAGGCTTGTTGAAAATCGTAGATAAATGTAATATGCCATATGGAGTATACTATATAGAAAAAAAACTCTATAAGGCGTTTAAAAGTGGAAAAACTGAGAGAAGGCCTTTGGCGTAAGAATCAGCCGTCTGTTGACTGTGAGCTGAAGCAAGGGGATAATGCCTTCCGTTGCGTTTTGACATGTCTCAAGGCCCCCTGCCCGGAGGCCGGCCTATGAGAAAGGCGGCCTCAGGCCCTGTCCCGCGGCCCTCCCGCCCCCCCGCCGCGGCCAGGCGCCCGGAGCGCCGGCCGCGTCTTGCGCCGCCGCCTTCCCGCGCGGCCGCAGGGCTCAGGGCTTTTTTCGCCTCGCCTCTTCCGCCCGTCCGGGCGACGTCCCCTTATCGTCCTAAAACGCTCCCCTGACATTCTTTTTCCGGGGACTGGCGACCTGCGGCCGAGGGCGCGCGCGCCACAGCAGACCCGGCGCCCGGAGCGCAGGCCTCTCCTTGCGCCGCCGCCTTTTCGCGCGGCCTCGGGGCCTGCGGCCGGCCGCCCTTGCCTCGCTTCTTCCGCCCGGCCGGGCGGACCTCCTAATCTCGTCGAAAAACATGCCGCGGACATTCGGCTTCCGGGGCCGGGAGACTTTCAGGCGGAGGGCGCGCGCGGGCCCTGCGCGCGGCAGTCCCCCGCGCCGCCGCGCGGCCAGATCCGCGTCCGGAAGGCGGCAAAGCATGTCCTTGATCCTTGCCGAAGCGCTCAGCCACACCGTGGCCGAGCCGGGCGCCGTGGAGGCCCTGTCGGAGATCCACGCGCTGGCGGAGCCGGGCTCCCTGCGCTGGGACATGTCGGTCCCCGGCCAGGTGTCCCTGTCGGACGAGGAGGGCCTGGTGGAGTACGGCTGCCTGGCCGGCCTCTACCTGGACGGGGCCCGCTTCTCCGGGACCCTGAGGATTTCCGGCTGCCCGTCCCTGCGGGAGCTCTCCGCGGCGGGCTGCGGCCTGGCGGGCCTTGAGCTCTCGGGCCTTCCGGCCCTCAGGGAACTGTGCCTCGACAACAACCGCCTCAAGGCCCTGCGCTTCCTGGAAAGGCTCCCCGGGCTCTCCAGCCTCTCGCTCAACTACAACGCCGGGGCCGACCTCTCGCCGCTGGCCGGCCTGTCGGCCTTGGAGGAGCTCAGGCTCGCGGACCTGGGCCTCACCGACGCCGGGTTCGTCGCCCCGCTCGGGAACCTGCGCGACCTCCAGCTGTCCTTCAACTCGCTTTCCGATCTCCGCCCGCTTTCCGGGCTCGCGCGCCTGGAATCGCTCCACCTCTTCAACAACCTCATCACGGACCTCTCCCCGCTGGCCGGGCTTGCCCGCCTGAGGTCCCTCAACGTGATGAACAACCCCGTCTCTGACCTCTCGCCCCTGTCCGGCCTCAGGGACCTCGAGCTGCTGGGGCTCGCGGACTGCCGCCTGACGGCAGGCGCGCTGGGCGCGCTCGCTCCCCTGCGCCGGCTGCGCAAGCTCGACATCCAGAACGGCCGCGCCAAAATCCTTCCCGGGCCCGAGGCATTCGGGGAGCGCATGCTGGACAGCGACGAGGCCCCGCTGGACCTGGGCCCGCTCTCCTCCCTCGGGCGCCTGGAGCGCCTCAACCTCACGGAGTGCCAGGCGGAGGACCTGGGGCCGCTCTCCTCGCTCGCCGGCCTGAAGGAGCTGATCCTCGACCGCAACCGCTTCCGCGACCTGAGTCCCCTCGCGCCGCTCTCGCGGCTGAAGCTCCTGAGCCTGAAGAGCAACGGCGCCGCCGCCGGGACCGAGGCCCTCGCCGGCCTGCGGGAGCTCAGGGAACTGTACCTGGACGAGAACTCCCTGGAGTCGCTGGACGGCCTGGAGGGGCTCGCCTCGCTCGAGCGGCTGTCCCTGGACAGCAACCGCGTCTCCGACGTCTCGCCCCTTGCCCCGCTCAGACGCCTCAGGAAGCTGTCCCTGCGGGCCAACCTGATCTCCGACCTCTCGCCCCTCGCGGGGCTCTCGCGCGCCGAGTCCCTCGACCTCGAGGGCAACCGCGCGACGGACGCGGGGCCGCTTTCCCGCCTCACGGAACTCGAGGAGCTCAACCTCGCCCGCAACGGCCTGGAGGACCTCTCCCCGCTCGCGGGGCTTACCCGCCTCAGGGCCCTCAACCTCGCGGGCAACCGCGCGGCCGATCTCTCGCCGCTGGCCGGCCTGAAATCCCTCGAACGGCTGAACCTCGACCAGAACCGGGCCCCCGACCTCTCCCCGCTGGCGGGCCTCTCGGCCTTGTCCAGCCTGTCGCTGGACTCCTGCGGCGCCTCCGACCTGTCGCCGCTCTCCGGCCTCGCGGCGCTCACCGGCCTTGCCCTCCCCAACAACCGCGCGGAGGATCTTGCGCCGCTCTCAGGCCTGAAATGCCTCGCGCGCCTGAACCTGGACTTCAACCGGCCGCGGGACCTCAGCCCGCTTTCCGGGCTCGCCTCCCTGCGCGACCTTGACCTGAACTCCTGCGGCTGCCCGGACCTGTGGCCCCTGGCCGGCCTGACCGGCCTTGAGCGCCTGGACGTCTGCGGCAACGGCATCTCGGACCTCTCGCCGCTTTCCGGCCTCAGGAACCTGATCCTCCTGCGGGCCGACGGGAACCGCGCCTGCGACCTCTCCTTCGCCGCATCCCTCGCCAGGCTCGAGAGCCTCTCCCTCAAATTCAACCGCGTCCGGGACTTCGAGCCCCTCAGGGGCCTGGGCCGCCTCGCGTACCTTTGGCTCGATTCCGGGCAGGTGAGCGACCGGCGCGCCTTGGAGGATTCGCTCCCCTGGGTGCGGGTGCTCTTCGACTACATCTGAGCCCCTGAGCCCCGGCCCCTGAAGCCGGCGGCCGCGGGCCCCCGCCTGAAAGCCGCGCGGCGGGCGCGGCTCGCCCGCGCGCGAGGCGCGGCGGGCGCTTTCCGGAGGGCGCGGGCCAAGGGCCCGGCGGAAGGAGCGGCGGGGAAGCGGCCCCCGCCCGTTGACAAAAGCCGCGCGCCCTCGCCATGTTCCGGCCGCCTGCCGCAAGGCAGGCAAGCCCCCCGCCGGCTCCCGCGGCTGACCCGGCCCGCGGGCATTTCCGCCGGCCGGCGCCCGCGGCAAGGACCCATGCCACAGGAACAGACCTTCCCCTCCCCTCCGGAACGGACCCCCTCACGTCGGACGCTTCACGCCGCTGCCGTCAGCCTGTTCGCGGAAAAAGGCTACGACGGGGCGCTCGTCTCCGACATCGCGCGCGGGGCCGGCATCCGCAAGGCCTCGGTGTACAGCGGCTTCAAAAGCAAGGAGGACCTCTTCCTGACTCTCCTGCGCGAGGCCATGGACAGGGAGACGGGGATCGTGGACTCCGCCCTCAGGGCGGGCGGGCTCTCCGCAGGGCTGAAAGGATACCTCGGATCCCTCACCGGGAGGCTGGCGGAGGAGCCGCCTTGCCTCATGTTCCTTTTGCGGTCGGTCTACATGCCGTCCGCAGGCCTCCGGGAGGCGATCCTGGCCCTGAACCGGGTATTTTTTCCGGGACTCCTGGAACTGTTCCGCCGGGAGGCGGCCGCTTCGGAAGTTCGGCCCGAAAACGTCGATGCCGTGGCCGATGCCTGCCTGGCGGTCATAGACAGCGTGCAGGCCGCCTGCCTGTACTGCCCAGACTTCGCCGGTCGCCGCATCTCCGCGGTCTGGTCCATGTTCGAGAGGCTTGTCCGGGACTGCTGAGGGCTTTCGCGCCGGCCCCGCCGGACCCGCCTTGACTCTGGCTGTCCCCGGTCTTGCCTCCGCCTCTTGAAGGCGGGGCTCCGTCATGATAAATTTGTTGCGGGGTAAGGCTTGGCTGTTATCAGAAGACTAAAAAAAAATACTGTGCGATGAGAATATAATTTTATATTTTATTTTATATGTTGTTAATAGATATTTATTAATAATTAATATTATTTTAATAATATAAGTAGTAATTATTGTAATATATTAGTTATATTATATTTTGGTATATGTATATATTATAGATATTTATTGAGTTTTTTTATGTTGAACGATGAGCTACAAAGAATTTTAGAAGTAATTATTCAGACTGTATCGACTGAAAAAATATATTTATTTGGTTCACATGCATATGGCGTACCAAATAAAGATAGCGATTATGATATTTTTGTAGTTATATCTGATGATGTAGATTTGCTCCCAATTGAAGTTATGACAAATTTATATGAATCTCTTTGTTCCATACAAATAGAAACACCTTTAGATATTATTGCAAAACATCATAATACATTTGAAGAACGGAAGCAATATAATACTTTAGAGCGTAAAATTTATAATGAAGGAAAATTATTATATGAACGAAGGTGATAATGTCAGAGAATGGCTATACTTAGCTAGCGAAGATTTTTTTTCAGCAAATCATCTATATACTACAACATATAAAAAACCTTTACATATAATTTGCTATCATTGTCATCAAACAGTTGAAAAAGCATTGAAAGCATATCTTTGTTTTAAAGATTTAGATATACCTAAAACTCATAATTTATCAATACTTTGTGATCTTTGTGCAAAGTTAGATCAAGAATTTTTATCTCTAAAGTTAAATGTTGCTAAATTTGACCCTTATGCAGTAAATGTTAAATATCCAGATCGTATAGATATTACAGAACCTACAGCTAAAATAGCTTTAAAAACTGCCGCTAGTGCTTATGATTTCGTTGTAAAGAAATTAAATTTATCTAATTTACCTGTTATTAAACATAATAATGACGAAGACTCCAAATTTAAGCCATAATTTTGCCAGCTCCCGCATCAGCGAACTCATCAATACCGCAGTTTTCCTCCATCAATTTAATTTTTCCCTTACGGATCCATACGTGCGCCTTTGCCGCCAAATTGGCCTTTAGCGGCGGAACCGGTCGATGCTTTCTGCCACGTCGGGCGCATGGCCGCTTTCGCGACCGGCGGCGGAGACTAAAGAAATTCCGCAGGGGACGGCCCGGATCGGGACAACCCCGCTGGTCCTGTTTCCCCGGCCCATTCGCGGCCGTGCGGGCAGCTTGACACCGGAGACCGCCGGAAGCCCGCCCGTCGCCCTCTCGGGGAACGGCGCCCGGCCCTCCCCAGGGCCGGAAGTTTTCCCGGCCTGCAGGCGCGTCGCGACAACGAAGGCGGGTTTCCCGCCGCGCCTGCGGCATTTCCGTCTCCGGCCCCGACCCCCTCCGGACGGCAGGCCCCCTCAGTAACGCCCGGACACCGCTTGCCGCAAACCCGGGATGGCGGGCTTGGCTCCTGCGCCGCCGCATTTCGCGCTTCCGCTGGCGCGCCTTCGGCGGCCGCGCCCCTGAAGAGGGCCTAGCCAGGGAGAATCCGCATGACTAGAGCCGCCTTTGCCCCGGCGCGGACAAGCCCCCGGGCATGGCCCTGCAGGCAAGGCCTGCCCGGGCAGCCCGAGCCCGCAAGGCAAGGGCTCCGCAATGCCGGCGCCCCTTCCGCCGGAGACGGAGGGCAACGGGGCCGTCAGGCTTGGCCCGACGGGGGAAGGCCCCCCGCGCGGCCGGAGGCCTCGCCCGCCTAAAGGCGAGCGGAATGGGGAAGAACTGCGAGGCGCCGGTGTCTTGCCGTCACGGAAACAGGGGATCCTCACGGGGCGCGGCCGCCGCCGTTGCCCTGGCCGCGCTCGCCCCGGCCGCCTCGGCCCTGGCCGCCGGCGCCTCCGCCGGTGAGGCTGGCTCGGTTTCCCTTGACCCCTCGTTTTTTACGTTCGCGGCCGGCATGGCGGCGATCCTCCTGCTCGCGATCTTCGCGGCCCGCCGGGCGAGGCGCACTCCCGCCTCAAGCGGCCCTGCCGCCAAGGCCCCGCCGCCCGCCAAAGCCGCCCGGGCCGAAAGGGGCGGGCTTCTTCCTGAAAAGGCCCTCTATCTCCCGCCCTGGGATTTCCGGGCCATGCCGCCGGACAAGGAACGGATCAGGCTGTCCGCGGAAGAAGCCTGGGACTCGGGGGACTACGGGGCAGCGGCCGAGGCCTGGGACAGCCTCGCCAAGGCCGCCGCCGCCGCCGGGCAGGAGGGCGGGCCCTTCTGGCTCGCGGTCGAGAGCCGCCGGCTCCGCGCCCGCTGGCTTCTCAAGGACAGGTCCGCCGCGGTCCTGAAGGAGGCTCTGCGGATCGCCAAGGGGCTTGAGGAGGCGGGAGGAAGCCTTGACGCCGAGACCCTGTTCGCCAGGGAGACCGCAGGCCTTCTGGAGGGCGGCCTGGGCGGGGCGGGGAAGCCCTTGATCGGGCTCTGGCGTATGGAAGAGGATGCCGCCCGGGCCCTGGGCGAGGGGCACCCCCTGGCCTTCTCGGCCGCCAGGGGGAGGGCCGAGCTCCTCCGGTCCGCCGGGCGACTGTCCGAGGCCGAGGACGCCCTCAAGGCGCGCCTCGCGGCCGCGGCCGGGCTGCCGGAGGCCGCAGGCGCCGAGGCCGCCCGGACCTCCAGGGAACTGGGGCACATCCTCCTCGAGGCCAGGCGCCGCGGCGAGGCCGCGGAGCGGTTCAGGGAAGCGGCCCTCGCGGCCGCGCGGGCCCTGGGCGAGGACAGCGCGGCCGCCGCGGTGCTGCGGCAAGAGTACGCGGGCTCGCTGAGCTGGCTCGGCGAATGGGAGGAGGCCCTCCGCCAGCAGGAGCTGGCGCATGAATCCCTGAAGAGGGCCAAAGGCGGGAAAGCCGCAGAGACCAGGAACGCCGCGGCCCGCCTCGCGTGGATCCGCAAGGCCGCCGGGCGGGGCGGGCCTCCGGACGAGCCGTTCCCGTATTAGCCGGCGCCGCGGCCCTCATGGGCACGGCGCAAAGTCCTGCCGCGCCCGGTTTCCGGGAGGGCCGCGGGCCGGGCGGCAGGCGCCTGGCCCGCGGCCGCCCCGAAGCGGCCCTCGGCCCGCCAGGGCCGGGGGCCGCGGCGCCGAACGGTTAACGCGCGGCAGCCCGGTCACCGGCCCTCCAGGCCGAAGCCATGGCCTCCGCGATGGCCTTGGCCATAAGCGGAGGCACGGCGTTCCCGATCTGCCTGAACGCCGGGTTCATCGTGCCGTGAAACCTGAAGCCGTCAGGGAAAGACTGAAGCCTTGCGGCCTCGCGGACGGAAATCGTGCGCTTTTGCCGGCTGTCGTAATGTATATGGGAGTAGCCGTCTTTCCCGAGGTGGGCCATAAGCGTTCTTGCGGGCTCGTCAGCCTCCATCTTGCGCCATTTGTTCGGGAACTTGTCCGGGCTGTACGGCGGGACCGTGCCGGCGAAAAGCTCGCCGTATTCCCTGCCGCCTTCGGTCATCGCCTTGCCCGCCTCCCTGAGGCCCTGCAGCCGTTCCCGGAAAATGGCCAAGGCCGCCTGATACGCTTCCGGGTACTGGTCTCCCGGCTTCATCCGCTCGAAAATGTCGTAATCGCGCGGCAGATGGCGGATCACATGGTCAACAATGCCTTCTGAGCCCTCAAAACCGTTCCACGTCCTCATCTGACGGGCGTAACCGCGCAATTCAGCGTCTCGCGGGT
The DNA here is from genome assembly GCA_031288415.1 of Deltaproteobacteria bacterium. Lineage (GTDB taxonomy): Bacteria > Desulfobacterota > Desulfarculia > Adiutricales > Adiutricaceae > JAIRZX01. The sequence goes on along the minus strand of JAITRL010000044.1, from coordinate 2,103 downwards.
AAGGAACCGCCGCGTCAAGGCGCCTTGCGCCCCGCCTGAGCCTGCCTTCGAGATGCAGGGTGACGGGAGGCAGATCCCCGATAGCCTCCCTGGCGGTCACCGCGGGAGGAAGATCGTTTCCGGGGCCAGGCGCCTGAACGAAGCCGGAATCCCTCCCGCCTGCCAGGGAAAGCCTGTCCGCGTTCAGGGCCTTCAGCGCGACCTGGCGGGAGCCGCCGTAGCCTTTAGGAAGCTCATGGCGACGGGTCGGGGCGGGAAAGAACCGGCCGGGGCTGAGCCCCCTGGCGAAGGCGACCAGAAACATCCTCTCCCTCATCTGCGGGACCCCGTAATGGACGGCGTTCAGCAAAGCGTACCTGCTTACGTACCCCAGCTCCCCGAGAGCCTCGGAAATCGCCCCGGCGATGTTATGGCCCCCGTAGTTCAGGGCATCCGGCACGTTCTCGAGCATCAGCGCGGCAGGCCTGAACGCGCGCACGTAATGCAGGTAGCGCCGGTACAGGCCGCCGCGGCCGTCGCGCATGAACGCTTCAGGATGAGCGCGCACCTCCCTCAATTTCGCCCTTCCGACCCGCGCGAAAGCCTGACACGGGGGGCCGCCCACGATCACGTCTATCCCGCCCGCGACGTCCCCGAGCCCGAACGCCCGGGCCAGCTCCTCAGGTTCCGTGACTGTTATGTCCCATGGCATGGAATGGATCCGGAACGCGGCGTCAGGGGAAGGATGGAAATTTTCCGCGTGCGAAAGAGCCGCATCCGGGTCGATTTCCACGGCCCCTGAAATCTCGAAGCCGGCCGCCTGAAACCCGAGGGAGATGCCTCCGCAGCCGGAAAACAGGTCAAGGACCCGCGGGGCTTCCCCGGCCCTCAAACGGCTTATTTTCAAGGAAATCGGGTCTCCGCCCATGCTGATGACTTCACGTTCGCCGCGGCGCGGCCCGGATTTTGCGGCCAGGGGAACTAAGGGGAAAACCGCCGCCTGCGGGACAAAACGGCATATCCCGCGCGTTGCCGCGGCAAGCGGCGCAAAACGGGAAAAGCCCGTTGCCGCGCGCCGAAAACCTGATGACTCGTCCGGGGAAGACGTCGCGCGGGACCGGAACGGCCGGCGCCTCGACGCCGCGCCTTCACGCGGTCGGGACATCCGCTGGCCGAAGGGGAACGCCTTCCGGGTGATTGTCGCGGCCTTCAAGCCGTCCGCTCCGTATCATCAGGTTTCCTGCCCTGCCGCTACTGTCGCCTTGTACGCCTCGCTTAAGGCTAATACGGCATTTTGCCTAGGGTGTCAAGCCTTTGCCGCGGCCGCATGTTTTCCCTTCCGCCTGCCCAGCGGAAGCGGAAATCATCAACGGAAAACCTGCGCATGATTACGACGGCATCCAGGCGCCGTCGGCCGGCCGCCCGGAATCAGGATCGCCGCCCTGAAACGGCAAAACACGAACCGGCCTCAGGCACGCGCCCCTCGCCTCGAGACGCTTTCCCGGCCGGGGCCGCGGAGCCGGAGGCGGCCCGGATTCCCTACAGGCGGTGGATGGCCTCGAAGATGTCCCGGTGCTGGAGGCTTATCTCGGTGCCCAGCTCGTCCGCGGCGAGGGCCAGGGACTGGCGGAAGGCCTTCTGGCTCACCCCGGCGGGGACCGATATCTCGAGGACCAGGACCACGGGCCCCGCGGCGCGGCCCTCCCCCTCCGCCCCCTCCGGCGTGGAGAGCGCGAGGGACCTGAGGTTCTCGATGTTGGCGTCGAAGGAGGCGTGGGTCCCCGTGACCGTGGGGATGAGCCTGGGGCTGTCCGGGCCGGTCAGGGTCATCACGTAGGGCTCCGAATCGGCCGCCGCGGCGGGCGGGGCCCCCGCCGCGGCGGTGATCCATGCCGTGAGGCCTAAGCCGGAGAGGGCCCCGTTGAGGTCCGAGGCGAGCCGGCCCGCATCCAGGCCCTCGGGGGCCGAGAAGGAGAACAGCCCCGCGAACTGCCCCAGCTGGGTGGTCTGGGTGACCTCCGAAAGGGCGCAGCCGTGCCCGAGGAGCACGCTGGAGACCGAATGCACGATGCCGGTGCGGTCGATTCCGACCACTGTCGCGAGGTATCTGGCCATAGGCGGGGG
>JAITRL010000302.1 GCA_031288415.1 Deltaproteobacteria bacterium | reverse complement strand
CCAACTGCCGGCTCCAACGCGATCTCCGGCTCAGGCCACGGCGTGATCTCAAGCTCAGGCTCCGGCGCCGATTCAGAACTTGATTCAGGATCCAGGGTAAACTTAAAGTCAGGCTCCGGCGCAGGCGCAGACCCCGGCCCCAGCGCAGGCCCCGGCCCCATCGCAGGCCCCGGCACAGGCGCAGGCCACGGTGCAGGCTCCGGCTTAATCTCCAGCTCAGGCTCCGGCTTAAGCTCCAGCTCAGGCTCCGGCTTAAGCTCCAGATCAGGCTACGGCTTAAGCTCCAGATCAGGCTACGGCGCAATCTCCAGATCAGGCTACGGATTGATCCCAGAATTAGGCTCAGGCCTAACTGCCGGCTCCGCCGCGATCTTCAGCTCAGGCCACGGCGTGATCTCAAGATCAGGCAACGGCGCATTCTCCAGATCAGGCTACGGAGTGATTCCAGGATTCGGCTCAGGCCCAACTGCCGGCTCCAACGCGATCTCCGGCTCAGGCCACGGCGTGATCTCAAGCTCAGGCTCCGGCGCCGATTCAGGACCTGATTCCGTATCCAGGGTAAACTTAAGATCAGCCTCAGGCGCCGATTCAGGACCTGATTCCGTATCCAGGGTAAACTTAAGATCAGCCTCAGGCGCCGATTCAGGACTTGATTCCGGATCCAGGGTAAACTTAAGATCAGCCTCAGGCGCCGATTCCAGCGCCGGCGCCGGCCCCGTCTTCGTATCGGGCCGCGACATGACTATCCGGATCAGGGAGACCGGCGAGACCCTGACCGTGAAGTTCGGCGAAGGCCCCGGCAGGCCGCGCCTCAGGAAGGTGGAATTCGCCGACGGCACGGGCTGGTTCTACAGGGCGTACGGCGGGATCTTCTTCCTCGCCGGGACTTCCGGCCGCGACGTCCTGACCGTGAGGCCGCGGTTTTATACGGCTGTCTACGGCGAAGGGGGGAACGACCTTGTCACCGGAAGCCCTTTGGGCGACCTCATAGTGGGGGGAAGAGGCAACGACACGCTCCAGGGCGAAGCCGGGGACGACGCGCTTGACGGCGAGACCGGGGACGACAGGCTCATCGGCGGGCCCGGCCGCGATGTCCTGGAAGGAGGGGAGGGGAACGATGAGGTCTTCGGGGGAACCGGGGACGACCTGCTCTTCGGCGGGAACGGCGACGACCTGCTGAACGGAGGCCAAGGAAACGACCGGCTTCAGGGCGGGGCAGGCGACGACCGCCTGGACGGCGGGCCCGGCGACGACGCCTACCTTTACTTCGCCGGAGTCGGGCAGGACATCATCGACAACACCGGCGGCGGAAACGACACGCTGGCCTTTTTCGACATGACCCCCGAAGGGCTCTGGCTCGCGCGAAACGGCCGGGACCTGACGGTAGGCGTCGTCGGGAGCCCGGACAAGATCACGGTCAGCGGCTGGTTCGGCTCAGGCCGCAGGATAGACGCCGTCAAGGCGGGCCGCATGACCCTTGCCGAAGGCGACGTGCCGGGGCTGCTGGAGGCCCTGGCGCCCGTCGGGCCCCCCGCCGGGCCCGGCATGACCTGGACGGAAGAGCAGCTCACGGCCCTCTCCCGGCTGCTGCCGTCGTTCTGGAAACGGGGAGCCGAAGCCCCTGAAGGAAATCCGTAAGCCGCGGCCCCCCGCCTGGCCTGCCGCGCCGTTCCCGCCGCCGGCGCGGCCCCTCCCTCCGAAACCGCCTGCCGGGCCCGCCCGTCTCCGGCCCTGAGGCCGCAGAGGGCTTGCCCCCTGCGGCAGGGACCGGCCCAGGAAAACGCCATGCGCCCCCTAACGCACACGTCAGGCCTCGCCGCCCTCATACTGATCCTGGCTTCCGCGCTCCTCCCGCTGTCCTCCGACCGCGCCGGGGACGGCTCGGAAGAGGCGGCCGGAAGCCTTCCCGCGCCCGGCTACGCTCCCTCAGGCGCCCCAGCGGCCGGCGGGCAACCGGTCTCCCGCTCGGGCGGCGGCGGGAGCCGGGGAATCCCCGGAAGCGGCGGCCCTGTCGGCTTTGACCCCCTGGTCCTGGATCTGGACGGGAACGGGGTGGAACTCGCCGCCAGGAAACGCGGCAAGCTACCCGTGCTGTTCGACCACGACGGGGACGGGATCCTTGCCGGCACCGGCTGGCCGGCGCCCAAGGACGCCTTCCTGGCCAGGGACCTGGACGGGGACGGCCAGATCGGGCGCGGAGCGGAGCTTTTCGGGTCTCAGACCCCTAATAGCGGCGGCGGCCGTTGCGCGGACGGCTTCGCGGCCCTGGCCCAAGAAGACGCCGACGGAAGCGGGCTGGTGGACTCCGGGGACCCGGGCTGGGCTTCCCTCAGGCTGTGGAGGGACCTTGACGGGGACGGCGAGACCGACGAGGGCGAGCTTTCCTCCCTCGGGGACCTCGGCATAGCCGCCCTGAAGACAACGCCAGAGTACGCGGGGCTCAGGGACGCCGGAGGCGGCAACGCCATCGCGGCTTTGGGGACCTACCTGAAAAAAGACGGCTCCCCGGGCGCCCTGGCCGATGCCGTCCTGTTCTCCGACACGCGGATGCGGCGCTTCCGGGAGGCGGTCCCGGTCCCGGACGACGTCAAGGAGGGCCTACCGAACGCGAGAGGCTCGGGCATGGTGCGCGATCTCCATGAGGCCGCGGCCCTGAGCCCGGAGGTGAGGCGCCATCTTGAGGCCTTCGCCGGGTCCGGGAGACGCTCCGAGCAGCGCGCCATCCTCGCGGATCTCCTGACGGCCTGGGCAGACACTAGCCCCCAGGCCAGGACCCTGGACGAGCATGCCCGGGGCCGCTACGAGATACGCTACCAGCGCCTCGCCGGGGCCTACCGGCACCGGAACATAACAGACGCCGCGGCGGCGAGGGACTTCACCGACGACGAGCGCAACCCCGGCCTCTCCGCCCGCTTCCGCGGCCTCGTGGCGGAGTGGAACAGGAAGATCCACGTCCTGGAGGCCTTTTACGGGCACTATTTCTATGCCCTCCCCGAGGAGCTGGGGCCGGGGCAGGAGCTCCAGTGGAGCCTGAAGGTCTTCCCCGGCGGCGGCCCCCCCGTCATGGGGGTCTCGGTGGGGTCCCGTCAGATGGACCTGGCGTATCAGGCCTACGATGACCTGTTCGAGAGGATCTACCGCGACCTCCTGTTTCAGTCCAGGTTCAGGGAGCTTTCGGATCTCATCGACGTCAGGCTCACGCAGAATCCCAGCGGGGTCAGGTTCGACATGACCGCCGTAGAGGCCAGCTTCCGGGAACTCATGGCGGAGGACACGTACAACGGCCTGGGGTATCTCCTGGACTACTCCAGGACCAACGCCGTCTTTTCGCTCCTGTCAGACTGGAACGGCCTTAAGCTCGCCCGCGACACGCTCTTGAGCCTTCCCCCCGACAGGCGGATGCTGGATTTCTGCCGCCGCAGCGGCGTCTCGGTTTACGGGACCCGGAACTTCACGCCCGACGGCGGCGGCTCTCCCGATTTCATGATCGGGGGGGAAGCCGCGGAACGCCTGTCCGGAGGGGGAGGCGCCGACGCGCTGTTCGGCGAGGGCGGCCCGGACGTCCTCCGCGGCGGGGAGGGGGATGACTCCCTGTTCGGGGGCGAGGGCAATGACCGCCTGCTGGGAGAGGCAGGCGACGATATCCTGGACGGGGGCCCGGGCGACGATTTGCTGGCCGGAGGGGCGGGAGCGGACATCTACGTCTTCGGCAGAGGGTACGGCGACGACGTCGCGGAAGACCATGCGGAGGGCCGTGAGGGAGAGGACGATGAGGGCGTCGCCTCCTGCGGCGGGGAAGGGCGCGAAAGGATCCGCCTGGCCGGCCTCGCTCCGGAGGACGTGACCTTCGGGATCGCCCTTTCCGGAAAGAGGCATGACCTCTCAGTCCGGGTCAGGGACACGGGCGAGACCTTGACCGTGCGGGGCGGCGCCTGAGGGCCCTGCTCAGGCTGGGCGATTTGGGCCGTCGCCTTCGCAAGCGGCGGGCTGATGCAGGGCGAGGATATCCTGAAGACGACGGGCCTTCACGGCACGGAAGGACCGGACGAGCTGCGCGCCGACGGCTGCCTGAAGGCGATCCTGTACGGAGAGGGCGGCCCCGACCGCCTCCTCGGCGGCAACGGGGACGTTGAGCTCCACGGCGGCGAAGGAGATGACATCCTGGCCGGCGGCCAGGGGAGCGATGTCCTGGCGGGGGGTCCCGGCAACGACCTGCTCGCGGGGGGTCCCGGCAACGACGCCTATGTTTTCGGCCCCGGCGGAGGCCTGGATCTCGTCTACGCCTGCGGCGCCGGCGCCGATTCCCTCACGCTGTTTGGCGCATCCCCGGCTGAACTCCGGTTCGCCAGGGAAGGCCCGCACCTGACCTTAAGCCTGGCCGGCTCCGGGGCCGGGGCCGGGGCCGCAGTCACGGTGTTCGGCTTTTTCGCGGAAGGCTGCGGGCTCGACCGAATCGAGGCCGGGCCCTTGACGCTTCCGGGGGCGAACATCCCCGGGCTGCTGGAGGCCCTGGCCCCCATAGGCCCCCCCGCCGGGGCCGACGGATCCTGGACGGCGGGACAACGCCAGGCCCTGCTCCCGCTTCTGGAAGCCTATTGGGAGCTGAAAAGCCAAAAAGTGAGGTGACTCAGCCGGAAGGCTGATTTCCCCTGCTTGCGCCCGAAGCCGCGCTGGGCGGAGCATGACCTGCCCGGCTCGGGTCTTATGGCCCGCGCTTTGAGTTCCGGGCCATGCGCGCCCCGGCAGGCGGATCGGGGCTGCCGGAAGCGGCTTGCGGCCAGCGCCTTGAGCCCCGGGATTCAGGGCGGCGGCGGCCCCGGCGTCATCGGCGGCCCCGGCCCTGGCGCCATCGGCGGCCCCGGCTCAGGAATCAACCGCAGCCTTGGCCGTGGCAGCCTGCGCAGCCCTAGCTCAGCCCCCTTTTGAAATTGAAGCCGGATCCGGCGGCCCGCCTCCCCTCGGCCGCGGCCCTGCGCGCCTCCTGCGCGGCCTTGGCGGGGTCTTTCTCGCGCCTCAGGTCCACGATGTAGCCCAGGAGGTTAGGGAGCTCAGGGCCTTTAAGGAAGCCGCCCATGAAGACCTTCCGGTCGGGGAGGAGCACGAAGGCCTCCCCCTCGCGGGCGGGCCAAAACCTCTCCCCGCGCGGGCTCTCCGCCGGCCCTCTCTTCAAGCCGGGCACGTAGCGCGAGGTGAAGAGCGGGGGGCGCCCGGCGAGGTAGCACAGCGTCTTTCCCTTGAAGGGGGCGGCCAGAAGACTGTTCCAGGTCTCGGAGTCGATCTCGAGGCTCGCCGTCGCCGCCTCGATCCCCAGGTCCCTCAAGGCGTCGGCCGCGAAGCGGTTGAGGAAGCCCAGCCTGTGGTCGGCGTAAATCTTGACGCGCCCGCCCCCCGCCTCCCGGGCGAGGGCCGCGCCGCTCAGGGACGCGCACATGAACTCCCCGAAGCCCTTGCGGGCCAAGGCGGCCGCCAGGGCCTTGAGCCTGGCGGCTTCCGCGCCGAAGACGAGGGGGGGAAGGCTCCACACGACCCTGGCCAGGCCCTTGAGCCTCCTTTTGGCGATCTCCCTGGCGTTGGCGGCTGTCAGGGGAAGTATCACCCGGGCCGGGGACAGGGGGGCCGTCTCCCGCAAGTCCCGCGCATCCTCCAGCCAAAGCCAGAGCCTGCCTGCGGTCGCTCGAGCAGGCCTCGCCGCCTGCTGCCTCCTCCACCGCAAGGCATCCGCTACGGCCTTGGGCAGCGCGGACGTCCTCTGAGGGGCCCGGGCTGCCGCGGCCGCGATCGCCCTGGCCGCCGGATGCGCGCGCCAGGCCTTCTCCTCGGACCCGGAACCGGTGCGGTACAGGGTGCCTGCCCCGGAGAACCCGTCCTTGCCCCCGATGAAGATCTCCACCTCGGCCCCGGCCGGGGCCTCTTCCAGCGGCGCGGCCTCCCCGCTTGGCGCGCCGCTGGCCTCCGCCCGCCCGGCCCTGGCCTCCGCAGGGTCCTCTCCTGTCAGGCGGCGCAAGCCTTTGGCCGCAGGCTGAAGGCCCGCAGCCTCGCCTTCAGCCCCCGCCTGCCGCTCTCCCGCAGCCTCGCCTTCAGCCTCCGCCAGCAGCGTTCCCGCAGCCTCGCCTTCAGCCCCCGCCAGCAGCTTTCCCGCAGCCTCGCCTTCAGCTCCCGCCTGCCGCTTCCTTGCGCTATCCCTGTCGCCTGCGGGACCGCTTCTCCCCGCATCGCCTTTCTTTGCGGGAAGCCCCCCCGCCGCGCCGGAGGGGTAACGCATGCCCTTGAGCTTGAAGGCCGCCCCCTCCACGCCTCTCGCGCCCACGGCCCGCAGGCGGTCGTGGAGCTTTAGCGGCCGCTCCAGGACAACGGCGGACCAGCCCTCCTCCGCCGCCGGCCTGAGCCTTCCGAGGCGGGTACCGGAAGCCGCCGCCCCGGAAAACAGCTCCGGCGCGAAGACCGCAGGCGCCCCGCTCAGGAACCCCTGGGACCTCTTCCTTTGGGGCGCGTCGTCGAGTAGGTCCGCGGCCTCCGCGAGGGCCCCCTCGAAGTCCCCTGCGGCGGAGTCGATGAGGAGCCGGTAGGCCTTGACCGCGCGGGAGACGTAATCCGGGCCTTTCATGCGGCCCTCTATCTTGAAGGCGGCGAGCGGGAGCCGCATGAGGTCCCTGACGAAAGGCGCGGCCTCGAAGTCGGAGGCGGAAAAAAAGGTGTCGCGGCGGCCGGAGTTCAGGTAGGCCCTGCGGCAGGGCTGGGTGCAGGCGCCCCGCAGCGCGCTCCTGCCGCCTGAGAAGCTGGACAGGAGGCACAGCCCGGAAAAAGAGAAGCATGAGGCCCCGTGGATGAAGATCTCCAGGTCTATGGGGCTTTCCGCGGAAAGCCGCTCCAGCTCCCTGAAGGTCGTCTCCCTGGGAAGGACCGCCCTCTCGAACCCCAGCTCCCCTAAAAGGGCGAGGGCGCCCGGCGTGTGCGCCGCGGCAAGGGTGGAGGCGTGGAGGGGGATCTCCGGCAGGAACCTCCGGCACAGGGAGGCCAGCCCCAGGTCCTGGACTATGAAGGCGTCAGGGCCCTCCTTGGCTGCCGCGCACAGGAGCGCCATGGCCTCCCTTATCTCGCCTTCCTTGACGAGGGAGTTGGCGGCCACGTAGACCTTGACCCCGCGCCTTTTGGCCTCCGCAGCGGCGCCCCTGAATTCGGGAAGGCTGAAGTTTTCGGCCAGGGCCCGCGCGCTGAAGCTTTTCAGGCCCAGGTAGACGGCATCGGCCCCTGATTCCACCGCCGCAGCGAAGGCCTCCGGCCCGCCCGCAGGGGCCAGGAGTTCCGGGCGGTAGAGGATCTCTTGCCCGGAAAAGCCCCTGCGGGGCGCTCCGCCCCCTCCCCCCTGCCTGGCCTTGCGGCCTCCCTGCCTGTGAGGCCCGGCCGCAGGCCTCGACTCCGGCGGCCCGGCGGGCCGGCCGGAAAGATCGGGATCCTGGCGGTGGCGCGGGGAGCGCCTTCTTTCGGAAGGTCTTTTCATTCGGCTGTCCGGCGCCTCGGGTGCCCGGGCTCTTCACAGGGCCGGGCGCCGCCAGGGCTTGCGCGCTTTCCGGGCCTTGCGGCCTCGCGCGGCATGAAACTTCAGGGCCGCGGACTTCAGGCCTTGGGGCTCAGCCCCAGGGCAGCGGCTATCTCCCCGGCGGCCGCCTCGGTGAAGATCCGGCTCTCCTCGGGGGAAAGGGCCTTCCCCTGGGCTGGCAGGGTAACCCCCTTGAGCTCCAGGCCCCTGGGGGCGTTCATGTTCTCCGTACGGGAGGCTACCCCGTAGTCGGCGGAAAGCTCCCCCCGGAAATAGGCGTTCTGGAACTCCATGAACTTGAGCGCGTGGGCCGTGGAGTCCAGAACCGCCGTCTCCCCCTTTGCGATGAGCCCGCCCGCGAGGGCGGCCCTCAGGCCCGCCAGCGACTCGCCTCCCTGGGTGCAGACCGTGAGCCCGGAACGGTTGGCGAGAATCATGGAGTCCATGATGGCCTGCTCGGTCACCTCCACCGCCTGAAAGGAGCCGGGGCCCCTGGCCTCCTCGTACTCGGCCGCGAGCCTGGCCAGCCTCGGGAAGGAGACCGGATCGCCGATCATGGCGGCCTGGGCCACCGAGGGGCGGACCTTGACGGGGCGGTAGGTGCGGCCTTCAGGCGGCGAAGCGTAGTACCTGAACACGGGGTTGGCGCGCTCGGACTGGACGGCCGTGACCCGGGGGAGCCGCTCTATCACCCGCGCGCGGTACAGCTTGAGCAGGCCTCCCAGGACCGCGGTGATGTTCCCGGCGTTGCCCACCGGCACGAAAAGCATGAGATCCCCGGTCTCCCAGTCGAACTGCTGGGCCGTCTCGAAGGCGTAGGACTCCTGGCCCAGGACCCGCCAGGGGTTCTTGCTGTTGAGGAGGACCACCTCGTAGGCCTCGGAGAGCTTCTCCACCACCTTCATGCAGTCGTCGAAGACCCCCGGCAACTCGAAAACCCCTGCCCCCGCCCCCAGGGGCTGGCTGAGCTGCTGGGGGGTGACGTAACCCTTGGGCAGCAGCACCGCCGCCTTCACCGCGCCCCCCAGGCTCGCGGAATAGAGGGCCGCCGCCGCCGAAGTGTCCCCGGTCGAGGCGCAGACGGCCATGACGCCGCTCTTGCCCTGGACGCGGATAAGGTGCTTGACGAAGGAAAGGGCCGCGGCCATGCCCCGGTCCTTGAAGGAGGCCGAGGGGTTAAGGCCGTCGAGCTTCACGTAAAAAGGCGCCTCCACCTCGCGCTCCAGGGCTTCCGGAGCCCTGACCGCCGGGGTGTGGGCCTCCCCCAGGTAGACGACATCCTCCAGGGGGATGTTCGGGGCGAGGAGCTCGTGGTAGCAGAAGACCCCCCTGAGGGCCTGGACGTTAGCCATGAGCCGGTAGTCGAACAGGCGCCTCCAGAAGGGCCCCGGCCGCTCCCGGAGACGATCCTCGGCGTGGTCGTTGACGAGCAGGAGGCCTCCGCACTCCGGACAGACGTAGTGAAGGGCATCCGGCGGGAAGCTTCCCCCGCACTTGAGGCAGTCGTAGCGCAGATCCCCTCCCGGCTTCGGAAGGATATGTCCTCTTATGTCCTCAGGAAAATCTTCAGGCTGCATGCGCGGCCTCCGGCTGGCCCCGCGCCCTCCAGGCGGCTGGAGGGCGCGGGGTTCGTCAAGGCGGGGCCGGGGGGCCCCGCAGGCGGGAGAGGCGGGGCCGGGAGGCCCCGCAGGCGGGAAAGGCGGGCCTCGGCCCCGCCGCCTGGCGAGGCAAGGTCAGGCCCCGCCGGCGAGGAAGGCGAGGTCAGGCCCAGCCGGCGGCGAAGGCGGGGCCGGGGGCCGGGGGCCGGGGGCCCAGGAGGCGAAGGAAGGCGGGCTGGGAAGCGCCTTAGGCGCTCCTAAAACATAAAGCGGCCCCCCGAAGAAGTCCGGGGAGCCGCCGGAAAGACGGGTCTTGCAGGCGCCGCGAAAAGCGCGGGCTAAGGCGGGAACCTTTAGCTGGCGCCGAGGTACTTCGTCACGATGTCGCTGTACGGGAAGGCGTACAGGAGTATGAGGGCCACGACGAGCGCGTAGATGGCGAGCGACTCGATGAGCGCGAGGCCGATGAGCATGTAGACGCGGAGCGTGCCGGTCTGCTCGGGGTTCCGGGCCATGCCGGACAGGGCGCCCAGCATGGTGATGCCCTGGCCGATGCCGGGGCCCACGACGCCCAGGCCGATGCCGATGCCGGCCGCCAGGGCCACGTTGCCGATGACCGCGAGGGCGGCGGTGGTCTCGTCGGCCGCGAAGGCGGCGGCGGAGGCTCCGAGGACGCCCGCGAAGGCGAGCAGGAAGAGGGCGAGCTTTTTCATGAGAGGCGGTCCTCCTTCGAGGGAAGTTCCCCTTGTTTTGTCCGTGTGGCGCGGAAGGGACGCCGAGGGGGGCGGCGGTCCCGGCGGAAACTCGTGGGGGCGGCTGTCCCGCCGCTTGCCGCAAGGGGCTCCGGGCGAGGGGCCCCCTCAAAGCGCCTGACCCGCGCTCCCGGACAACGGGCCGGGCGCCGGCGGCCTGAAAGGCGCGGCTGGCATCGGCGCGTGAAATCCGCGCCGGCGAGGGGACAGGCCCCGAAATTCAGCGAAGGCCCCCGCTGGAGCCGGTCAAGGCCCCTTAAAGGCTCAGTGTTCGCCCTCCATGGCCTCGCCTATGTAGACCATGGCGAGAAGCGAGATGATGTAAGCCTGGAGGAAGCCGGTGAAGAGCCCCAGGAACATCATGGGGAGGGGAATGAAGTACTGGCCGACCAGCATCATCAGGACCGCGATGACGAGGTCCTCGCCGACGATGTTGCCGAAGAGACGGAAGGACAGGGACACGACCCTGGCCGCGTGGCTGACTATCTCGACGGGGAACATGAGGGGGGCCAGGAACGGGCTGGGCCCCAGGAAGTGCTTGACGTACTTCACGCCGTGCACCTTGAAGCCCATCACGTGCGTGAGGAACACGATCATGAGCGCGTAGCCCATGGTGGTGTTGAGGTATGACGTGGGGGCGAAGGAGCCGGGGATCAGGCCGTTGAAGTTGCAGAAGAAGACGAAGATTATGAGGGTGGTCGTGAGGGGGAAGAAGATCATGCCCCTGCGCCCCATTATGCCCTCCTGGAACTTGTACATCGTGTCGATCACGACCTCGAAGAGCAGCTGGAGGCGCCCCGGCACCATGGTGATCCGCCTGCCGGCCAGCCAGCCGACAAGGATGAGGATCAAGGCGAAGAGCCAGCCGTAGACGACATGGGGGTAGGCGTGGGCGAAATGGCCGAAACCCATCTTCTCCAGGAGCCACACGAGCAACAGTACGGGATGTTCCATTATGAAAGCCTCCGGCGGCGAAAGCCAGGGAGCTGGGGCTCCGACGAGGGCCTGTGGTTTTCGGGGGGTTGGCGGCGGCGGAAAGCCGCAACGCTGAAAATAGCAGAATAGCCCCGGGCTTGCAAATCTTTTTGGCAGGCCGCCCGGAAGCTTGCCGGAGGCTGAGCCTTGCCGCGCGCGGAAGCCTCCGTGAGCCTTGCGGCGCCCTTCAGGCTCAGCCCGGATCCGGGACACCGTCCTTCAGGCCCCGTCAGGGTTCCCCTCCCGCCATAGGTGGCTCCTTAAACTCCCAGGCCCTAACAGGAAACCGGCCGGAAATCCCGCGGAATAAACGGCTCAAGCCTAAAACTGGGCGCTTTGCCGCCGGGACCGGAGGATCTTGCGGAAGCCCTGGGAGAAGCGAAGCCAGGATAGGCATTTTCATGGAAATCCTGTGTTTTTCCAGGCATTTGCATACCATTTTAAGCTTTTGGCCGCAGGGATTGCGGGGCGGCAGGCCGCGAGGTCGTTTTAATCCTTCATTGGGCCACCTGTAATCGGTCCCGGTCATGGGACTGCCCCGAACTAGTACATAGCTATAAAAATTAGTATAATATTATAAATTTTATGGTATATAGAGAGCACCTATGCCACGGATGTCCGAAAACCCAACTGTGCCATGGAAGAATCCACCATTCCAGTATGTTACAGATCCCGTTTTCAAAGGCTCCTCTGCCTGCCTGCCTGCCTGCCTGCTCTGCTTGCCTGCATGCGGCGCCGGAAGCTGCCTGCCGCCGCCAGGCTTCGGGCCTGTAACCGCTCCGGGAAGCCCACGGCCCGCCAGGGCCGTGGTAAGGGGTGCTGAATGGTTACGAAAAACTTATGCAGCTGAGCGCCAGGCCCCGGCCGGCTTTAGGCAGGCCTCACGCCGGGCCAGGCTTTGGCCTGCGGGCACCCGCCCTTTCGCCTTGGGCCTGCCCGTCTGCCGATCCTGGCCGACCGGCCCGATGACCCGACCTTGGATTTTCCGCGGGGGGGGAGTAGAATCCGGGAGCAAAGTACTGCGCGCGACCCCTGGCGCTATCTGCGCCTGCCGCCGCGCCGCCCCAGGGCTCCCGGCCCTCCGAACGCCGGCGGCTTTCAGCGGCTCCGCGCGGCGGCGCCGAAGGCTCGGGCCCAGGGCCAGGAGGACCCCGTCTCATGGAAAAAGGGCCGGTTAACCTAGGGCTTATCTTCTTCCCCGCCTACGACTGGGCCATCTCGCCCTCGCACCCGGAGCGCGAGGAGAGGCTCCTGTACACCCATGACCAGCTCAGGGAGGAAGGGGTGCTCGATCTCCCGGAGATCGAGGAGTTCCGGCCGGAGAAGGCCGAGGACGAGGATGCCCTGCGGGTGCACTTCTTTCCCCTGGGCCTCGCCGCCGTGGCGGCGCTTCCCCACATGATCAGCGCGGGAGGGGCCGTCACGGCGGGAAAGCTGGTGGCCGAGGGCAAGGCGAAAAAAGCCTTCGCGCTGACCCGGCCGCCCGGCCACCATGCCGGCAAGGTGGTCCACGGGGGCAGGGGGTTCTGCAACATCAACAACGAGGCCATCATGATCGAGCGCCTCCGCAGGGACGGCGCCTGCGGGAGGGTGGCCGTGGTGGACACCGACTGCCACCACGGGGACGGCACCCAGGACATCTACTGGCACGACCCCGACACCCTCTTCATCAGCCTCCACCAGGACGGGAGGACCCTCTACCCCGGCTCCGGCCACGCCACGGAACTGGGGGGCCCCACGGCCTGGGGCTCCACCGTCAACATCCCCCTTCCCCCGGGGACCGGGGACGAGGGCTTCCTCCTGGCGGTCAAGGAAATCGTCAGGCCCATCCTGGACGAGTGGAAGCCGGACCTGATCGTCAACTCGGCAGGCCAGGACAACCACTTCACGGACCCCATCACCAACATGAGCCTCACGGCCCGGGGCTACGCCGAGATGTCGGAGCTCATCGGCCCGGACATCGCGGTCCTGGAGGGCGGCTACGCCATCCAGGGGGCCCTCCCCTATACCAACCTCGCCATCATCCTCTCCATGGCGGGCCTGGACTGGAGGCGGGTCAAGGAGCCGATGCCCCCGGGCGGCCCGCCGCGGACCCCGCCCAAGACCCTCGACTACGTCAAGGGCCTGGCGGACTTCATCCGCGAGAAGCGCTCCGGCCCCCCCGTGCCCTCCATGTGCGGCTCACCCCTGAAGAACGGGTGGTACCGCCGGGAGCGCCGGATCTTCTACGACAGCCATCCCGCCGACCCCGCGACCCAGCCTGACTGGCCATCCTACATCGACGAGAGCCGCGAGGAGATGCTGAGGGACTGCCCAGACTGCCCCGGCGCGCTCCTGATCCGGACCTCCTCCGCCCTGTCCGGCCCCAAGGTCTACGCCTCCCTGCCCCGCTCGGCCTGCGCGAAATGCGCGGGGATAGCGGAAGAGGTGAACGCCACGGGGAAAGGGCCGTTTTAGGGGCAGGCCCGGCCTCGGCCCCGCCCTCAAGGGGACTCCGGGAACCGTCCTGAGCCCGGAAGGGCGCTCCCGCCCGGCGCGGCGGAGGCGTTCGCGGCCGCAGGCCGCGCCTGGCCCGCCGCGCGAAAGCCTCCCGGGGCGACGGGCTTCGTTCCGCCTCGCCGGGAGAAGCCTGCGCGGGAGGCCCCTATGGCTGGCCGAACTCGAAGCCGGCCTTCTCCGCCTCGGCGAGCTGCTCCGCGGTGAACTTGTCCGGGGTCTCCACCTGGCGGAAGGAGAGGACCGGGAAGGTCTTGGGGAAGGCTATGGCGTCGAAGAGGTATTTCACGGCGAGCGTCACGGGCACGAAGAGGTCCTTGCCCTTGGTGGCGCCCACGGCCAGCAGGAAGCCCTTCGCGCCGGGCACGCCGTCCTTGTTCTGGCCCAGGACGTAACGCCGGGACCAGAAGGCCTGGCTCCTGTCGAGCACGGCCTTCCCCTGGGAGGGCATGTCGTAAAAGAAGACGGGTGTGCTGATGACTATCCTGGTCGCGCTCTCCCACGCGGAATAGATCACGGACATGTCGTCGAAGTCTATGGCGCAGATCCCCGCCTCGCTGCAGTGGCCGCACTCCTGGCAACCCTTGATGTCCAGCCGCGAGACCGAGATGACCTCCACCGACGCCCCGGCCCGCTCAGCCCCTTGGGCGAACTTTTCCAGGAGGAGCGCCGAGGTCCCCTCCGTCCTCGGGCTCATGTGGAGTCCGAGTATTTTCACACCGGTGTTTTTTACCATTAGGGCTCTCCTTGTGTTCCCGGCCGCGCCCCCTTGAGGGCGGCGCGGCCGGCCGCCGCTCCGCGGCCCCGGCCTTTCCGGCATTCCCGGCGCGGACGGCCTCTTCCTGGCGTTTTCGGTCCGCGCGGCTTCCCGCCGCGCCCTGAGGCCTCCCGCCCCGCCCTGCGGAGGCCGCTTCGTCCCATGTCCCTGCGGGGGCCTCTTCCTCCAATGTAACTGCGGGGGCCTCTTGTCCCGACGCGGTTACGGGGCTTTTCCCCCGATTCCCTCAGTCCGCCTGCGCGGCCGGCCGCCCTGCGGGCGCCGCTTGTCCCGACGCGGCTAAAGGGCTTTTCCCAGATTCCCGCAGTCCGCCTTTGCGGCCGGCCTCCAGGGCGCCCTCTGATGGCCGCTCCCTACGGGACTGAGGGCCGCAGGATTTGACGCTTCTTTTGCCTTCAGTCCTCCCGGAGGCAACAGGCGAGGATCCCCAAGGGAGCCACGCCTTCCTGAAGCTCCCGCAGGCCACAGGCCTTGCCGATAATCCGAACGGCCCGGACCGTCCCGAGACGGTCCCTTTCAGGCGGCCGAGGCGTCTTTCCTGCGGGAGAGCTCCGCCGCCAGGCCTTCCCTAAGGCGGTCCAGGACCGCCGCGGAGAGCGGGGAGTTCCCGAGGGTCCAGGTGACGGGCACTTTCTTGTTGGCCCCGTGGTAGTCGGAGCCGCAGGTGGCGACGAGCCCGATCTCCCCGGCCAGCTTCAGGAAGAACCTCGAGACCTCCGGGCTGTGGGAGGGGTGGTAGACCTCCAGGCCCACGAGGCCCCAGGCCTTCCAGCGGGCGAGGACCTCCGGGTAGTCTTCCGCCGGGATCCCCAGGGACACGGGATGGGCAAGGACCGGGCACCACCCGGCATCCAACATGAGCGCCGCGCCCTCGGCGGGAGAGAGGCGGCGCTTCTTGACGTAGGCGGGCTTCCCCAGCCCCAGGTAGAGCTCGAAGGCCTCCTGCCTCCCCGAGACGTATCCCGCCTCGACCATGGCCCGCGCGAAGTGGGGCTTGCCCGTCTGACCCAGGCCCGCGAAATGGAGGACCCTGTCGCGGCCCACGGGCAGCCCGGCCGCCTCCAGGGCCCTGTAGATGCCCTCGTTGCGCTCCTCGCGGAACTTCTGCAGAAACCCCAGCTCCAACGGCCGGGAGGATTCGGGGCGGACATCCAGGCCCAGGAGGTGCGTGGTCCCCTTGAACTCGAGGGAGAGCTCGGTCCCCGAGATCGCGAGGAAGCCCTTCCTGCGGCCCCAGTACAGGAACTCCTCGGTCCCCTCCAGGGTGTCATGATCGGTCAGGGCGAGCCCGGCGAGCCCCGCGGAAGCCGCCGCGGCCACGAGCTGGCGGGGTTCCAGGGTCCCGTCGGAAAAGGTCGAGTGGCAGTGGAAGTCGATTTTCTTCATGGAACCTCGATTCCCCGGGCCTTCCGGGGAGGCTCAAGCGAACGGACATGGCTGCAGGGAAAGCCGGCTCACGCTCCGGGGCCGGCGGGCGGCGCCGCCCTCCGGGCAGCGGGCCCTGGCCGGCCCGGAGGGCGGGCCTTCGCCCCGGGGAAGCGCGGCCCCCGGCCCTCGCCGAGCGGGGGCGCCGCCTGCGGCCGTCATTCCATGGGCGCGTAGCCCTTGGCCTTCACGAACTCTTCGGCCAGGGTGGTGTGCGTGAAGCCCTCGCGGAAGGGATCGTGCCGGATCAGGGCCCGTATGAAGCCTATGTTCGTCTTGACTCCCTCGATCCCGAAGTCCCCCAGGGCCTCGAAGAGCAGGTCCAGGGCCGAGAGCCGGTCCGGCCCGTAGGCGATCACCTGGGCTATCATGGGATCGTAGTAGGGCGTGACCGCGCCTCCCTCGCGGTACCCCGTCTCCACGCGGACTCCCCTGGCCTTGGGGGGCCGGAAGGTCTCCAGGACCCCCGGGGAGGGCAGGAAGCGCACAGGGTCCTCGGCGTAGATCCTCGCCTCCACGGCGTGCCCGCTCAAGGGGGGGGGCGCCGGGAGCTTTTCCTGGACCCTGCCGCCGGCCGCCACGTACAGCTGAAGCTCCACGAGGTCCACCCCGGTGACCTCCTCGGTCACCGCATGCTCCACCTGGAGCCTGGGGTTCACTTCCAGGAAACCGAAGCCCGTATCCTGGGAGTAGAGGGTCTCCACCGTGCCCAGGTGATCATAGCCTGATTCTGCCAGGATGGCCGCGGCCTTGCGGGCCATGGACTCCAGGAACTCCCTGGGGATGCCGGGGGCGCCCGCCTCCTCCACCACCTTCTGGCGGCGGCGCTGCACGCTGCAGTCCCTCTCGTGGAGGTGGACCGCGCCCCTGCCGTCCGAGGCCACCTGGAACTCCACGTGCCGCGGGGAGGAAAGCAGCCTCTCGGCGTATAGGTCCCGTTTCCCGAAGCCCCGCTCCGCCTGGGAGGCGGCCGTCTCCAGGGCCTGGGGAAGCCTTGCGGGGTCCAGGACCGGGATCATGCCGATCCCGCCGCCGCCGCCCGCGGGCTTGATGAGGAGCGGGAAGCCCAGTTTCTCGCATTCCCGGATCATGTCGGCGGGGCTCCCCTCCAGGATGCCCGTGGACGGGCACAGGGGAAGGCCTTTGCCGCTCATGAGGGAACGGGCGGCCACCTTGTCGCCCATGACCTTGAGCCATTTGGGGGACGGCCCGATGAACCTGAGGCCCTTGGCGGCGCACAGCTCCGCGAAGGCCGCGTCCTCTGCCAGAAAGCCGTAGCCGGGGTGCACGGCGTCGCATCCGGCCGCTCTCGCCGCCTCCGCCACTTTTTCGCGGTTGAGGTAGCTGTCCTTGGGGGGCGCGGGACCTATCACGGTGTGGCCGCCGGCGGCGTGCACGTAGGGGGCGTCGACGTCCGCCTCGGAGCAGAGCACGTGGGAGGGTATGCCGAGCCCGGAGAGAGCCCGCACGAGCCGGGCGGCGATGGTCCCGCGGTTGGCCACGGCCACTTTCCTAAACACTCTCGCCCCTCCTCCCTTCGGTCCCGGCGGGCCGCAGGCCGCGCCTCAGGGCCGGGAAGGCGGCGGGAGCCGCAGGGCTAGGCGCGCAAGGGGCGCCGCGGCGCCGGCCGGGGCCGCGGCGCTGGAGAGGGGAGCCGAAAGGCGCTTGGCAAGGCATGAACGCTCCATGAAGGCTTCGCCGGAGGCGGGCTGGGGACAAGGGAGCCGCCGGAGCCCTCAGGGGGCAGGCGGCCCGGAAGGCTTCGGGCCGGAACAACCGATGGCCTGGCCCTGCCGGAATATCCGGCGGCCCGGCCCTGCCGGAATATCCGGCGGCATGGCCCCGCAGGAATATCCGGCGGCCCGGCTTGGGCGAATGACCGACGGATTGGCACGGCCGGGAAATCCGGCGCCTTAGCCAGGCAAGACAGCCAGGCCCGGGCGGGGATCCGGGGAAAGC
Source organism: Deltaproteobacteria bacterium (assembly GCA_031288415.1). Taxonomy (GTDB): domain Bacteria; phylum Desulfobacterota; class Desulfarculia; order Adiutricales; family Adiutricaceae; genus JAIRZX01. The sequence goes on along the minus strand of JAITRL010000302.1, from coordinate 4,780 downwards.
CCGGCGGCGCCTGCCCCGGGCGGCACGGCCGGCCGGGGCAGGCCGTCCTTGCCGCGGCCCTCCTGAAGGGTCCTGGACTTAAGCAAGGGCGAAAAACGGCGGATCCGGATTTCTAGGCATGGCCGATTATAACGGTCCCTTGACGGGCGGGCAAGACCGGGAGTTCCTGAATCGCGCAAAGAACATAAAAAAAATATAATAATGTATATTTTAGTTCAAAACAAGCGACATATTCTAAAGGCCCTCGTACTGCCTCCGGAAGGGAGCCAGGGCCGCCGCGTTTGCCGCGAGGCTCTCCAGGGCCAGGCCCAGGCGCCGCTGAGCCGGCCCTGAAGGCGCCCGTCACGGGGCCGGCTGGCCCGCAGGAAACGGTCCGGCCGGTCTGAGGCGGCCAGGGCGCGGCTGAAGCGGACAGGCGGCTTAAGCTCCCGCTGGACGGCAGCGGCGGGAAATTCAGCCGATCGGACTGCTCCCCTCCCGGTTTCCGCGGCAGGCCGCCGCCAGTCAGGGCATCGGCCCGGCGCCCCGTCCCAAGCCCTCATCGCCGATTTCCCCTCAAGCCCTCCCGCCTGAACCCTCGCGCGAAACCCCTCCTTAAGCCGCGCCCCAAGGGCAAGAGCGCGTAAATCCCCTGCCGCCCGCTTCAGGGAGGACAGCCCCGGCAACGGCCAAAATCTGGCCCGTTTCTTGAAAGACTAACGGCGGAAACAGGGCCCCGCCGCCTGTCCCCGCCTCCCCCGGAAAGTTCCGGGGCTTAAGGCGGGCGGCTTCAGGGCGGCGCGCGCGTCAAGGCGCGAGCCGGGGCCGGAGAAGGAACAGCCGATGAACGCCGTGCAAGCCTCCCCGGGCTCTTCCCTTCCCGCCAAAACCCTCACCGCCCGCGAGAGCCTCCGCGAGGAGGTCCTGGGCGAGATTTTCGGGAAAGGCAAGGGCCGCAGGGAAAAACCCGAAGCGGCGCGCGAGAGCGCCCCCCCCAAAGCGGCGGCAGCCTGGCTCGGCAAGGGCGTCTATGTCGATCTCTACGTCTGAAGCCATGACCGGCGAGCCCGATGGCCCCGTCGGCCGCGCCCGGCAAGGCGCCATGACCCTGACGGGAGACGGAGCCGATGCCGGAGCCGATGCCGCGGCCGGAGAAAGAGCCGACGGCGCGGCCGGAGCCGCGTCCGCGGCTTTTCCCCCGTACCGCCCCGAAGGCCGGGTATGCCGCTTCGAGTCGGCGGCCGTCGCCGAGTTCGCGCGCCTGGCGGGCTGCGCTTCGGTTCTCGAGCTCCCCGGAAGAGGCAGGCCGCCGCTGGATCTGTCGTCCGCGCCCGGGGTCAGGCTGGTCCCGGCCCCGCTTTGCGCCGAGGCGGCCCCTGACGGCGCCTTCCCGCCCGAGCGCCGCCCGGCCGCTTCCCCTGCGGGCTCTCTCCCCCGGCCCGCCGCCGCCATTCCCGGCCTGTCCCCTGCGGCCGATCTCGCCGTCTCCCGGCGCTTCGGGGACCCGCGCCTGCCCCCGCCCTCCCTGGAGGAGGCCGAAAGCGAGCTCGCGAGGCTGTTCTCGCTAGCCGGAAAGCACGCCGCGATCCTCTATCCGTCCCGGGCGCGGCCCGGGATAGGCGAGGCGGCCTCCGGCCTGCGCGGCCGCTTCACTCTCGAGGGCCTGTTGCCGCACAGGTATCCCAAGACATTTCACGACTCCGGGGAGGCGGCCTCAGGGGACCTGTACATTTTCTGCGCGGACGGGCATTCCGTGCCCGCGCCTTTCCGGGCCGGGGGCGGGAGGCACTCGGCAAGGCTCCCCGTGAAAAGCCCCTCCGGGCTCCCCGAGGACTCCGAGTCCCTCAGGCTGGAGATCAGGGAACTGGCCGCGCGCAAAAAGCTGGGCGAGGCTGTCCCCCGCCTGGCGAGGCTTTCCAGGATGCTCCCCGAGGAACCGCGCCTGCGGCTCAACCTGGGGTACTTCCTCCTCGGAGTCGAAAGCTGCCAGGAGGCGGCCGAGGCCTTCCGGAGCGTGCTCGCGGAAGATCCGGAATGCGGCGAGGCCCGCCTCGCCCTGGCGGGCATACATCTCCACCTGAAGGATTACGCCTCCCTGCGGGCCTTCCTGCCCGAGCTGATGATGCTCAGGCCCTCCAGCGCGAGGGTGTCCGAGGCATGGCCGGAGATCCGCAAGGCTTTCATGGACCTCGAGGCCCGGCCCTGAGCCGGGGACAGGGGAAGCCGCAGGGAGGGCGGCCCCGCGCGGGGGGGCTTCCTTGCTCGGGCGGCCGAAAAAGCCGGCCCCCGCAGGAACGGTCAGGTTCCTGCGGGGGCTTTCGTTTTCCGGGGGCCCTTGTCAAGGGGGCTTCCCGGTCCAAGTCGCCCTTCCAGGCCTTGTTCCGGGGCCGTTTGCTGAGCCTGCCTGAACTCCCAGGGCCTTCTCGGCTTTCCGGGAGGCTTTTAAGAGGCCTACGCCAGGGCGCCGCCGGGCATGAAAAGCCCGGCGACACAGCAAACAGGCAAACAGGCAAACTCGTATCCGGCGGCGGCGCTTCCGGGCAGAAACCGGAACAGGCCGCGACGCCGACGGCCCGGCCCCGTCGCTGAACAGGCGCTTGACTCAAGCCCGCCTGGCCCCAGGGGCATAAGGCTGAAGCCCGGGGCCTGGATCGGGAAGCCTGAGGCTGAAGCCCGAGGCCTGGTTCAGGAAGCCGGGCCCCGGAGACCCGGGCCCTTGCCTCGCCGCGGCCCTTGAGGGGCAGCGGCGAGGCAAGGGCGGCAGGCCGAAGGCGAGCCTGCGGGATTCTACCGCTCCGGCATCTCGGGGCTCCAGGAGGGGAGGGTCTGGGACCCGGCGAAGTCCGGAATGAGCGGCTGCTGGCGGTCTCCGTTGGCGGCCATGACGTAGAGCTGGCTCCTGCCGCCCCTGGTGGAGGAGAACACTATCATGCGGCCGTCAGGCGAGAAGCTGGGGTGGCGGTTGACGCCCTGGCCGCCGGTAAGCTGGGCGTAGCCCCCGCCGCCGGCGTCGATCACCGCGACGTCGCGCTCGCGCACGACGTAGGCTATCTTGTCGCCCTTAGGCGACCAGGAGGGATCGGTGCTCTTGCCGCCGGGGGAGATGCGGGACCCCGACCCTCCGGAAGACGATGCCACGTAGATGCCCGCCGAGCCCCCCTGGTCGGACACGTAGGCCATGCGCGATCCGTCGGGCGAGAAGGTGGGGGAGATCTCGATGCCGCCGCCTGAGGTGATCACCCTCGGCTTGCGGCCCTCGAAAACCGCGATGTTGGTGCTGACGGGCCCTGAGTAGCCTGCGGCGATGACCCCGTCGCGGCGGAAGGCCGGGGCGATCACGAGATCGCCCGAGTAGACCACCTTGCCGTCGGCGATCAGCTCGCAGCCCCTCTTGCCGCGCCGGGTCCAGGCGGTGCGGTTGCCGGGGCCCAATGTGGGATGGGAGATCCCGAAGCCTCCCCCGGAGACCCCGAAGGCCTCGTCCGAGCCCAGCTCGGTCATCATGACCGAGTCGCCCGACTGGAAGATGATCTTGGACCCGAAGACCCCCGGCTCGCCCGTCACCGCGAGGATGACCTCGTTGGTGAAGCGGTTGATCATCTGCCTGGCCTCCTTGGCCGGGCCCGAGTAGCGCTTGGCCACCTTCTGGGTGCCGGTGGAGACGTCGAAGAGCCTCAGTTCCATGGTGACCTTGGAGCTGGAGGCCTCGACCGCGCCCTTGATGACGTAGTTGGTCCCGATCTGGGCCCAGGGGGCGTAGTCCATGGGCGCGTCGTCGAAGAGCCCCGCCTTGGGGTTGGTCTCCAGGGAGGCCCTGGGGTCCACCAGCAGGAAGTAGCCCGTCATGTCAAGGTTCATGCCCAGCCGGCGGTTCCAGCGGTCGGACTCGCCCGTCCCTCCCCTGCCCAGCGGCTGGAAGGCCGGGATGGCCAGGTTGAAGCGGTTGAAGGTCCCGGAGAGGTCCACCGGTATGACCACGCTTGGGTTCTGGAACTCGAGCCCATCCTGGGCCTGCAGGGCCGCCGGCAGCAGAAGCGCCGCGAGCGCGAGCGCGGAAAGGGCCGGTAATATGTGTCTCATCCTGACTTCACCTCCGGTGATAGACTCTGTGCTTGCCTTCCGGCGGCCTCGCGCCGCCGGAAGGCGGCGGCCGCGGCCCGCCGGGAAGGCTTAAGGCCGCAGGGCTTTTTTTGGAATGCGGAGGCCGGGGAGGCCGCGCGTTTCCCTGAAAGCCTCAAGGCGCCGCAGGGGACGGGAGGCCGAGCCCGGCAAAGCGGCGCGCCTCCGGGGCGCGCGCCGCCCTGGAGCCGCGGCTTCGCCTTGGGGCCGGCCTAAGGCCAGCCTGCGGCCTTAAGGCGGCCGGGGGCCGGGGGCCGCAGGCGGCCGATGAAAAGATTGGGGAAGGTGCTTGGGAAATTGCCTCCGCGAGGGCCTGCGGGAAGGCCGCGATTCACGCGGGCCAGTATAGACCGGGACAGGCCCCGCATTCAATTCCCCGCGCCGGGCCCCCCTCAGGCCCCTCACGGGCGAGGTCCCCGGTCAGGGGCAGGGCGCGGCCCGCCGCGGCCGCAGGGTCCGTTTCCGGGCGGGAGCGGCTTCTTAAGGCCGCGCCGGTCCCCGTCCCGGAGGAAAGCGGGCCTTCCGGAGCAGCGCCGCTCAGGCGGCGGCAGGCAAGACCGCTTCCGGCGGCTGGCCGCATGTTCCCCTCGGGAGGCCCCCCTTCCGGGCCCGTGCCGCTGGCGTTCAGCCGCGCAAGATCCTCAAGAGCGTTCCCGAGCCGGCCTGCCCTTCGCTTCCCGCT
>JAITRL010000289.1 GCA_031288415.1 Deltaproteobacteria bacterium | reverse complement strand
CCGGCCGCAGGGGCCGCGGCCGGGGAAGGGGGGAAGCGCTCCTCAAGGGTCCGGGCTTCCCCGGCTCCCGCTCGCGCCGAGGGCCGCCTTGAGGGCCGGGATGAGACGGGCGCAGACATTGACGGCCGCGTCTTCGCTGCACTCGAGGGCAGCCAGTCAGGCGCCTGGGGGCGGCATCCGCCGATCCGCCGGGCCGTTCGGCACGAAAAACATATGGTTACCCGGATCATACACCATTTTTTTTCGTTTGCCAGAAACCCCCGATGCCCGCCGATGCCCCGGCGCCCCGCGCGAAAATCCCGGGCCTGCCGGGCGAGGGCGTCCCGGGATTTGTGCGGCAAGGCAGGGCGCCGCCTCCTGACCGGGCGGATATTTTTCCGGATCTGACGGCCGCAGGGGCGCCGCCGGGCCTATCGTGCTATCCTGAGCTTCGGGGTCGGCCCCGCGCCTCCAGGACGCCCGGGTCCCCTTCCCGGCCCCTTCCCTTGAGCCTTTCCCAGCCCCTCAGGAAGGTTCCCTGCCCCTTATGGCCCTTAGGGCCCCTGGCTTGTCCGCCCCTGCCGGCCCGTCGGTTTCCCCCGCCGGTCCCGGGGCACCCTGCCTCCCGGCCCCAGGCGTTCCGAGGAGAGATCCATGAGCCTGCTGGAGACGTCGCTGCGCTTCCTGGGGCCGGCCGCGCGCCTTCTGGGCATCGCTCTGGCCCTGTGCCTGGTCCTTCTGGGCGCCCTGTACGCGTTCAGGGACAGGCTCGTCTTCTGGCCTGACAAGAGCCCTGCGGCGGCCCAGCCGCCGCCCCGCGGCTCAGGCCTGGAGGCCTTCATCCTGGACGGCGGGGCTGGGGCGAAAATCAGCGCCTGGATGGCTACGGCGCGCCCGGGCAGGAGGACAGTCCTTCTCCTGCACGGCAACGGGGGGAGCCTCACGGACATGCTGGGCCGCATCAGGACCGTCATGGGCCTGGGGATGGGGGTACTCGCCATTGACTATGAAGGTTACGGCCTCAGCGAGGGGAAGCCCTCCGAGGAGGCCATGGCCCGCAACGCCGAGGCCGCCTGGAGGCACCTCACTGCCTCCCTGGCGATCGAGCCGGCCCATATCGTCATCTGGGGCTATTCCCTGGGCGGGTACCCCGCCGCGCGCCTGGCAGAGGCGCACCGGGAGACTCTCAGCCCCCTGGTTCTGGACTCCACCTTCACGAGGATAGCCGATGCGGCCAAAGCCCACGGGCCGCTAACCGGTCTGGCCGCGAGGGCGGTGCTGGGGGACTCCTTCGAGGTGCAGGGGAGGCTCGCGGAAATCTCCCCGGAGATCCTCCTGGTCCTCCACAGCCCTGACGACGAGGTGGTGCCGTATGCCCTGGGCCTCGCCAACTACAGCGCCTACCGCAACGGCCCCAAGGAGCTGGTGACGCTGTGCGGCGGCCACGGCGACTACGAGCTCAACCGCGGGGCCTACGCCGGGGCGTTCGCGAGGCGCTTCTGGGCGCCGCCTCCGGGGCCCCTGGAAGGCGCCGGCCCCGGCGAAGCCGCCCCGGAAGGGCCGGCTTTCCCTGCGGCTCCCGAGACTCCTGCGGCTCCCGAGACTTCTGCGGCTCCCGAGACTCCTGCGGCTCCCGAGGCGCCAATAGGCCGTTCGGAGACCTCTGCCGCGCCGGAGGCCGGCGCCTGAGGGCCTTAAGGGAGCCATGCCGTAAGCCCGCTGTCCTTCCCTTCCCTCGCCTCGGCGCGGCCCAAGCAAGGCGCAGGGCCGGGCGCCGGCCCTGCGCGGCGGGAAGCCAGCGAAAGGCGCCTGAGCGGCGGGCCGGCGGAGACATGCGGGCCTGCCGGGCGTCAGCGCGGCAGGCCAGGGGACCCCGCGCCCTGAGGCCCGGCAGGCCTTGAGGGGATGCGGCGCCCCCCGCAAAGTTTGCTTTTTGGCCATGAAGCCCGTAATATCCTATAAATTACCGTCTTCAACGGAGGGCGCGCCGGCCCGTCAGCCTGTTTCCGGCCAGGGAGCGGGCCGGGAGGGCCCGGCCCCTGGCCGTTCCTTCTCCTCGCCCAGCCGCTCCCTGAAGCGCGGCCGCCGGCCCTCCGCCACGGCCCCGACGCGGGCGCCGCCCCGGAACACGGGGCCGCGCCAAGGCCTTGCACGGTTTCGCGTAAATGAATTCCAAGCGCCGCCTCACGCAGGTCATCCTGTTGCTTCTGTCGGGGGTGTCCCTATGTTCCATCCTCTTCATGGCTGGCGTCTGGGTAGCCGAGGACGTGAGGGATTCCCGGAGGCAGGTGCGGGATATGGAGGGGCGCTTCCAGCGCGACTGGAGGGAGTCCCTCAGTTCCGAAGTCCAGAAGGTGGCGGGTTACATCAGCGAGGCCTCGTCAGAGGAGGAGTTGAACACCCTCCTCCGCGTTAAGGGGAGGACAGAGGAGGTCCTCGCCACCCTCTCAGGCGCCGTTGCGGAGGATCCCGGCATCGCCTCCGACCCGGAAAAGCGCGCCGCACTCGCGGCCATGCTTCGCTACGGCTCATTCGCGGGAGGCCTCGAGCGCTTCGTGCTGGTGGATCTCGCGACGGGAAGGCTCCTGGCCGGCGCCGCCTCCCCTGAGGCCCTTGACGGCGGGGAAGGCCAGGAGGCCGGGGAGAGCGGGGAGGGCGAGGGCAGCGAAGAAAGCGGCGGCGAAAGCCCGGGACGGGGCGGCGGCGGAGAACCCGCAGGGGAAGGCCAGGACATCGCCGCGGAAGGGTACCGGATCGCCGACGAAGAAGGCTTCCGGAGGATCATCGAAAGCGTCTCCGTCCTAGGGGCGGCCTTCTACAGATGGGATTTCGCTTCCGGCGGGGCTGAAGAGGGAGGGGAGTCGCTGTGCTATCTCGCGGTCTTCGAGCCGCTGGGCTGGGCCGTGGGGACCCTGGTGCGGCCCGAAGCCTTCGCCGAGAGCGCGGACGCGGAACTCGTCTCCTGGGCGGGCTCCCAGACCCTGCCGGAAGGCATGACCTTGGCGCTCCTGAGCTACGAGGGGGATGTGCTGTCCGCCACCGGCGGACTGGAAGCCGGCAACGTTTACGCCCGCGATGACGGCGCGGGCATGGCCGAGGCGGCTTCCCGCATGATCCGCGGGGCAAGGAGCGTGGGGTCGGACTTCCTGTCCTTCGATCTCCTGGATCCCGAGACCGGGGAGAAGCCCCGGGCCCTGGGCTACTACAAGGCCTTGTCCGACAAGGAATGGGTGGCCGCGGCCTGGGTGCTCAGGAGCCTGCTGGACCGGGGGATCGCGGCGGAGCGCGAGGAGCTGGGCCGCCTCGTCAACCGGAGCGTGCTGCGGGCCGGCCTGATCACGGCCTCCATGCTGGCCCTCATCATCGCCATCTCGCGGTATCTGGCCGGCAAGGCCAGCCGGAGCTTCTCGTCTTTCTTCACTTTCTTCGAGCGGGCCTCCTCCACCTCGGTGCTCCTGAGCCCCGAGGAGCAGCCGTTCCTGGAATTCGCGCTTCTGGCCGAGGCCGCCAACCGCATGATAGAGGTCCGCGAAAGGGCCGAGGAGCTGTTGCGCTTCAACGAGGCGCGCTTCAGGGCCATTTTCGAGGTCTCCCCCCAGGCGATCTGCGTGCTGGACAGGCGGGGCACCCTCCTGGAAGCCAATTCCCACTTCCCCTCCATGAGCGGGATAGAACTCGCCGACGCCGTGGGAAAGCCTTTGGGCGAGCTCATGGGCCCTGCCGCCGAGGCCGCCGCCTGCGAGGCGGCCTCGGCCGGCGCGGACTGCGGCTCCGGGGCGGGCGCCGGGGGCGCCCGCCGAAAAGACGCCGGGGACGGCCCAGGCGCCTCCCCAGGCTCCGACGGGGACGCCGCGGCCGGCCGGGAGATCGAGTTCACTCGGCCCGACGGCAAGGCCGTGACCCTGCTTTTCCTGGGGGCCTCCCTCAAGCTTCCCTCCGAGGACCGCATCCTGGGGATCTTCATCGACGTGACCGGCCAGCGGGCCGCGGAGCGCGAGCGTTCGCTTCTGCGGGAGCGCCTGGGGCGCGCCCAGACCATGGAGACCCTGGGGGTCATGGCCTCGGAGACCGCCCACGAGCTCAACAACATCCTGTCCGGCATCACCGGCTACCCCGAGTTGCTCATGCGCGAGGGCGGGCTTTCGGACAGGCAGCTCGCCTACGTCCAGGAGATCCTCGCCGCGGGAGCCCGCGCCGCGGACGTGGTGGGGGATCTGATGACCTTGGCCCAGGGGGTGGCCGTCAAGAGCGAGAAGCTGGACCTCAACGCCATCGTCAGGGAAATCCTGTCCGATCCCGCAGGCTTGGCCGCGCCCACCGGCCCCGGGCGGGGGGCCCTCCAGGCGGCCTTGCGGCAGGCCGGGCCGCCTCCCGGTCAGGAGGGCTCCTCCGCCGCTCAGGGCGGCGCCGCGCCTGGCATTCCGCCGGCGGTCCCGGCCCCCGAGGGAGCGGGGGCAACAGTCAAGTCTCCGCCCACGGGCGGCGCCGGCGCCGCCGGAACGCCCCCGGCCGCCTTGGACGGCCCGGGCAGCCCCGCCGGGGCCCCGGACTCCTCTGGCGCGGCCAGGGACGGCGCGGCCGCAGCGGCCGGCGAGGGCGCTCAGCCCGCCGCCCCCAGGCCGGTCCCGGAGGCGGCCCTCTCCCCCAAGCCCCTGTGGGTAGAGGCCGGCCGCATGCGCCTGAAGAAGACCGTCCTGGCCCTCATCTCCAACGCCGTCAACGCCGCGGCGCTGTCCCCGGACGAGGCCAGGCGCCGGGTCAAGGTCGAGACCGCCGCTTCCCCCCCGCCCGCCCTCCCGCCGGGCGGGGCCGGGGCGGGGCCGGGGGAAAGCGCGCTCTTGCGGGTCACTGACGGGGGGCCGGGGATCCCCCCGGAGGATCAGGCGAAGATCTTCGACCCATTCTACACCGGGAGGCACTGGGGGGGGCGGGGCCTGGGACTCACCCTCGCCGCCAACACGGTCAAAGCCCTGGGCGGGGCGCTGGATTTCGCCACCGGGCCGGAGGGCACGGTCTTCTCGATGCGGCTGCCCCTCGCCGCCCCCCCCGCCAAGGCGGCCCGCAAGGGAGCCGGGATGCCCGCCGGCCTCGAGGCCTGGAAAGGCAAAGGCGAGCGGGTCCTGATCGTGGATGACGTGGACATCCAGCGTAACCTCGCGGGCAAGATGCTCAAGAACCTCGGCTACGAGCCGGCGGCGGCGTCCTCGGGGGAAGAGGCGATCGAGTACCTCCAAAGCCACGAGGCTGACTTGATCCTCCTGGACATGATCATGCGCCCCGGCATCAACGGCCGGGAGACCTACGAGCGCGTGCTGGCCTTCAAGCCCGCCCAGAAGGCCGTGATAGCCTCCGGCATGGCGGAAGGGGAGGAGGTCGAGAAGGCCAGGGCCCTGGGGGCCTCTCACTTCATCATGAAGCCTTACTCCATAGCGGAGCTCGCCAAGGTGCTCCGTCAGGCGCTGTCCGGACCCTCCGGCGGCTCCCGCCCCCCGGCGGACCCGCCTGCGGACGGGGACGCTCCCGCCGCGGGCGAAGGCGCGGGAGAGCGGCGCGGCCCGGCAGGCGGGGGGGGCCAGGGTCGAGACGCCCAAAGCCCGCAAAACGTCCGGGGAGCCTCAGATCCGGATGCGGGCCGCCGAGGCTGAAGGAGGCCGCGCGGGCGCCCAGGCGCCAGGAACGGCCGCTTCCGGGGCGGGAGGCCTGCGCTCTCCGGCGCCCCGGAAAACCGGGGGAGGCGCGGCTGGCCGGGCGGGCCAAGGGCCCCCGCGGCGGGCGGGTCTTTTCGCGACGGGCCGCCGGCAAGAACCGTCCCGGCGCGCGGGAAGACGGCGATCCCTCGGTCGCGGAAGGCCTGCGCCGCGCCGGCGGAGACCTGCGCGCCGGGCCGCCTTCCTGAACGGCAGGCGGGGCAACGACCGGTTTTGCCGGCCGGAGGCCGGCGGGAGAGCCGGCGAAAGAAGCGCGGCGGCGCAGGCGCGCGGCATGCGTGGCTGGGCGCGCGGGGTATCCGGAGGCCGCGGCAGGCCTGGCTGAACATGATGATCGCGGACGGCGGGAACATCATTCCGAAATGGCGGCAATGCCGCCGAAAAGCGCCGCCCGGCGCGCCCGCCGCGCCTTTCCGGGACCGCCCCGCCGGGCCCTGAAGGGGGAAGGGCCGCCTGCGAGGACGGGACTCCCGCCTGAGGGGTTCGCTTCGCGGGATAGACGGCGGGCGGCAAGGGAAGCCGCAAGGAAGAGGGCTCCAGGCAGCCGGCGCTGATCGCCTGAGGCCGGCGCGTTCCGGATCATGACGGCTGAAATCATTCGCGGCCGCAGGCGCAGGTTCCAAGACGCCGCGGCCGGCGGCGGCGCGGCGCTTGAACCGGGTCGCGGCCGGACCGCCCGTTCCGGACCGGCTGAAGCGGCAGGGCAGGCGGCCGCGGCTCCGGCGGAACCTGCCGTTCCCCGGCGGGAATGCGGCCCGCCTCCCGGGCTTCCTTTTGACCTGAAACGCTTCGGCCTTCAATTTTCCGCAGGAAAATCAATCCGGGCGCGGCGGCCTTGGCCGCAGGAGGAGGGCGGGCGCCTGCCGCCCGCGATCGCGCGGGATCCGGCGGCGCGAGACGGCCGCGATCGCGCCGCGCCGGCCGAAGCGACGGCCTCAAAGGCTTATCCCGGAGGAAAATGCGGCCGGGACACCGGCGCGGCCGCGCGAAGCCGAAGCTTGACTGAGTCCGCGGGGATTTGATATCGTTTCAGGGATACGACAGGCCAGCAGAGCGCTTCCCCTGCGAGCGCAGGAAACGGCGACGGGACCCTTGAGGCGAGGCCCCCTGGCGCGCCCGAAAGGGGCCTGACCGGAGCGCTTCGCGGCCGACTCCGCGCAGCCGGGGGGCAGGGCTTGCCGCCGCTTGCTTTCCTCCGGGGAGGCTGTCCTGAAGCCGTTTAACGTCAACCCGCCGTAAAAATGAGGGGGCTCTTCGCGGGGTCAGTCTGGCCGGGCTGACCCGACCGGCCGCCGCGTTATCGGCCCTGCCATGCCTCGGCTTACCTGGAGCCTCAACATTTGGCCGCCTCAGCCCCCCGGAACGCCGCCTGTGGCGGGCTGCCGCGGCCGGCGGGCTTTTCGCTGTCTTTTCGGCGCGCAAGGCACTATCATGGGATGTACGAACGTTACCTGCAGTTGCCCGGCTTCACGCGGCCTGCCTTGCCTTGCCATGCCCTGCTTTGGCTTAGCATGCCTTGACCTGACCTGACCAACCCTGCCCTGACCAACCCTGTGCCCGGATAAGGAGAGGGTTTGACTGCCACCTGCGACCTGGTAAAGGACATCAAGCGGGACCGGCTCGCGGGGAGGCTTTCCGCCGCCCTGAACGAGCTCACCGACGTGGACCTGCTCCTGGAGCGGGTGCTCACCGACTCGAGGGTCCTGGTCTCGGCGGAGGCGGGATCCGTCTATCTCAAGCGCGGCGACGCCCTGGTGCTGGCCATATGCCAGAACACCTACCTTGAACGCATCGTGGGGGGCCCCTCCGAGCTCCCTTTCCTGAACTACATCCTGAAGCTTGACCGGGCGTCGCTCGCTGGCTACGCCGCGGTGGAGCGCAAGCCGCTGGTGGTGGACAACACCCTGGAGATCGATCCCGACGCGCCGTACCAGCACTACACCGCCATCGACAACAGCACCAACTACGTCTGCCAGGCCGTGATGACGCTTCCCCTGCTCTGCGCGCCCGGCGATATCCAGGGCGTGCTCCAGCTCATCAACCCCCTGGACGAGTCGGGCCGCGTAAAGCATTTCACCGAAGACGACCTGGCCGTGATGAAATTCTACGTGCAGTGCGCCTCCATGGCCCTGGAGAAGGCCATGATGCTCAGGAGCATGACAATCCGGAGCATCGAGGTGATAAGCTCGCACGATCCCCAGGAGACTCCCGCCCACGCCCAGCGCGTTGCCTGCATGGCCACCGAGCTATACGACCACTGGTCGGAAAGGCACGGGGTGCCGCGCTCGGAGCGCTTCCGGATCCTGGACATGATGCCGCTGGCGGCCATGCTCCACGACATCGGGAAGATGAGCATCCCCGAGGCCATCCTCACCAAGCCGGGGAGGCTGGACCTCAACGAGCGCGCCGCGATGGAGGCTCACGTGGTAAAAGGCGCGAGGATCTTCCGGAAGGCGAGGACTCCGCTGGACCGTCTGGTATTCCAGATCATCCTCGACCACCACGAGCGCTGGGACGGCCAGGGCTACCCTGGCTGGGTGGACATCGACACCGGGCAGCCGCTTCCGGGCCGCGCCGGCCCAGGCGGCCGCGTCCAGGGGAAACGGGCCGAGGACATCTCCATTTACGGGAGGATACTCGCGGTCGCCGACGTTTACGACGCCCTGGTCTCCCGCAAGACCTACAAGGACTCGTTCGACGAGTCCCTGTCGATCCAGATCATGGAGCAGGAAAGCGGCCACCACTTCGATCCGGAGGTGGTGGAGTCCCTTCTCAGCCGCAGGTCCGTGCTCAAGAAGATCCAGGACCGCTTTCCCGACAGCATGGACACCGCCGCGCTGGGCGCGGCGGCCCCCCTGGCCAAGGCCCCTGTGGCGTACCCCGCCGTCTTTTAGGCCCGGCAGCCGCCCCCTCAGGCGCGCCTCCCCGCCTGAGGGCGGGCCGCCCTGAGGGGACGGCGCCCCTCCGGAAGCCGTACGGGTCTCCGGAGCCTGCGGCGGAGGCGCCTGTTCTCAAGCTCTGAACGCATGGGTTGACATCCGCGCCGCCGTAAACTAACTTTCTTCAGCCAAGGGCTCGCCAGGCCGTTTCCGGTTGCGGCCGTCGGCTTTGCCGGCAGGACTTCATACGAAATTCTTTACGCGGTGATAGATATGCTTGTTGACACTTATCGGTCATTCGTGCTTATATTTCAGTGTTCGTCTGCCTCATTAGCATCCGTTCTCCCCCCTCACGCCCTCCCTCTTTCAGCCCATTTCCGTATTCTGCCTTGTAAAATTTGATCAACATGCAAAAGTCCCTCTTTCGATTTTGAAGGCGAAATAGCTGCTATATAAGACGTTATTTGAGCATAGGCACAATATATATTGTATGATGCAGTTGTCTTCACCGGCGGAAAGAATTTTTTGCGCTTTCATCAAGTTTATCTTTTCAGCCGATGCCGGGCTCGACATTTCCGCAGCATGACCCCAGGCGGCCAGGCTCAGGCCTGGCATGGTAATAAATTATGTTTTCAGCCGATGCCGGGCTTGACATTTCCGCAGCATGACTCCAAGCGGCTAGGCTCAGGCTTGGCATGGTAATAAATTATATTTTCATCCGATGCCGGGCTTGACATTTCCGCAGCATGACCCCGGGCGGCCAGCCTCAGGCCCGCTCATGCAAGCCATAGGCCGCCGCCGCGGCGTCTGGCGGCGCAAGACGGCCGATGACATGTCCGCCTGTCAGCGCGGCTGCCGGTCAGCCTGTCCGCTCCTTCGGTTCCTTCTGACTGCCGTTCTTTCCCGTCCGATTCCTGTCCTTCGGCGCTTCAGTCGCCCTCTCCCGTTCAAGCGACGTTTCATTTGCATGCCGATTCCAGCCTTTACGCCTCCCCTTCGCCCTGTCCCGGCGCAGGGCTTTGCCCTGCGCGCCTCTTTCCGGGCGTTTCAATGGGCCGCCTGCGGCCGCTGCCGCGGCCCCTTTTCCCTTGATCCTTTGCCTTGCGCGCCTCCTTCAGGGAAGGCCTCTCAGGCCTGACCTGAAAGTTCAGAAATAGGATGGGGCCGCCCTTCCGGCGGCGCGGCCCGTATCCGCCTTGTCCTTAAGACGCGGACCGAAGCCTTGCGGCGCCTGCCCTGGGGCGGCGCGGGGCGCCCGCCGCGTTCCAGCGGGCCTCCGGCTTGAACGGGGGCGGCTCCCACCGGCCTGAAGCGCCGTTGCCCGCGCGGGTCCCCCGGGGCTCCGGCGGGAAGGCCCCGCCCCCTGCGCCGGGCCGTTCCGCTGCGGGAGGGCCGTTTTCCCGGATGCGGGCCGCCCCGCCCCGCCTGATCATGTTCCCGGCCCGGGGGGCGCGAGCCGCTGAACCGGGCGACAGCCCCGCCGAGGCCCGGGCGGCCCTCAGCCGCGGGCCGGAAGGCTTGCCGCCGGAAAGGGGCGCGGGGTTCATTCATGCGCCGCGGCGGAATTCGGGCCCGTCCGCGCGCGCCGCGGACGGTTCCGCCTTCCCAGTCAACCGGCGGCCTGCGGCTTCCCCGAAAGCCCGGCCGCTCTGGAAGCTCCCATGAAATTGAGCAGAAAATTCCTTCTGGTGTGCCTCGCGACCAGCCTGGCGTCGGCGATGGTGATGGCGCTGGCCGCGAACGTCTTCAGCGTCAGGATATACAAGTCCCTGATCGACAGCTCCCTTGACAGCTATCACGATGCCGCCAAGCAGCTCATCGAGCAGAAGGCGGCCACCCTCGGCGCGCAGCTCAGCCGCTTCCTGGACTCGCCGGCCGCGGCGGCGGCTGCCGGAGGCGATCCCGACGCCGGCAGCGCCCTGTCGGAGCTTTTCGCCAAGGAGGAGCTGGTCGATTACGTCGCGATCTTCAACGCCTCCGGCGAGCTGGCGTGGAGCATGATCGGCCGCAACTCGCCGGAGGGCATGGCGCCGGAATCCCTGAAGGCGTTACCCCCGACTTCCGGCGCGGAGTTCTCCGTCGCGTACCCGGGGAACGTCTCCCTGGTCCTCGCGGGCGAGCTCAAGGATGCCCAGGGCCGCGTGGTCGGCTCCATGACGGGCGGCCAGTTCCTTTTCCAGAACGATTTCCTGGACGGCCTCAAGTCCGTCTTCGGCACCGAGGTCACCGTCTTCTGCGGGGACACCAGGTTCAGGACCACCCTTATCGGGCCCGACGGCCAGCGCGCCGTGGGCACTAAACTGACCAACCAGAAGATCATCAGCCAGGTCCTGGATGCCGGGGGCGAGTACCTGGACAGGAACACGATTTTCGGGCTGGGCTACGAGACAGTCTACTGGCCCGTCACCGCCGCGGACGGGCGGCACCTGGGCATGTATTTCATGGGGCTGCCGACCGCTGTCGTCGACAAGACCCGCAAGGACTTCGCGTATTCGATAATCCTGATACTGCTGGCCGTGATCGCCTTCGTGTTCCTGTGCACCAACCTGCTGATCAGGGGCATCAGCAGGAGCCTGATAAACCTGAAGGAGGAGCTTTCCGCCAGCTTCGACCAGGTCAACAGGTCAGCCGCTGAAATCCTCGCCTCGTCCGAAGTCATGGCCGCGGGAGCCGAGAACCAGGCCGAATCGCTCAAGGAGACGGTCTCGAACCTGGAATCGGTGGGAAAGATGACCCGCCAGAGCCGCGAGAACGCGGAGAAGACCATGGAGTCCAATTCCGAGAGCAACAGGCTGATCAGCGAGGGGGGCAGGCTGACAACCCAGATGCTGGAGGCGATGGCCCAGATAGAGTCGTCGACGATGAAGATCGAGGCCATCATCAAGACCATAGACGACATCTCGTTCCAGACCAACCTCCTGGCCCTCAACGCCGCGGTGGAGGCGGCCAGGGCCGGCGAGGCCGGCGCCGGCTTCGCCGTGGTGGCCGACGAGGTCCGCAACCTGTCCCTCCGCTCCTCGGAGGCGGCCAGGAACACTCACGATCTCATCACCGACTCGGTCAGCCGGGTGGCTGCGGGCGTGAAGATCGTCAATCAGCTCTCCGGCTGCTTCAAGAGGATCGAGCAGGGCGCGGAGACCGTCAGCGGGCTCATCGAGCGCATCAGCGTGGCCACTGAGGAGCAGGACAGGGAAACCGCCCAGGCGGAGTCCGCCGTAGGCAACGTCAGCCAGGTGGCCGAACGAAATTCCCGCGAGGCCAACGCCACCACCCAGGCCTCCAGGGAGCTCGGCGACGCCGCAAGCGGGCTCGAGAACGTCATCGCGCATCTCGGCATAATCCTGGAGGGCCGCGGCTGAGACCGCGGGGAGGCGGGCGGCCCGCGAAGCGCGCCGGGCCGGCCAGGCGGCGGGCCCGGCGCGCCTGATCCGCGTAGGATAGCCGTAACGGGCGCGCGATGCCTGCCGCCGGCTTCGACATTCCTGAAAGGGCTTGCCGCCGGTGTTTCGCTGGTGTCCGCGGCATTCCGCGGGGGGGCCGGGCCATTCCGCGGAGCACCGCATGGTTCTGCGGATGGGTTCTGCCCATTCCGGGACATTTTGCGGTGGCCCGCGGAATACGGGGGGATTCTGCGGCATTACGCAGGCGGCCGGAGGCATTCGGCGGAGCGTCTCGTCTAAGCCGGCCCCGCCGGGCTGTCTTTTCGACGGCATGGGCAGGGCGGGAATCGGCGACGCCGCGGCCTGGCGGCATGTTCGGCATGCGCGGCAGCGAGGCCGGCCCGCGTCAGACGCACAGCCCTGCGCCGCGGGGATCATCGCGGCCGCGGCCTGCGATCTTCAGGGCATCCCGCCGGAACTCTTGACACGGGACAGTCCCGTTCAAGGCAGGATCAGGGTCGCGCGGTCCCGGCCTCCCGCGGCCCCGCCGAACAGGGGCCTGCCTCCCCGGCCGCATGCTACCCGCGCCCGGCCCGGCGAATGTCAAGCTGAACCCGTTTCCGCATTGACGCTTTTCCTGAAGCGGAATCCCGCAAGCGCGGGCCGTCTCAGGCCGGAAGGCCCCGCGCGGCAAAGGCGGGCCTCAGGCTCCCTGACCGGGCCGGAAGACTCAGGCTGTCCCGCATCAGTCCCGACATCCGCGCGGCCGGAAGGCCGGCGCCGGATGACCGGAGGCGGATGCGGGTCTTTCGCCTTGAGGGTTACGGCATTCGCGAAAAGCGGGCCCGGCTTCCGGCTGTTCGGCAGGGGAAGGCGCCGCCGGAGATTTCGCGCGACCTGTCCCCACGGCTTGAAGAGCCTTCCTGCTTCCCCTACAATAATCGCGGGAGCGAAAGCCGCGCCCGGGCTCAAGGCAGGCCGGCCTTTCCGCGCCGTCGCCTCAGGCGGAAGCCGCAGGGCCCGGAGGTTACGGAGCCCACGCCCGCGGCGCGCGCCCGTCAGGAAGGCTATCATGAAATTCGGCCGGACAGGCCAGCGGGTGCTGAAGGCAATTCACATATTCTTCGCCTGCCTCTGGGTCGGCGGAGCGGTCAGCCTTAACGCGGCCCTCATTCTGCTCGGGCCTGCCAAGACCGGAGGGGAGCTTTTAGGCTACAACCTCGCGGCGAAACTTATCGAGGCCGCCGTCATCGTGCCCGGCGCCTTGGGCTGCCTCGCGAGCGGCGTTCTCATCTCTATATTCACGCGCTGGGGCTTCTTCAAGTACCCGTGGGTGACCGTCAAGTATATCCTGACGGTCATCTGCTTCCTGGTGGACATACTTGTCCTGGGCCCAACCGTGACCGGCCAGCCGCACATCACCCGGGCGCTGGGCACGGCGGCTTACGCCGATTCGGTGTATCATGCCAACTACGTGCACAGCCTCATCGGCGGGGCGCTCCAGATGGCGGCGATTCTCTTCATGCTGTCCATCTCCGCCCTCAAGCCGTGGATCAGGAAGAACCTGGCCTGATGCCCGCGCCGCAAGGCGCGCATCCGAAGCGCCCCATGCGGCGCGCCGGGGCGTTCGGGCGCGCGCCCCCGCCTTGCGGTCCCGGCGCATGGCCGCGACAGTTCGTGAAGGATTATAAACCCCTCGGCATATGGAAGGCGCCCATGCCGCGGACAGCCGGAAGACCCGGCTGTGACGAGGCCGAAGCCGCCGTGCCAAGGGGCAGGGAGAATGAGGAACCTTTGAAGCCGGAAAGGTCCGGAGAGCCAGAATTCTTCTGACGGTGGCAGACCGGGAATCCGGCGGCGGCCGCGGCCGGCCGGCCGGGGACTGCCGCGGCCGCCGCCGGAAAACGGGGGCGGCGTTTCATGGAGGAAGGGCTTGAAGGCCTTAGCGTGCGCCAGCGCTCCGGCAAGCCTCCGAAGCATGAGCCCGTTGAAACAAGGAACGCGGTTCTTTCCGGGCCGGAAGAGACCGCGCCCGAGAGCCGGAAATCATGGGACTGGATGGCGTCGTCCGAGGTCCGAGGCTTTGAACATGTCCGGCGGCAAGGCTTGCCGCGATCTTAGGGGCCAATGGAGCTTGCCTCCGGAGGGGGCGGGGCCGATGCGCAAGCAAAGATCCGGATTGTGCGGGAAAAGCCGGCCGATGCGGCGGGATCATATGCGGTCCCGCCTGAAGGCGCCGTCGTCCTGACCCTGGACGGGAAAGCCGGGCATCCAGGCCCTTGCGCGTTGCGCGGGACATGTGGCCTCGGCCGGAGGGTTGTCGGTTCAAGGGTACGGGAGAGCATGCGTTCGCCTGGGCGCCGTTGACCTGTTCGCCGCCCTGAACGGCAAAGGCGGAACCGTGCCGGCGTTTTCGCCGAGAGGCAGGGCAGGGCAGGATCCCTCAAGGTTCAGTGGGCAAAACGCTTCTTGAGCTCCTTGATGATCAGGCTGTTCGCGTGATCATGGACAACTGCCGCATACGCGGGATATGCGGCGAACGGCTTGCCGCCCGGCCCGACGTCCGCTTTCATTGTACTCCCGTTTCGGCAGGCAGGCTCAGCATGGCGGGGATCCGGTCCGAGATAATGCCCGGGAAGGCTTTGAGAGGCGAAAGCTTCAAAAGCCTGGAGGAGCCATGGCAGAGTATGGAATTGAAAATCATTATGAGCATGGGAAAGTTCGATTATCTAAACGTTAACAGTAAATGCCAGGCAGCGATGGCAGGTTTTCCTGATGATTGCGCATTCAACAAGGAATCATCGGTTTGCAATGCTTTTCGAACGGCAGTTTACTTATATCCTGAACAACTCGAGCGAGTGGCCGCTGACAGCGACAGGCTCGGCTTCATGTTTTTTCCCATGATTTCAATAGGGTGTGCGTTCAATATAATGTACATTATCTGCTTGTTTTCTTTAGTATGTCCAAAATACCGTACCTAAGGATCTTATCCCAAAATTGTTTCCATCTCTCATTTGAAATTAAAATACAACGGACAGCAATCATATTAGCATAGCAGCGCCTTCCTTCCCCCATCTCTTTCCAGATTGACACATGCGCGCCTTAATCAGCCTTTTACACCCGGCTTCGGTCACACCGCTGCCAATTTGCATCTTCATCTGCAGTGCTCTCCGATAATTTGTTCTATTAGCCCGGTTCCTTAAATATGTAATAATTTTATTTAGAGTGTCTTTCTCAGTGCCATTCTTTTTTGAACAAACTGCTTTGGTAAACTTTTCTATGAGCTTGTTACCCCCAAAGCTGTGATGCTTGATATAGTGGCACCAGCATGCAGCATGGGTGTGCGTTCAATATAATGTATATTATCTGCTTGTTTTCTTTAGTATGTCCAAAATCCCGTATCTAAGGATCTTATCCCAAAATTGTTTCCATCTCCCATCTGAAATTAGAATAGAACGGACAGCAATCATATTAGCAGCCCCTTCCTTCCCCCATCTCATTCCAGAT
>JAITRL010000022.1 GCA_031288415.1 Deltaproteobacteria bacterium | reverse complement strand
GAGGGCCTGAACCCGGCGGCTTTCCGGGACAGGGTCTCCGCGGCTGCCTGAAACGGCCGCTGGATGACCGCAAAAGGCCGGTGAGACTTTTTAGAGGCGTCAAGCGGCCCGGAGGCCTGAGGCCGAAAAGCCCGTCAAGAGGCATGTAGGCTTTGCGGCAAGCGGCCCGCGGAAGCCAGGCGCCCGAGGGCTCGGCGCGGAAGCCGCGCGCGGCGCGCCTGCCGCCTGCCGCCTGCCGCCTGCCGCAAGCCGCAAGCCGCGGGAGCGGCGCGTCGGCGGCATGTCAGCCCGAATTTTCCGTCTTTTCCTCAATTAGCCCGGTCAGCCCTTGTTTTTCGGCGGACGGCCCCGCATGCGGGCCGCCGAATGCCCTGCCGCGCGGGCAGGAAAGCCGCTTGACGGGGCGGGCCAAGCCAGGCCCGTGAATCGACGGCGCCTGGGCCGCGGAGCCGGCGCGCGGCCGAGGCAGGGGCAGGGGTTTTCAGTCGTTTTCCGCATGACCGGGAAACCGTCGGCGCCCCCGCGAAACGGCCGGCGCGGACCGCAGGCGGCGCCCGTCGCGGGATGGGACGGCGTCCGGGAACGCCGATGATCGTAATGAGGCTAAATTTATAGCTCAAAATTTCCATAACATGGCGGTAAACGGTTTCTGAAGAAAAATTTTTGCGTCGTATTGTTCAAAACGGGAAAGCCGCGGCGCATCCGCCGCGCCGCGCCCCCCCGCCCGCCACGCATCCGGGCGGGCCGGGCTCAGCCGCCCTGCCGGCGCCCGGCCGCGCGCGCCCCCATGAAGAGGAGCAGCTGGGCCGTGAGCGCGAGGATGGGAAGCTCCAGGAGCGGGCCCACGACGAGAGGCAGAAACACCTCGCTGTTGCCGGGGAAGGCGCGCTGCGCGAAGGCCAGGGAAAGGGGGGAGTTGCGGGCGAGGGCGGTGAAGGTGAGGCTCACCGAGTCGGGGAAGCCGAAGCCCATGGCCCGCGAGGCCGCGCGGGCCAGGAGGAAGGTCGCGGCGAAGAAGGCCAGGACCGGCGCGGCTACGGACGCGAGCGCCCCGATCCGGTCGGGCGAGATGATCCTCTCCGAGGCGAACATGCAGGCTATGGCCAGCCACAGCCAGAGGAACTGCCTTTTCGCGAACAGGAGTTCCATGACCCGCGTGGGGCCCGCGAAGGCGCGCAGGGCGCGCTTGGCCGCCTTGGCCAGAACGAAGGGCACGACCAGGGCGAGGGCCGCGCTCCTGGCCAGGAGGGCCATGCTCACGTCCCCCCGCACTCCGGAGAAGGCGTAGATGTAGACGGGGAGCAGCGCCACCTGGACCAGGAGGTTCACGGGCAGGATGGAGGCGGAGAGCGGCACGTTGCCCTTGGACATGCCGGTGAAGACAAGGTACCAGTCAGTGCAGGGCGTCACCAGCAGGAGCAGGAGCCCCAGGGCCAGGAAGGGCGAGTCCCCCAGGAACACGCCCATGAGGATCCAGGCGAAGAGGGGCGACCAGAGGAAGTTGATCGCGAGCGCGGCCGCGGTGAACCTCACGTTGCGGAAGCCGCTTTTGATGTCCTTGAGGGGGGCCTCCCAGAACAGGCCGAAGAGCATGCAGGCCAGGAAGACCGTCACCAGCCGGGCGGCCGGGGCGGAAAAGGACGGCAGACCGGAGAGAGCGAGCCCTGCAGCGACCGCCGCGAGGAGCAGAAGCGGCTCGATCTTGTCGAGGAATTTCATGCCTGGGGATCTTTCCCGCGCGCCGGAAAACGTCAGGGCCAGGCGGCAAGGCCGGCGTTTTCAGGCGCGCGCTTGGTTTCGCGTTCCCGCCCGGCAGGGAGAAGCGCCGTCTTCGGCCGCGGCGGGAAAAAACGGCCCGGCGGCGCCGCGAGGCAAGCCGGGCCGGGCGGATCGGAACAGGGAGACGGTTCAGCGGCTCCGCTCAGAGGGCTCTGGCGGCGCCGGGGCGGGGCCGGGGCGCCTGACAAGGCAGGAGCGCGGAAGCGGCGCCCGGGCCGCCCGGCCGCAGGCGGGAAGAATTCCCGCGGCGGAACGGGGTTAAGCGGCCGCGGCGTTCGGGGAAAGCCAAGGTACATGCGCCGGTCGCGTTTCCCGATCGCATCATGTTCAGATCCTGTTCAGATCCGCAACCGCCGAGGTTCGCTTCAGGAGACGGCTCAGCTCCGGATCGGTCACGCCTCGAAAGAGGCTTCAGGTTCAATCCGCTCGGAGGGCGGCGGGGATTCAGGTTCGAACCGCTCGGAGGGCAGTGAGGATTCAGGTTCGAACCGCTCGGAGGGCAGTGAGGATTCAGGTTCGGAACGGTTAGCGGCCTGAGCGACGTCAGGTCAGGATTGGTTCCGCGGCCGGATCGTGTCCCTGTCCTGACATGCCCGCGGCCGGATCGTGTCCCTGTCAGGATCGTGTTCATGTCCGGATCTTATCCGGATCTTGTCCGGATCTTGTCCGGATCTTGTCCGTGTCCGATCAGATCATTATCCGGCTCCATTCCCGCGGGGCTTGACATTTGCCCCGGAATCAATTTATCTTATGTCCCGGTTGGAAATGGCGGCATCGGCCGCCGCAGGAAGAAAAACGTCGGCGCCAGGGCGGCGCCGCGACGGCAGGCCCGGCAGAATCCGGAAAGCCCCCCGCTGGGACCGGGCGCGCCGGTGAACCGCCCGGTCGGCGCCAACTTGTCATGCGGGAACGGGCCGCCGCAGGGCGCGCGCGAGGGCGTGATGCCGCCTGAGTTCGCGCGCGCATCCCTGTCTTAAGCGTTTTCCATGCCGAAGCAGGCCGCGCCGAGGAAAAACAACCGCGCCCGCCGTCCGGCGCCGCGCGAAATCCCGGGAGTTTTCCGTCTGCGGAAAAGCGTGTCCCTTACGGTTTCGCGGCGGTTGCCGGCCGCCGGCGAGCGCGCAATACTAGGCGCCAGCATTAATTTTCGTGCAGCTGAGGCGTCATATCAGGTATCAGTGCATGAGCTTGTAAGCTCTTTTATGCTCATGTAAGCTTGCGAAAGAACGTTGGCACGCTTCTTGTAAAGCGAAGCGCTGAGAATCGCTTCGTGCATTATAGCATGAAGACAGGCCGTCGCGGCGGGCGCCAGCGCCGCGGCGCGCCGCGGCGTCGTGAAATGTCGGCAGCATGCGCTTTACGTGTTTGTTTTTTTATCGCCGATGATTGTTTTTTTCTTGACAGGGGCGCCTGGAACTGATAATTTTTAACCCATTATGAGCCTATTAAGCGTACATCGATTCATTAAGGAACTCCGCGTAAGGGCGGTGCTGATGACGGCCGCGGCGGGACTGGCCGTGGTGCCTGCGGTCCAGGAGCACCAGGCCAGGATGGCCTACGCCAAGCCTGCCCCGCCCCGATCCGCCCATGTCCTGAAATCCAAGGCGAGGGAGACGGCCAAGCGGCCCGTCCTCGCCGCATCCCTCCGCCCTGATCCCGCCTTGCTTGAGGCCGTGAAGAACCAGACGGCGGAAAGGCCTTCTTTTGACAAAAAGGCCAGCAATTTTGAGGAGTTAATCACTGTCGCCGCCAGGGAGAACGATGTTTCCCCGGCCCTGATCAAGGCAGTCATCCAGGCCGAGTCCAGGTTCAACTCCCACGTGGTCTCCTCGCAGGGGGCGGTCGGCCTCATGCAGATCATGCCCGCCACCGCGCGTTCCATGGGCGTGAGGAGCCCCAGCCAGCCCAAGGACAACATCACCGCAGGGGTCAGGTACCTCAAGTCCCTCCTGGACCAGTTCGGGGACGAGGAATACCTGGCCATAGCGGCCTACAACTGCGGCCCGGACCTGATCCGCCGCTACGGGAACAATATCCCGCCCATCACCCAGACCAGGAGCTTCGTTAACCAGGTGATGGAGTATTACCAGTCGCACATTACAGAGTCCTGAGAGGCTCTTGCCCCGCCTCCGCCGGAGGCGGGGGCGTGGCGGGAGCTGACAGGGCATGGAGAGACGTGGCTTGTCTTCCGCTTAAGACCGGCCGGTGGACCAGGCCCGAGGCCCCCCGCGAAGGAGGGGGGGCGCGGCTTTCGCGGGCCCCGGCCTTAGCGTTGCTCGCCGTCTCGGCCCTCTGGCTGGGAGGGGCGCTTCTGTTGCGCCCGCCCTCGCCGCTGTGGGCCCAAAACGTATACATGGAGCCCGTGGTCATCTCGCCTCGGGAACTCATCGAGGCGTACCTTTCCAACTTCCACCAGGCCGATGCCATGTACACGGGCAAGCTCCTGGTGGTGACCGGCCGCATCCGGGACATCTTTCCCGGGGACATGACCTACAGGAGAGGGCCCTACCCTTTCGTGACCATCGATTCCGGGCCGCATCAGCCCATAATCGTGTACCTCTGGGACTGGGAGGCGGTGGCCATTGCCCAGCCCCGTCCGGGGCGGACCACCTCTGTGATGGGCTTCTGCCAGGGGGTCACCGCGCAGCTCTCCCTCATCGATTCCTGCCTCTATCCCGGCGGGTGCGGGGGGCCCGTGGCCCAGTTCTACGGCCCTTATTTCAAGCTCCCGCCCAGCGGGCCCCGGGGAGCCAAACGGATACCGGGCCAGTAAAAGGGCCGGAGGCCTTTTGGCAAGGCAAGGCAAGCCTTTACGAATAGCTTCAGCATTGCTTATTCTTTCCATGTTGCCTTTAGCCCGTGCCGGGCCTTCCTGTTCGTCCTTAACCCCCACCAGCGGGGCCAGACACTGCAGCGTTCATTCTTTAAGGGCGGCTTCCGCGAACGGGGCCGCCCTTTTTTTTCCGGCGCTCCTTCCCGGGCTTTTCCGGGCTTTTCCGGGCTTTCGCGGCCGCGGCAGTCCTGGCCCCGTCATGAAAGTCCGGGGCCAGTCAGGACCCCTTGCCAGGAAGAGCTGGCCCCAAAGCGAATATGTTAGGCAGTTTTAGTGGCGTCTTGTGGGGTATGTGGTATTTTTAACGGTTCTCACTAAAATTTAGGGTAAAATTCTGTCCGATAATGTCTGATTCTTTTTCACAATTTGGTTTTCTTTGGTTTTGGCTACGGGTTAGCGAAGACTAAGACTAAGACTAAGGTCAGGCCGGAGGCAGTCCATGGCTGGGCCTGCCTGCGCCGGCCCTGTTGCCGGCGGATGCCGGGGAGTCCTGAGCCGGGGGAAAACGGAGAAGGGCAACAATGCCGGTTGCGGCATCGTTGCCCTTGTTCTTCTGAAGGCACGGGGTTACAGGCGCCTGGGTCCCGGCCCGGGGGAGGGTCGCCGGTCGGGCGAGGCCGCCCCCCCTGCAAGGTTTTGAGGCAGCCTCCGCCTTGCCGGGCAAAGGGGAGACCGGCCGACGGCGAGGAGCCGCCGCGGCGCGGGTCGGGGCGGAGAGGGCCTCAGACCACCCGGCTCAGGTTGCGGGAGCGGCCGATCTCGAGCTGGGCCGCTTCCCTCATGTTTTTCTCCAGCGTGAACTGCTGCTGGGCGTCCATGTCCCTCTGCACCTCGTGGCGCAGGGCGCCCAGGTGCCTGTCGGTGGCGGAGGCCGTCTTGGAACGGCTCATGGACATGGCGGTGACTAGCTCCGCGGAACTGGCGTTGTCGCTCATCAGGGTGCTCCGTTGGCGCTCCAGGGCAGGCCGGGGGCGATCCGTGGCTCAGGTGGTTTTCGGGGCCTTGGCGGCGGGGCGGAGGGCGCGGCCCTCCTTCAGGTCTCAGGGCGATTATAGCGCCCTCCGGCGCGGCTTCAAACCCTGAAATAGCAGAGCACCCCGTCCAGGTCATGGACCTTGGCGAGGCTTTCCGGGGTGGAGGCCCTCACGCTGCCCAACAGGGAACTCAAAAGCCCCGCCGCCTGGCTGAGGTCCATTTCGGAGAGCCTCCCGCTGGCGCGGAGGTTCTCGTCGACCACGGCGTCCCTGGCGGGAGGGCGCGCGGCGGTCAAGGCTTCCGAGAGAGCTTTGTCAAAGTCCGCCGGACCGGCCCCGAGCCCGGCCCGGGGACGCTCTGGCGCGGCCTTGCCGACCGGAGGGGGCGTGAACTGGATTACTTTCATCTGATGCCGACCTTTCGGATGGCCTTGGAGGGAGAGGGCAGACGTCCGCAGGCTCAAGGCCCTGATCTTCGGTATTGCCTCCGGCGCGCGGCGCAGGCAAAGGCCTGCGGCCCTGGCGGCCTTAAACGTCGCCGGAAGGAACGCTCAAGGGGCCCCGATTCCCTTCCCCGGCGGCAGGGGAGGATAGCGGGCTTGGGGCCCTTCATTTCTCTTGTCGGCTTAGGGAAGGAATAGCTTGAGGGATAAATCAGCTAAACCTGAAGTTTTTGCAGAGTAAAAGTAAACTTTAGAGGTTTTTTTTAGTTTTTACAGGTAGTTGTTCTTTAAAATTTTAATTAGTGGGGTTGGGCTTTTCGGGTTGGCCGACATTCCGGCGCCTGCTGAAAGGGGTATGGGATAAAAGCAAAGTCATGGGAAAAGTATGCGGTAAAAGTATAGGGTAGAAATATGCCGGAAAAGCGAATGGCGGAACGGGGAGCCGGGAACGGGGAAGAGCGGCAAGGAAACGGCGGCGCGGGCCTTGGCGGGCCGGAGGCCCGTCAAGGCCTGAAAAGGCGCGGGCGGGCAGGGGGCAAGGCCCGGACAGGCCGAAAGCCGACGCCTCTCAGGCCCTGAATGCGGCGGGAGGCGGGGCAAGGCGCTTGAGGATGGCGGGGCGGTCAAAAGCAAGTCAGACGGGCGCCCGGCCGGCGGGGCCCTCCGGCGTTGACGGCGGAAGGAGGGCTTAGGCGGGGAGGAAAGGCTGCCGGTAGCCGTCTTCGCGGGGAAGGGCGGGAGGCCTGAGGCGGAGGGGGGCTTCCGCAGGGCCGGGCAGGGGGGCGGAGCTCCGGGAAGAG
>JAITRL010000263.1 GCA_031288415.1 Deltaproteobacteria bacterium | reverse complement strand
GTTCTGCAGAAGACTGTTTGCCGGAACCAGGCGAGGCGGGCGGGCCGGGACCGGAGCGGGCGGGGATGCGCGTTCAGCGGCCGTGACGGCGATTGAGATCCTGACCCGGCTCGGGTGGTCGGCAGGGCGAGCGGAAACTTTTCCGGAGGCCGCAGGGTCACCAAAGGCCTCAGAAGACTTCGAACACGCCAAGGCCTGCCGACCGGCCGAGGCAGGCAAGGCAGCCGGACCGCCAGGTTCCCAAGACGCCGCTGCCGGCGAGACTTTCCAAGCCGCCGCGGCTGACGAGACCTTCCAGGCCGCCGCTGCCGACAAGGCCTTCCAAGCCGGCGCGGTCGATGAGACCTTCCGCGCCGGCGCTGCCGGGAAAGCCTTCCAAGCCGTTGCGAGCGGCGAGGCCTGCCGAACCGCAGTTGCAGGCGTGGCCTGCCAAGCCGCCGTTGCCGATGAGGCCGATGAGGCTTTCCAAGCCGAATCGAAATTCGGTGACGCGGTATCCCTTCTGGAGCGTGGGGAGGCGGTAAGGCTTTTCATGAGGGGGGGGCCTTCCTTGGATTGCAGCGGGCTCCCCGGAGAGAACCCTGTCGAGGACTTGCCGCTGCTTATGACCGTGAGGCCGGGGGAGCCTCTGGACAGCGGGAGGGCCGGCCTATCTAACCCCTTTACCCGGCTCGTGTTGTCGCTCGACAGGCTGGAGGTCGGCTACGGGATCCTGACTAACGGAAGCGACTGGCTGCTGACGGACCGTTCCGGGAGATCGGCCTCGCGGGGTTTTGCCGCTTTCCGCCTCGGGGAAATCGCCGCGCAGGCGGGCTCCGACCCCGCGGCGGCGAAGGCTTTTCCCATGTTCCTGAACCTTTTCGGCGCCTGCGGCTTCGCGCGCCGCAAAGGGGAACGGCCGCTCCTGCGCCATCTTGCGGCCAGGGACGCGGAAAAGAGGCTGGAGCTGGAACACGCCTTGTGGGCCCTGGTCTGCGGCAGCCAGGGGGAAGGCGAGCTCCTGGCTAAGGCGGGCAGTTCTGTCCGGGGCTTTCTGGCGAGGGCAGGGAGAAGCGAGCCCCCCGGCTCGGCCTTCGATGCCGCCCGGCGTCTCGTCTTCAGGCTGCTTTTCGCCAAATGGCTCGAAGACGCCTGCGGGAGCGTCCTTTGCCGCGTCAAGGGCTACCCCGAAATCTCCCTGTCGGGCCTCGTCCGGAAGATCGCGGCGCGGCCTGGAGCCTGGCGTGGAGAGGGTTTCGGGCTGTGGGCCGCGCTCCGGAGGCTCTTCGGAGCATTAGGCCATGGGGAAGGGGCGGAGCGGCCCCCTCTCTTGGGGAAAGGGTTTTTCAGCCCGGAAAGCGCCCTTCTCTTGGAGGAGCCCGGGCTTTTCCCGGATGGGGAGCTTCGCGGCATAGTCTCCGCCCTTGCGATCGACGGGAGCGGGGAAGTCCGGGACTTTTCCCTCCTCTCCCCCGTCCGCTTGGGGTCCTTGTACCAGGGGGTCTGGGAGCGGAAGGACTGGGAAGGGGCGGGCTGCGCCTGGATTGTTGCCTCCTCTGCTGTGCCGTCAGAGGATAAGCCCTGCGGGCGCGTCCCGGACCCCGCGCGGAAACCCGGCGGACACTTTGCGGCCCCTTGGGGAGCGGCCTGGGGCCGGAAAAGGGGCGGGGCTTACTACACGCCTCCCGCCCTGGCGCGCCCGTTGGCCAGGCGGGCGGCCGAGCGGCAGCTGGAGACCGCCTTCCGCGCCCTGGAAGGCGGAACCTGCCTGGAGGGCGGCTCCAGGGGAACGCGCTCCCTCATGGAGATGCGCATCCTGGACTGCGCCTGCGGCAGCGGGCAGCTTTTGGCCGAAATCCTCGATGTCCTCACGGAGAAGGCCCAAGAGCGACTGGAAAACGATCTCCCCTTGCGGGCGGCCCTGGACAGGGAGTTGCGCTTGATCAAGGACGGCCTGCGGAAAGTCATGGGGGCCGGGCCGACGGATGCCTTCCATGGAGCCGAGGCCGCAGGCGGCGGGCCGGAAGGCAATGCCGCAGGCGGAAGGGGGGCAGGCAACGTCAAGAGCTACTGGGCAGTCGGCGATGCCAAGGGCCACTGTGCGGCAGGCGATGGCGCAGGCGGCAGGGCAGCCGAGCGCGCCGCTGACTGTGGGGGCGGGCTCTTGGAGCGGCTGGCGGATGAGCGGACGGCGCTCAGGCGCGCGCTTCTGCGCTCAGCTGTCCACGGCGTGGACCTTTCCGGGTTCGCGGCGGAGCTGGCGAGGCTTTGCCTCGGCCTCAGCTGCTTTGTCCCCGGTGCCCCGCCGCCGCTTCTGGAGGATCGCGTCAAGAGGGGAAACTCCCTCATCGGTTCGGTTTTTCAGGATGTCGAGGCGCATCCTGCGGCCGCCCCCTTCGCGCCAAGGCTTGCGGCCAGCCTAGCCAGCCTCAGGGAATTAGCCTGTAAGGCCGCTATTGCAAGCGAGGCCTATCAGGAAGGCGACCGCGAGGCCGCAAGGCTGCTTAGCTTCTCGTCCCAAGTCAAGGAAGAGGCCGACCGGGTTTTGGACCTGGTCACCTTCTGGGACTTGGAGGCCGCCCGCAAAAAATCCCTGGGAAGGGGCGGAGCCTGGGATGCGGCTGACGGCCTGGCCGGGAGGAAGACTGTCGGCAAGGAGGCCCCGCTCGCGCAGGTTGAATCTTCCAGGCGGGAGAGGGCGGCAGTGAATGAACTCGCTTCCGGGAGGAATGGCGTGTCAGAGAAAGAAGCCGCTTCCGGGAGGAAAGGCGCGACAGAGAAGGGGGCCGCTTCCGGAAGGAAAGGCGCGACAGAGAAGGGAGCCGCTTCCAGGCGGGAGGGCGGGGCAGAAAAGGAGACCCCTTCCGGGAGGGAGGGCGAGGCAGAGAAGGAGACCCCTTCCAGGCGGAAGGGCGAGACAGTGAAGAAAGCCGCTTCCGGGATGGAGGGCATGGCCGGGCTAGATGTCCGTGCCGCGGAGGACTCCTGGGAGATGCTGTGGAGGATTCTCGGGGCCGAGATTTCCGCCCTAAGGGCGGAGCACGGCTTCTTCAACTGGGAGACCGAGTTTCCCGAAGCCTGCGGCGCGGAAGGCGAGGGCTTCCACGTGATCGTCACTAATCCGCCCTGGGACAGGACTAGGTTCGAGGACCCCCTGTTCTTCTCCTGGTACGTGCCCGAGTACCGGGAGCTTCCGGAATCGGCCAAGCGAGGGGTCAGGGAGCGGCTTTTGCAGGAAGACTCCGTGAAAGGCCTCTACGCGCGGGAGAGGGGCCGGGCCCAGACCATGAGCGCGTATTACATGGCGCGTTACCCCTTGAGCCGGGGGGCAGGGGACGGGAACCTCTACCGGCACTTCGTGGAAAGAGCCCTCGCGCTGCTCGCCCCGGCCGGGAGCCTGGCCTGCATCGTTCCCTCGGCCCTCATGACGGACGACGGATCAAGGGCCCTCCGGAAGCGCGTTTTCAGCGAATTCCGGATCAGCCGCTTCGACGGCTTCGAGAACCGGAGGAAGGTGTTCGCGGACATCCATTCCTGCTACAAGTTCTGCCTCATACAGATAGAAAAGACCCCGGACCCCCTTCAGAAGGCCGGGGCCCGCTTCATGCTGACCGACCCAGAGGCCCTCAGGACCGGGCGGGGGGCGTTTTCGTATTCCCTTGAGGACGTGCGCGCCCTCTCCCCGGAACATCTGGCGTACCTGGAGATGCCGGGAGGGGAGGAGGACCGGGAACTCTGCAGGAGGCTCTCGGCCGCCTTCCCGCCCCTGGATGCCGCCTGGCTCGACTTCAGGCGCGAATTGGACGCCACCCTGGACAAGGGGATCTTCCTGGAGGAGAAGCGGCTTGGCCTTGT
>JAITRL010000259.1 GCA_031288415.1 Deltaproteobacteria bacterium | reverse complement strand
GGCGAGGTCAGGCGGGGAGGCCTTGCGGTCCTCAACCCTTTCCCCGATTCCGGAGAACTGGCGGACCTGCGGGAATTCCCGCGGACGGCGCGCTGGCTTGAAGCCCGGAAGGCTGGTATACTCGGCAGGCACGCGGCCGGAAAATCCCCGAAATCCTGGCGCCGGACCGCGGATCGGATCCGCCCTGCCCTCGCTTCCCGGCGGAAACTCCTTGTCCCTGACATAAAACGCGAGGCCCATGCGGTTTACGGGGACGGTTTTCCGTACCCCTGCCATAACCTCTGTCACGTGACGTCCGATGAGTGGGATCTGGCGGCCCTGCAGGCCGTGCTCATGCCTTCAGCCCCGCGCCTGCTCGTGTCGGCTTGCTCCGCCCGGGCAAGGGGGGGGGGCCGTCAGGTGTCAGGCCCAGTACCCGCGCCGGATAAGGATACCCGGCCGGGCCGACGTGCCGGGCCCGCTGAGGCTGGCCCTGTCCAAGGCCGCCGTAAACCGCGGCCTGGAGGATTGCGATCTCGCCGCGTTTGAGCTTTACGGGCTGAGCGCAAGCGGGCGGGAAGCCTTGAAGAGGGAGCCGTCGCGGGCGCCGGGCTGAATCCGTTCGGCCGTGAAGGCATGGCGGAAGAGGCCGTTACGGCGTTTTGGCGGGGCGGGCCTCAAGCGGCGGAAAGGCGACATGAGCTTGGAGACGCGGATTCCGGGGAACGGGCCTGCCTGGCCGCCGCCATGAACATGGACGGGTTCGCCGGCGTAAGGTCTTCCGCGGCCAAGGCCAACGCCCTGGCGGTTGCCCGTATCCTCCAAGGACCGCTCCTCGGGGACCCTTCCCGGGTCTTTTTCCCCGGCCGAACGCCGGGATCTTTCGATTGCCGGCCGGGAACGGCTGATTGCGGCATTCGGGCTGAAAAGCCATGCCGGCCCGTCTTTCGGAGCGGCTTCAACAATCGGAGCGAAGAAGCCGTCAGTTCACGCCTGTTTTTCGGCTACAGTTTTCTGGCGATATTTCAGCCGTTCAGGAGCTCTTTCCGATGATGACGGCCTCCCGGAACGGGTCCCGGACGGTTACGGGAGGCGATCGCCGGCGGCCGGATTCCTCCGTCAGGCCACCTTCCCTCTGGCGGGAAAGCCCTAAGTTCCCTTCCGGGAAGCCCGTTCCGCCGCCTTCCGGCAGGGAAATCCCTGCGGTCTTGGACGCCTGTGCTGCCGCTCTTTGAAGCTTTTCCCGGCCGTCCGCGTTCAGGAAACCGTAGCCGAATCTCAGGAAAGAACCAGAGAGCAAGGTCGAGCGGGCAGGAGGCAGGCCGGCGGGCCGGGACCGAGGCCTGCCGGTCAAGGCTGAGGCAGGCAAGGCAGGCGCTATGACTCTAAAGCCGATGCAGGGCGGAGGAAGACTGAAATCCACGGCCGCCGCTCTTACGTTTGTCCTCGCCCTCGGCGCGGGGACAGCCTTTCCCGAGGCTCTCGCCGCGGCCCAGGGGGCCTCTGGCTCCGGCTACGAGGCCGCGGAGGCCTTCGGGGACCACACCGCCCTGGCAGTCGCGCCCGGCCTCATGCTTCTGGCCAGGGGAGCCGCGGCCTACGCCGCCTCCGACGACCCGGAGAGCCTTCCCTGGAACGCGAGGCCGGAGTTCCTGGCGATCCTGGGCATTGCCCTCGCGGCTTTCCTGCTCAAGGACTTTATCCCCTTTGAGCCGCTCCAGAAGCTCCTGGCGGCCTCCGAAGAAGGTTTCATGTACCTGCTGGGGGCCCTTTCCCTGGGGGCCTCCCTGCCGTCCCTGGCCCCGCTCCTCGCGCCATTGGCGCAGGAAGCCGCGGGACAGGCCGCGGCCCTTGTCTTCGCCCCGCCCGCCCACGCCCAGGCCGGCGAGGCGGCTTACGCGCTGGCCTCGGGAGCCTGGGCTGCCGCCGCCCAGGCCGTCGCGGCCGTCGCGGGGGCTGCGGTCTTTGCCGTCACATGGTGCGTCGCCAACGTCGTCAACGTGCTCCTGCTCGTCTCCCCGGCCTTCGCCGCCCCGGTCCTTAAGGGCGGGCGGGCCGCGGCGGCGGGCGCCCTCGCGGCTCTCCAGGCCGTGCATCCGCTGCTGGGGCTGGCCGCTTCTCTCCTGGTCGTGCTCCTGTGTATCCTGGTCGTCCGCTGGTCCTTCAGGTTCACGGTCTGGGGGACCCTGTTCTCTTTCGATCTTCTGACGCGGCGCTGGAGGATCCCGGACCCGGCCCTTGCGTGGGAGGGCGCCGGCCTTGGGGCGCAGGCCTTCGCGGGGCATGAGGCCGCAAGGCTCCTGGGCGTGCCCAAGCGTTCCCTGGGGACGCTGCGGGTGAGGGACGGGGCCCTGCGCTTCGCCTGGAGGAGGTTTCTTTTTTTCGCCAAGGAGGTCCAGGTCCCCGGCCCCCTCATGGTCTTCAGGCGCCTTGCCGCCCCGGCCCTGGGTTTCAGGGATCCCCAAGGCAAGGTGCGCGTGCTCTTCGTCTTCAGGCTCAGGCATCGCGGCCATGAGGAGCTTCTCCGCAGGGCCCTCGGGGCCTGGGCGGTCGAGGACAGCGCCTTTTCGCCGGTCCGGGCCTGGGCCTGGCTAAAGGGGCTTTTCGGCAGCAGGGGGGCGCAGGAGACGGCTTGGTGAGCGCGGGCAAGCCCGCGAAAGGCCCCGAGGCGTGCCGGCCATGGCCCGGTCCTGCCCTGGGCAAGCCCTTGCCCGGCAGCGGGCGGTTTAGGGACTGATTTCGAGGGGGGGCTTGCGGGCCGTCAGGGAGCTGGCCCAGCCGAGCCCGCCGTATTTTCCCCGGCCATTCCCTATGAGGTTTCAGAGGGTCCCTGGCTTATGCTCCATGGCCATTCCCGCTTAAGGCTCCGCAGCCTTTCCGGCGGAATCTCCACAGCCTCTCCTGCCGAGGCTCCGCGCCCCTTCCGGCAGAGTCCCCAAAGCTCCTCGTGCGGGGTTACTTAGACCCCTTGGCTGAGGCAACGCCTGAGATGGTCCCGGATTTCTGAGGCCTCCGGGCTTAGATGCCTTAGGGCCCCTCGGGCCCGGCCCTTCCGCCCCCTCATGAGCCAACATTCTTACGGCTCTATGGCTTGCGAAGGCTTAAAGCCAGGGTGCTGTCGGCCGCAGCTTTCGCCTGGCTGCCGTTTCATGCGCTCCTTTGCGGAACCGGCATAACGCGCCTGAACTTGCATGACGGCTTTTCCGGCCGTCCTTTACGGGCAGGATTTTGCGGCAGGGCTTATCGGGCGGGCTTTCCTGTCTTCCGGCCGTAATTCTGTGCTAGAATGCGCCACTGGCTCAACCAGCAGACCGGACCCGCCCCCCGGAGAACCGGCCCGCTCCCCCACAGGCCCCTTCCCGCCCCGGCTTCCCCTCACGCGCAGCTCCTGATCAGTCCCCGCGCCGCCGGTCCGCCAGCGGCTTCCGCGAGGTATTCATGCGGGCTTTCCCGTCCAATGCGCAGGCTGACCCCGCCCCGCTCCGGCTCCTGGCTCCGGCCTCACGGCCCGCGGCTCCGGCCTCACGGCCCGCGGCTCCGGCCTTCCGGGTCTGCGCCCAGGCATCCAGGCCGGGGGCCAGGGCCCTCAGGGCCGGCGCTGCGGCGGTCGCCCTTGCCGCGCTGGCCGCGGCCTCCTTCGCGGCGCCGCTTGCTGCCGCCCCGCGCGAGCTCGTGCCCGCCGCCCCAGAGGTGAAGGGCCCCGGCAAGGCGGTTCCGGGCGAGGGCGCGGGCTACCACTATTTCAGGTTCGGCGGAAGGTACGGCTTCGTCACTTCCGCCGGCAAGGTGGCCATACCCCCGACCTTCCTGTCGGCGGACAACTTCGTCAAGCAGGGCGTGGCCAGGGCCTCCGAGGCTACGGGCACGGGACTTCTGGATGCCCGCGGGGCCTGGGTGGTGCTCCCGCTGCTCAAGGATGTCCGCCCCGAGGAGGGGGAAGGCGCTGACGGGTACGTGGCCGTGAACTACAGCTGGTCCGGGAGGCTCGGCCCAGACGCCGCGTGGCAGGTGCAGCCCAGGTTCCAGGCGCTCGAGAGCCTGGGGCACGGGTACTACGCCTACGGCTTCCGGGGGAAGATCGGCCTCATCGGCCCGGGCGGGGCCTTCGTGACCGGCCTGAGCTTCGACAAGCTGGGCAAGGTCCACCCGCGCCCGGACGGGACCTTCCTTATGGCCTTCACGCTCGACGGCAAGGAGGGCATCCTGGACCAGGCCGGCAAGGTGATCATCTCCCCCCGCTTCGACTCCATCTCCCCCGGCTTCGACGAGAACGGGCGCTACATCATGAGCGTCGGCGACAAGTACGGGGTCCTGGACGTCTCGGACCGCTGGATCATCGAGCCCAAGTACTTCAAGATAGAATGGCACGAGAAGGAGGGCCGGTTCTGGGTGATGGAGAACAAGTTCATCACCTCCTACTTCTACCATGACCGGGACGGCAAGCGCATCGGGCCCATCCCCAAGGAGGCCGTCTGGGCCGATATCGAAGGCAGGCCCTTGGGCCTTACGGGATGCTTCGCCTCCGAGAAGCCCGACGTCTTCGGCTTCTGCGACAAGACAGGAAAGGATGTGATCCCCCACGCCTACGACGCCGTCTGGAACTTCTCGGCCGCGGCGGGCTTGGCCAGGGTGAAGAAGTCCAGCCTTTACGGCTACGTGGACCCCAAGGGAAAAGAGGTGGTGCCGCCGTCCTACGACGACGCCTACGACTACGACGACTCGAAGCGGGCCGTCGTCATGAAGGCCGGGGCCTGGGGAGTGCTCGACGAGACAGGGAAGCCGGTGATCCCCGTTGAACTGGAGGCCTACCCGGCCCCTGCGGGGAAGAACGGCTACTTCGTCAAGAAGGGCGGGCTGTGGGGCATCTATTCACGGGACGGCAAGCCCGTGCTGGCTCCCGAGCTTCAGGAGACCCTTCCTTTCCGGGAGGGCACGGGCCTTGCCTGGGCCAGAAAGGGCGGCCTGTGGGGCCTCATCAACGAGAGCGGCAAGTGGCAGCTGAAGCCGGTCTACGATGACATCGGACCTTTCACGGAGGGCGGGCTGGCCCCCGTTATCCTTCAGGGGAGGTTCGCCGTGGTCGACGAGAAGGGGGCGACTGTTGCCCGTTCGGTCATCGAGTGCGACCGCGAGGTTATCCGGGACCGCTCGGGCGCGATCTCCTGGCCGCCCGACTTCTCATGCGCGGGGAGCTGACCGGGAGGCGCGGAACCTTAACGCCGCCGCAGGCAGCCGGCCGGCTGGCCGCTTGCGGCTCCCGCCCGGGCCGTCAAGCCCCCCAAGAATCCGTTCCCTCAGGCAGGCTTTCGGTTTTCCTTGCCAGTCACCGGTTACCCCCTTCCTCCTCCGGCTTGCCCCTGCCTTCAGCCGTTTGACGCCTTTTCCGATCGGCCCCGTTTTCCGTAATCGGCACCCTGCAGCCGCCACGGCCGCGGCTTTCCTGATCGGCCTCCGAACGCGTCGCCGACGGCCGGTTGGCTCTTCCCGGCCGCCGCTTTCCAACGGGCCGCCGTCCGCTTCACCGGCCGCCCGGATCCCCATGAAGCTTTCCTGATTCCCCCGCAGGCCCCCTGGCCGCGGTCCCGGCTCATTGACAGGCCGCAAGGCCTCAGGAAGATCCCTTGAACCGCAGGCTTATCCACCGCACGAGCCTCTCCAAAAGCCTTCCGGTGGGCTTCGAGGGGGGAGACGTCCTCTCCTGGCACGCCGCGCTTCTGGAGGGTCTGGAGGGGGTTCCCGGGCTTGCCGGGTTCCTGGCCTACCCGGTGAAGGCCAGAGCCGATGACCACATCGACTGGTACACCCCTTTGGACGGGGAGGTGCTGGCCCTGGGGCGGCTGCCCCCGTCACGGCAGGCGCGGGCCGCCAAACAGGCGGAGGAGCTTCTGGAGCTCGTACGGAGGACCGCCGCGAGGCTCAAGGGATCCGACCGCTACAGGAACCGGCAGACAGGGGAGGCCATGCTGGCCGCGGTCTCGCATCCGGAGGCCATGGCCTTTTTTCTGGTCGGGGACACGCCGGTCTGCGCGGGCTGGGGACTGGCCAAGGGAGTTTCCCTGCCCTTCGAGGTCCCCGAGGAGCCCCTCCCGCCAGAGCCGGAGTACCTGCCTCCCCCAGAACCGGAGTACCAGCCCCCGCCCGAGCCCGAGTGGACTCCGCCGCCCCCTCCGCCGCCCAAACGTCCCCTGGGGGAGCGCCTCCGGCCCTTCCTGAAGGGGGTGGCGGCCGCTCTGGCCCTCACGCTGGTCATCGCCTTCTGCGCTTCCCCCTCCATCCGGCGGGCGGCGGCGGCCCTGTTCCAGGAGCCCTGGGACACCGGCCTCGACACCAGGCACGCGGTGCTGGAAGGCCTGCGGGAGGACCTGGATTCCCTGCGCCAGAAATATTTTGTAATGCGCGGGATCTGCCTGGTGGTCCCTCAGGGGCCCGCGCCCCAGGAGGGGCCGGTGTACCTTCAGGGCTGCTACGTCAGCCGCCAGGGGGTCTTCTTCGACGCGGCCTCAGGTCAGCCGCAGACCTTGTCTTTCTGCGTGACCGGCCCCTCCGGGAAGGCCGAGCTGAGGATCTCCCCCGCCTCGGGGCAGGGCGAGCCCTGCCGGGCCGAGGCCCTGGCCTCCGCTGAGGCCTCCCGCTTGACTGTCACGGCCCAGCAGGGGCCCGCCTGCGGAGAGGACGCTTACCCGCCCATGCGGGTGGCCTGCGAGGCGGGCAGACCCGACGGCACCCAGGCCGAGTGCTTCCTGGAGGAGCAGAACGCTCAGGGCGGGTATTACGAGCCTGTCCCGGTGGAGTTCCGGCAGTCCTGGTAGAGGGGCGGCCGCGCCTGCGGGAGGCGGGCGAGGCTCCGAAGCGGAAACCGCCGGGGCCGGGGCGCCGCCGCGCGGGGACTGAGGCGCGGCCTTAACCGAGGGTCCGCGCTGCCCCGCTGAGGTTCCGCTGGGCCAGGCCGGGCCCGGCCGCGCGCCGACCTAAGTCTCGGTTGCGCCCCGCATGGGCCCGGAGGCGATCCGGAACCTCGCCCGCCCTCAGTTTCCGGAACCTCGCCTGCCCTCAGTCAGGTTTCGGCTGGACCCTGGCCTAGCCCTGCCGGCGCCCGGAAGGCTCTGCCGATTATGGCCGGTGTCCCCCCGCATGTTCCGCGTTCCGGAATGTTCGCGCTCAGCGGCTTCCCCTTCAGGAAATTTTCCCGTTCCTCGGCGGGACTTGCGGGAATCCCATGGCTTCCGCAGCCCCTCCCGCGGCGGTCGCCTTCCTCATTCCTAACTCCTCTTCCTCCTGTAACGGCGGCCCCTCCAGCAGCGCCCGCCTTCCTCACTCCGCAGCCTGCCTCCCGCAGCCCCGCGCGGCTTGCCTTTTGCGGCGGCCCCGCGCGCGGCCTGACCTTTCGGGCCGGCCCCGACCCTCCGCTTGCGCCCAAAAGCTTGAAATCCAGGACGGTTGAGGTTATGCTTGCCGGGAACTGACCTCATCGGAAATTACTGAACAGTTGCGTTAAGGCAACCCGGCCGGCCTTGCGCGCGACGGAAGGCGGAACCTTCCGTCACGGCCAGGTCAAGCGGAGCGGACTGCCGGCGGAAGCGCGGGAACCGGACTTCCGCCTTGGCGGCTCAGCCGAAACGGCCTGCGGCCTCAACTTTTCTTGGCCCCCCCTTGCGCCCTTCGGAAAATCCCGATCCCAGAGGCAGGATCCGCGCGAACAGGACTTAACCGGGCTTCGGGCGCGGGCGGGCGAAGAGCCCAGGGACTTTGCCGCGTTGTTCCCGAAAACGGAATAAACCGGCTCTCTCCCATGACCCGTTACCGTCCTGGAAGGCGAATGCACGCCGAGCACGTGCCTCGCGGGCCTGCCTGCCCTTCGGCCCGGGCTTTGGCCTTTTTCCCGGAAGCAGGCGGCCTCTTCCAGGCCGTCTTCTTCCCCGCAGGTCCAGCGCCGGGGCTTTCCGGTTCCCACAAGGCTTTCCTTCCCTCAAGATTCCGCTGGTCTCGCGATCCTTCAGGCCTTCAAGAATTTCAGATGTCCCCTGTATCCCCGTCTCCATAATGATCTCCCTTTTCAGGCCCGCCCGCCGCAGGCGCCGCCCCGGCCAGGGAGGGCGCGGCAGAATCTCGCCGCTTTCGGAAAAGGCCTAACCTCAACAGACCTGCTCGTTGCAAAGGTGCCAACCATGAAAAACAGCGAAGACCGTACCGTCCGCGCCTTCCTGGCGGGGGGCCGCGCGCTCTGCGCGGCCCTGGCCGCCCTCATCATCGTCACCGGCTGCGCCGGCCAGAAGCTCGGCAAGCAGACGGTGGTGGTCAAGCACTACCCCACCTGTTACCAGCCCGTCACCGACATGCGCCGGAACGCCGAACAGCTGAACGAGAGCGTCATGAAGGGCGC
This sequence comes from Deltaproteobacteria bacterium, assembly GCA_031288415.1. Taxonomy (GTDB): domain Bacteria; phylum Desulfobacterota; class Desulfarculia; order Adiutricales; family Adiutricaceae; genus JAIRZX01. The sequence goes on along the minus strand of JAITRL010000259.1, from coordinate 518 downwards.
CGTGGGCGGCGCCGTGACCGGAGCCATCGCCGGGCTCATCACAGGCGGCGGCGACTGGCGGCACATCGCGGCCGGGGCGGCCATCGGGGCCATTTCCGGAGCCACCGTCTCCTACCTGGTCACCTCGGAGACCCAGTCCAAGGCACAGGCCGAGCGCTTCGCCATGTACACCCAGACCATCGACGTCGACTACCGCAACCTCGATCAGGCGGTGGCCGCGGCGAGGATAACCGCCCAGTGCTACAAGCAGGAATACAAGAAGGTGGAAAGGGACTTCAAGGCCGGCAGGATGTCCAAGGAGGAAATGCTCGAGCGCGTTGCCGAGATCCGCGACGGCTCCAAGGACGCCGCGACCATCCTCCGCAACTACAATGACGTGGCCGTCGCCAACATCCAGACTTACGACGAGATAGTCAAGGCCGAGACCACACGCACCGCAGACCGCCCGTCGCAGTCGACCATGCGGCGGGTCACCACCAAGGTGGCCACCGTCAAGAAAACCCAGAGCGAGGCCGCCA
>JAITRL010000226.1 GCA_031288415.1 Deltaproteobacteria bacterium | reverse complement strand
CCCCGCCGTTCGCGAAACCGGAAGAGTGACCGGAGTCAGGTTCCCCGGGAAGCCGGCCGGAAACATGCGGAAGCTGCCGGAAACCTGAATTTCCCGCCGGATACCCGACGGATCTGCAGGTTTACTCATGGGAGAAGACATGCCCTCAAGGGGATCGGCTTCCGGGGCCGGCCTTGCTTCCCTCATCGGAAGCCCCGCAACCGAGGAAGAGTCAAGGGCGGCCTTCGGCCGCCCTTTTCTTATCCCTCCCGAGGCGGCCCCTCCCCTCCAGCCCTATAGCGCCCGGCGGCGCGGCGAGGGCGCCGCGGACAGGCCGCGCAAGGCGCGCGCAGAGGAACCGCCGCTCGGCCGGCCGAGCCCTTAAGCGCCCGGGCCGCTCCGCCTGAAGCCTTCCAGTTATTTTCAGCAATTAATGCTAATATTTAATTTTTATACTATAATAATATTATTAATATAAGCAAAACTATTTATAAATTTAAAAAACCAGCCCTTTGGTCAGGCCCCCGCCCGCAGTTTTCCGCCGCCGGCGGCACGCCCTCCCTCCCTCCGGCGATCGCAGAGCGTTTTCCGCCCTGTCACCGGTCCGGCACTGAGGCGGAATCCCCCAGGCGGGCCGCCTTTCCGGCCCAACCGCAGAAGTCCAGCGGGCACCGGCCGCACAGGGGGTTTTGGGAACGGCACAGGGCCCGGCCGTGGGCGATTCCCTGGTGGGAGAACAGGCTCCAGCGCCCACGGGGGACGAGGGAGGCCAGATCGGCCTCCACCTTGGCGGGGTCCAAGTGACGGCTCAGGCCCAGGCGCCTGGATATCCTCCCCAGGTGGGTGTCCACCGTGAGCCCCGGAAGGCCGTAAGCGTTGGCCAGCACGCAGTTGGCGGTCTTGCGCCCCACTCCCGGAAGCGTCACCAGCTCCTCGATGGTCGCCGGGACCTTCCCCCCGAACCTGTCGCGGACCGCCCGTGAGGCCTCGCGGATGTTTTTGGCCTTCATGCGGAAGAACCCGCAGCTCCTGATGATGTCCTCTATGCCCTCCAGCGGGGCCTCGGCCATCTCGGCGGGACCGGGCCAGGCGGCGAGCAGCCTGGGGGCCACCGCGTTCACCCTCGCGTCGGTGCATTGCGCGGACAGTATGGTGGAAACCAGAAGCCCGAAGGGCTCCCTCTCCGTCAGGGCGCAGTCCGCTTCAGGGTAAAGCTCGTCGAAAGCCTTGAGGACCAGCCTCGCGCGCTCCAAGGCGGCGGGGCCGGGGCCCGGAAGCCTTTTCCCCTTCCCGGCCGCGGCTGAGGCCGTCCCGGCAGCGGCGGCCCTTTCCGGCCGCTCAACCGCCGCGGAAGCTTTCGGTTCAGGCGATCCCGCCGCGGAACTTTCCGAGGCGGCCCGGGCGCCGGACGGCGCCTCGGGCGCGCCGGCCTCGGCCGAAGTCTGGCGCGCCTGAAGCGAGCAGGCTCCGGAGCGACCGGCTTTCCCCTCAGCTTCGCCTCCCCGCGCAACGGAGGCGCGGCGCCTCGTCACTGTTTTCACCCTCTCGCCTCCCCCTTGAAGACCGCCTGCCGCGGCCGCGAAGCCCTGCCGCCGGCCGACGACGGCCTGGCGGGCCCGTCCGGCGCCCGGCCTCAGGCAAACCGGCGCGCCGCCGCAAGCGGGCTTGCCCGCCGCTTCAGGCGCCCGTGGCAAGGGCCGGCGCGGCCGGCGTCTCAGGCCAACAGGCCCTCGAGCAGGGCCCGCACGTTCTCGGGAGTGAAGCCCAGCTCCTTGAAAACGCTCTCAGCCGGGCCGGAGAACCCGAAGTCCCTCACCGCGAGGATCTTCCCGGAGGGGCCGGCATAACGTTCCCAGCCCAAGGGGGAGCCTGCCTCGAGGGTCAGGCGCCGAGTCACCTCCGGCGGGAGCACGGAGGCGCGGTACTCCGGGCTCTGCCGCTCAAAAAGCTCCCAGGACGGCAGGGAGACCACGCGCACGTCGCGGGCCAGAGGGCTGCCTTCCAGGGCCCTGAGGGCCAGCGCCACCTCGGAGCCGGTCGCTATGGCCAGGGCCTTGGGGCTCCCGCCCTCGGCCTCCTTGAGCACGTAACCCCCTTTGGCCGGGCCGTCCGAGACGGCGGGGTAGTCGGAGGGGTGCAGCACGGGGAGGTTCTGGCGGGAGAGGGCCAGGGCGCTGGGGCCGGCGTGGCGGATGGCCACGTTCCAGAGGGCCTGGGTCTCGTAGGCGTCGGCGGGCCGCAGGACCAGGAGGCCGGGCATGGCCCTGAGGGCCGCCAGGTGCTCCACCGGCTGGTGGGTGGGCCCGTCCTCGCCCACCCCCACGGAGTCGTGGGTGAGCACGTAGATCGCCTTGAGGCCCATGAGGGCCGACAGCCGCAGGGCCGGCCTGAGGTAGTCCGAGAAGACCAGGAAGGTCCCCCCGTAAGGGATGAAGCCGCCATTGAGGGCCAGGCCGTTCATGACCGCCCCCATGGCCGCCTCCCGCACACCGAAGTGGATGTTGCGGCCGACGGGATTGAGGGGCAGGAGCGAGCCGCCCCCCGAGACTGCCGTCTTGTTGGAGGGCCCCAGGTCCGCGCTCCCGCCCAGGAGTTCCGGGAGCTCCTTGGCCAGGGCGTTGATGACCGTGCCGCTCGCGGCGCGGGTGGCGACCGGCTTCTCCTTGGGAAAGGCGACGGAGGCCCTGTCAGCGAGGCCGTCCGGGAGCGCCCCCGCCAGGCGCCTGACGAGTTCCCTGCCCTCCTCAGGATGGTTTTTCCCGTACTCCCCGAGAAGCTCCTCCCACTTAAGCCGCTCCGCGCGGCGGGAGGAGGCCCTTTCCGCGAAGTTGGCGCGCACCCTCGCGTCCACGAAGAAGGCAGGCTCCCCCGCGAAGCCGTAGAAGGCCTTGGTGGCGGCCAGGCCCTCGGCCCCCAGGGGCTCCCCGTGGGCCTCGCTCTTGCCCTCCTTGGGGCTGCCCGCCCCCAGGCGGGTGCGCGCCACGATGAGGCTGGGCCGCTCCAGCTCGGACCTGGCGTTCTCCACCGCCTGGTGAACGGCGGAGAGGTCCTCCCCGTCTGCCACGGTAATCACCTGCCAGCCGTAGGCGATGAAGCGTTCCCGCACCTCCTCGGTGAAGGTCAGCTCGGTCCCGCCCTCAATGGTCACGCGGTTGTCATCGTAGACGCAGACAAGCTTGTGGAGCTGCTGTGTCCCCGCTAAGGAGGCGGCCTCCGCCGACACCCCCTCCATGAGGTCCCCGTCCGAGGCCAGGACATAGGTGAAGTGGTCGAACAGGGGGAAGCCCGGGCGGTTGTAGCGGGCGGCGAGAGTCCTCTCGGCCAGGGCCAGGCCCACGGCCATGGCCAGGCCCTGGCCCAAAGGCCCGGTCGTGGCCTCGACCCCCGGGGTGACCCCGCGCTCCGGGTGGCCGGGGGTGCGGCTGTGGGGCTGCCTGAAGGCCAACAGGTCGTCCAGGGAAAGCCCGTAGCCCGCCAGGTGGAGCCAGGCGTAAAGGAGGGCCGAGCCGTGGCCGGGGGACATCACGAAACGGTCCCGGTCAGGCCACTGGGGGGCCTGGGGGTCGTGCTTCAGGAACCTGGCCCAGAGGACGTAGGCGAGCGGGGCCGCCCCCAAGGGGAGTCCGGGGTGGCCGCTTTTGGCCTTCTCGACCATCTCGGCAGAGAGGATCCTCAGGGTATTTACGGATGCCTGGTCCTTGCGGTTGTAGACCGCTGTTGAGGCGGCTGACATGGGGCATCTCCTTGGGCCGGGGCGCCTGCCCGGCGGCCTGGCGGGAAAGGGAGGCTGAGCGGTCGCGGCTTGCATGCGGGACAAGACGCCTGGGGGAGCCTCCGGAGTTGAGCGGTTACGCCTTTTTTACCAGAAAACCTCCCGCGAAGGAAGGCCGGGAGGCCTCAAGGCCGACGGGCGGGAAAGCGCGCCTCGCGCGCCTTCCCTGCGGCTTCCGCCGGCAAAGGCCAGGCCGGGCCGGGCCGGGCCTGTCCCCCGGCACGCGGCGGCCGGCGGCCGCCCTGCGCGCCTCCGGCTTCCGGGTCAGCGGAGGCGCGGCGCAAGGCCGGAACGCCGCAGGCGCGCTAATCCGGCGCCTCAGGCGCGGAAAACCCCCGCGGAAGAAGGCCTGAGCCTTCTTCCGCGGGGGCCGCAAAGCGGCGTAAAGCCGCTGAAAGGCGCGGGAATCGGCGCGCGGAAGGCTCGCCTGGCCAGGCGCTGGCCGCCTCGGGTCCGGCGGGCAAGGCGCTTCGGGCCTTAGGCCTTGACCACCGTGGGGCCGGCGGGGAAGGCACCCCTGGTGTCCAGAAGGAGCCGGGAATGCTTGAGGATCAGCTCGTGGTCGAAGGAC
>JAITRL010000123.1 GCA_031288415.1 Deltaproteobacteria bacterium | reverse complement strand
GCGGGGGCGTTGGCCTTCAAGAGGAGCCCCCCGACGTTCTCGGCCGCGAAGGCCAGGGGGGCGGTCCTGCGGACCGCCTCGACCATGGCCGTGTACAGGGAGGTCCGCGTACCCTTGAGACCCAGCATCTTGCCGTTGACGGAGACGTCCTGGCACGGGAAGCCCCCGATGACGACCCCTGCGGCCGCGGGAAGCCGCTCCAGGGCCTCCCTGACATCCCCCTCGATGACGGGGGCGCGGGAGTTCAGGCGGTAAGTGGCGCAGGCGGCGGGGCTGACGTCGTTGGCCCAGACGATCCTGAACCCGGTCTCCGGATACGGCCTCCCCAGGAATTCGAAGCCGCCGGCGAACCCCAGATCCATGCCCCCGCAGCCGGAAAAGAGGGAGACGACGCTCAAGGGCTCGGAATCCCTTTCCTCCGGCCTGAGGGATTCGGCGGAACGGAAGCCGCCGGATTCGGCGGTACGGAATTCGCGGCAGGCGGAGGCCTCGCCTGCCGGAAACAGGCGGCCCAGCGGCATAAGGCCTGCAGTTTTGGCGCGGGAACGCGGGGGCATCGGCCTCTCAGCGGGAGCCGGGGCTCCGGGGGATTTCCGGCAAGGGCGACGGGACCGCCGGCGCGGGCGGGTCTTCCCGTCGCGGCTGTGGAAGTGGCGCGGAAGCCGCGGGGCTGTAAGGGCGGGCTGCCGGCAGACCCCGGGCGGCCCTTGCGGGGCGCGGCCTCCCGGGGACAAGGATCGCTTGGATCAGGAAAACGGAGGCTCAGGGCCGTAAGCTCAGGGCCGTAAGCTCAGGGCAGGAGGCTCCGGAATCCGGAGGCGCGGGCGGCCTGAGCAGCCCCCGGCGGCCCATGAAGCCCCGCCCTCCAGGCCGGTGCGGCGCCGCAGGCCTTGGACCGGACAGCGGCCTTAAGGCTTCCTGTCCGGGTCCTCCAGGATCAGGACCTCCGGCCCGGCGCCCGCCGAGGCCTCGCCCGTTTCCTGCCCCGCCCCGTCCAGGGCTCCCAAAGCCTCGAAAGGATGCAGCCCCTTCAAGGGGTCCCCGTGCTCGATGGCCTCCGGCCTCCTCCGCTCGAGGCTCGGCACGGGCCGGCCCAGGTAAAGGGCCTGGATGTCCCTGGCGAAGGAGAGGATGTTCTCGCGTTCCAGGCGCTTAAGGTACCGGAAGCTCATGACGAAGGTGTCGTCGATGTAGAGGCCGTCGCCGTTAAGCTCGATGTTCCTGTCGTTGAGGAAGTCCCAGATGAAGCGCGAGCCGCCCCGGCCCCTCCCGTACATGGCCTCCTTGGCGATGAGTATCCCGTTGGAGCAGTTCCGGAAGAAGGTGTCGTCGTAAATCATGAGGACCGAGGACTCGTCCGCCGCCTCGTGCGCTATCTGGGAATGGGCGTCAAGGTACTTGAGCCTCGGGATGTTGGGCTTCAGGAAGATCCGCTTCGAGCGGCACAGGGCCGCGTACCTGCGCAGCAGCCTGTTCAGGATCGCCTCATCCATCCGCCGCCCCCCCCTCGGGCCTCGCGCGCCTCACGCCCGCGCCCCGGGCCGGGGCTCCGGGCGCCGCGGCGGCGGGCCGCAGGATTTCGGCCATGGCGCCATGAGCAATACATACTAGGTATATGATCCGCAGGCTCTTCTGTCAAGGCTCAGGGCCCGCGCGGCGGCAGGCCTCTCAGGTCCGCGGGCGAGCGGGGCGGCAGGCCGCGGCGCCCTTGCCGCCTCTGCGGGCGCGGCGGGCCGCCTCAGGCCGCAGGAAGGCGCCGCGGGCCGTCAGAAGAGCCCTTTGACCCTCCCCGTCTCGGTGTCCACGTCCACCTGGCGGAAAGCGGGATCGGAACTCATGCCCGGCATGAGCGAGATGCCGCCCACGACGGGGACCACGAAGCCAGCGCCCCCGTAAATCAGCACATCCCTGACGAACAGCCGGAAGCCCTCGGGCACTCCCTTGAGGTTGGGGTCTCCGGACAGGGACAGGTGGGTCTTCACCATGCACAGCCCGTAGCCCGCCGTCACGGGATCCTCCTGGTACAGGGCGAGCTTGGCGGCGGCCTCGGGGGCGAAGTCCACGCCGTCGGCCCCGTAGACCTCCCTGGCTATGAGCTCGACCCGCTCCTTGTGGGGCATGGAGAGCTCGTAGAGGAACCTGAAGGAACTCTTGTCCCGGCAGGCGTCCAAAACGGCGTCGGCCAGCTCGAGGGCCCCCTCCCCGCCCTTGAGCCAGTGCTCGGAGACGGCGACCCGCGCCCCCGCGGCCTCGCAGGCGCGGCGGATGACCGCGATCTCCTCCTTGGAGTCCGAGACGAAGCCGTTGATGCAGACCACCGGGCTCACGCCGCTCTTCCGGACCGTGCGCACGTGATGCAGGAGGTTGGGGAGGCCCTTTTCCGTCAGGGCCGGGTCCGGGACCCCGTACTCCTTGGGAAGCGGGCTCCCCGGAACCGGCACGGGGGCCCCGCCGTGGCACTTGAGGGCCCGCACGGTGGCGACGACCACCGCGGCGTCTGGAGTAAGGCCCGAGCAGCGGCACTTGAGGTTCCAGAACTTCTCGAAGCCGATGTCCGCCGCGAAGCCCGACTCGGTCACGTGGTAGTCGGAGAGCTTGAGGGCGATCCGGTCCGCCGCGATCGAGCTCTGGCCGATGGCGATGTTGGCGAAAGGCCCCGCGTGCACGAAGCAGGGCTGGCCTTCCAGGGTCTGCATGAGGTTGGGGTTCAGGGCCCCGGCCATCCAGGCGCACATGGCCCCCGCCGCCTCCAGGTCCTCGGTCGTGACCGGCTTGCCGGTCCAGTCGTAGGCCACTATGATGCGCCCCAGCCTCCGGCGCAGATCCTTGAGGTCCGCCGCCAGGGCCAGCACGGCCATCACCTCGGAACTCACGGCGATGTCGAAGCGCGATTCCATGAGGTAGCCGTCGGCCTTGCCGCCGAGGCCGATCACGATGCGCCGGAGGCACTGGCAGGTGAAGTCCAGCACGAAGCCCAGGCTCACCCGGGAGGGGTCCACGTCCAGGCGCCTGAGGCCGCGCTTGGCCAAAAAGGCGTCGTCGTGGTTGAACTCGTGCTGCATGCGGGCGTTGAGCGCCGTCATGGCAAGGTTATGGGCGTTCATGACCGCGTTGATGTCGCCCGTGAGCCCCAGGGAGAACGGGGTGAGGGGCACGCACTGGCTCATGCCGCCCCCGGCGGCCGACCCCTTGATGTTCATGGTGGGGCCGCCGGAAGGCTGGCGGATGGCCGCCGAGACGTTCAGGCCCCTGAGGCCCATGCCCTGGACCAGGCCCATGGTGGTGGTGCTCTTGCCTTCCCCCAGTGGGGTGGGGGTGATGGCCGTGACGTCTATGTACTTGCCATCCGGCCTGTCCCTGAGGCGCGCGAGGGCCTTGAGGTAATCCACCTTGGCCACGTGATGACCGTGGGGGAGGATCTCGTCGTCCAGGAGGCCGATGGAAAGCCCCAGATCCCTTACCTTCTTGAGGTAAGGCTCCGCGGCCTCAGCTATCTGGTAGTCCCTTGCCCCTTTGAGCGTGTAATCCTGCCACTTGAGTGCCATCGGAAAATGAGCCTCCTCCCGGTCCCGCCCGCCTGCGCAGGGCCGCGCGCGGAAAGTAGAAAAACGCCCGGGCTTTTTCCCGGACCGGTTTCCCGCGGCGCGCCAGATCCCGCCTTCGGACCGGCCGAGGCTTTGGCGGCCTGCCAAGGCATCCGGAAGCCGCTTGCGGCCTCAAAGGCCGCGCGCCTGGCCTGGCTAGGCTTAGCCTAAACTGGCCAGGCCTCCAGGTCCTCCAAGTGGACATGCCGCAGGAAAAACTGATTTTAACGCAACATGAAGCGGCAAAAAACAGGCTTGGCGCTTTCTTCAGCCCCTGCCTTCCTGGCCAGCCTTCCCGCCTTCCCTTAAGATCCTTCCTTCATCACTCCCGCCGCTTGCTTCCTTCCCGCCTTCCTTCATGGCCTCCGCCTCTTGCTCCCTTCCCGCCTTCCTTCTAAGGCCACCGCCGCTTGCTCCCTTCCCGCCTTCCTTCTAAGGCCCCCGCCGCTTGCTCCCTTCCCGCCTTCCTTCTAAGGCCTCCGCCGCTTGCTCCCAGCCTGTCCCGCATTGCCTTCGCCTGTCGTTGTCTGCCTGCCTCCAGGCAAAACCCTAAGGCCGGCCGGCATAAGCTTCCTCCTTCCCGAGGCGCAACGAGCGTCATCCGCTCCGCCTGCGGGCTTCCGCTTCGCCCGCTGGCAATCGGCCGGATCCCAAGCCTTCCGAAGCGGAAGCCCAAGGAAGCGCAGTCCGGTTCCTTCCGGGGAGGGAGCGGGGAAGGCCCCTGAAAAGCGAAATCCCCCCCGCAGGGCGCGGCGCCTCGAAGGCGCCCTGCGGGGGGGATTCTGCAGCCCGTCACGGGCCGTGCCTTTGAGGGGGCGGCTTTCCCCCTACACGAACCTCGCTATCTCCGAAAGCGGCTTGCGGGACTTGTCGCGGACCCTGTCAGAGGCGGGATAGCCCACGGCCACCACCAGGAAAATGCTCTTGTAGACCGGTATGTCCAGAAGCTTGCGGAAGACCGGCCTGTCGAAAAGCCCCAGGATGCAGGTGCCCAGGCCCAGGGACTCGGCCTCCAGGCAGAGGCTCAGGGTAAAGGCGCCCAGGTCGCCTTTGGCCATGGTCTGGGAGTCCATGATTTTCGCTATCGTGGGCATCAGGACCGCCGGCTCCTCGAGGATCACGAAGAGGGCCTTGGCGGCGGCGATGTACTTGTTCGCGCCGAGCATGTCGGTGGCGGCCGCCAGCTCGCGGACCTTGGCGGGGTCCTCCACGACCACGACGCTCCACGGCTGCGAGTTGCAGGCGGAAGGGGCGAGGGCCGCAGCCTCCACGCATTTGACGAGCTTCTCGTGCTCCACCGGCTTGTCCGCGAAATCGCGGCAACTCTGCCTGCGGGCCGCAAGTTCAATAAAATCAGCCATATCTGTCACCTCATGTGAAAAGGGGGCCGCCTTAGGCCAAAAGCCGGGCTCCGCCGGGGGCGGGGCTCATGCGAGGCCGGGGGGCCCCCCTTGTCTCGCCGCGGCCGGCCCGGACGGGGGAGGCCTTCGGTTGCCCGGGGAAAATTCTGCGGCATGTCCCCCAGGCAGGGGATAAGGAGACGAACGGGCCGCGCCTGAAGGGAACGGCCGGAAATGGGGGGAGAGGTTACTTCTTCTTGTCGCCTTTGGCGGGGGCCTTGGCCGGAGCCTTGGCCGGGGCCGCCTTGGCGGCGGCGGCAGGGGCGGCCTCGGCCGCGGCCTCGGCATCGGCCTTGAGGCCCTTGGGCACGTTCACGACGGCCACGGGGAGATCCACCGTCTTGACCAGGGTCAGGTTCTCGGGGAGGGCCACCTGCGAGAGGTGCAAGGTCTGGCCCAGGTTGAGCGGGGTCACGTCCGCCGCGATGGAGGAGGGGATGTCCGCCGGAAGGCCGGCGACGGTGATCTCGCGCTCGCTCTGGAGGATCTGACCGCCGCGCTCTACCCCGACGGCCTTGCCGAAGAGGGTGAGGGGCACCTTGACGGTGACCTTCCTGTCAGGCCTAATCCTGAGGAAATCCACGTGCAGCATCTTCCGGGAGACCGGATGGAACTGGATGTCCTTGACCAGCGCCGGGAAGGCGTCAGCGCCCTCGACCGCCAGGGTGAAAAGGGAGCGGTTGCCGGGATCGACTGTCAGGGCCGTCTTGACGTCGGCGTAATTGAGATCAAGGGTCTGAGGCTCGGCGCCTTCGCCGTAGAAGACCCCGGGAAGCCTGCCGGCCCTGCGCAGGCGCTTGGCCAGGTTGCTGCTGCCGGGCTTGCGGATGGCGGCGGTGATGGTCGTGGATAAGCCCATAAAGACTGTCCTCCGTCAGGAGATGTGGAATGCCGCAGGGCCGGGCCCTTAAGGAAGGCCCCTAAAGCCTAAAGGCGAGGGGCGCGGAAGGGATTGGATCGGATCCCCGGCGGGAACTGGCTACTATACACCCTTCCGCAACGGAAATCCAGAAATTTCGATGCTCCCGGCGCTCTGACGGCCGATGCCCTGACGCCTTCCGGAAGCATTCGGCAAAACTCCGGGGAAGGCCCTTAAGGCTGCCCTTTGCAGCCGTGGGCGCCTCCGGGAGGCCCTCGCCCGAAAGCCTCAGGCAGCCGCGCGGTCCCTCGGCAGGAGGCGGCCCCGGACCCTCCTGATCGCGCCGGGAAGCCCGTCCGGCCGGGAGGGGCCCTTTGAGGGACCAGGGCCTCCGCAAGGAAGGAAGCGCGCGGGAAAGCGCCAACGCGCAGGGCGGCGTGGCGCAGCCGCAAGCGAACCTTGCCCCCAGGCCGCCGAGGAGGGCTTGGGCGGCTTGGGCCGCCGGGCATCTCCCCCAGAGCGCGGGGCGAACTTGAGCGCGGAGCACGGCTCCTGACGCCTGCCTGCGGCCGGCCCGCGAGAGAGCCCTGCGCCGCGCGGCATATCGTACGGCGCCCGGGCCGCGGGAGAGCGCCGCGACGGACGGAATATCGGACAGCCCCTGGGCCTCGGCGGCCTTGCGCGCGGGGCCGGGCCGTTCAAGGGCTTTTCGCGGCGCCGGCCGAGGCGCTCGCGGGCAGAGCCGCCCCGGCCGGCGGACCGCTCCCCTCATGGAGTGCGGCGGCGATGAAAAACGGTGAAGCGGGTTCTCGGCTCGTGGCCGGCAGGGTTCGTGGTCATCTAAGAACGCCTCTAAAATGATTCGGGACTTTCGGCGTTCACTGGCAAAAATTTTCAGTGACTCACTGAAAAAAATTTTCAGTAAGTCACTGAAAAAATTTTCCGAGCTTTCACTGGAATAGCTTGCAGTTATTGCTTAACATATTCTAAATTTAGAAGTATGAGTTGGCGGCTCTGTCCGTTCACCGGTAAGCGGCCGCTCGCAGGCGACTCTCAGGCAAAGGCGGCCGTCTATTAAAGAGCGGGCCCGGCACGGCTACGCGGCCGTGAAGAACCGCGAAATCCGCCGCGGCCGAGCGGACGTCCGCAGCCCACAATACGCGCCGGGCCGAGCCTGCCTCCGGAATAGCGGCGGCAACTGGCGCGCAGGAGAAGACAGGCGCATTCCAACGGTCATTTGACGGTTCAATGTGTTAGAATACCTACGTTTTTCACGTTCCTGGCCCGCTCGCGCCGCTGGAGCCCTTGCCGGAGAAGGCCGTCTGCCCGCCCTCGCGAGGCACGACAGCCTTTTCCCTCGCGCGACAGCGGCGCGAGCGCCGCCTCCGCCCGCGCTACCCGCCCTTCGGGCCTGCCCCGGCTTAAAGGCGGCGCTTCCCGCGCCCGCCTGCGGCCCTGCCCGGGGCGATCCGCCCGGCCTTGCGTTCCGGCCCGCCGTCCGCGGCCTCCGGTCCGCCAGCCCGTGACCCGGCCATCGGCAACCCGAAATGAATTTAGACCTTTACGACAAATTCGAAGCCTCCCGACTCTACGTCAACTACCTCGAGTCGCGCGCCTGCGGGCTGATCTTCCGGGACCCCGCGTTCGACAGGTCCGCCCCGCCTCCCCGGCCCCTCACCGTGAAAGCCCTGCGGGAAGGCGAGCTCTCCCTCATCGCCGACGCCGACGGCCGCAGCGATCCCGCCTCCTCCCCCCTCGACGGCCCCGGGCTCAGGGAAGCCAAGGCCCTCTACCGCCAGATCCTGCGCCGCCCCGAGGACGGGGAGCCCCTGATGCCCGTTCAGGGGCTCCCGCAGACGGCGGCAGGGATCCTTGCCGGAAACCTCGAGGCAGAATCTGACGAGACGCTCGAGCTGCTCCTCCTGTCCGTCCTGGGGCTCGGGAACGCCTATACCCTCCTGGACCTGCGCCCCGTCTTCGCCGGGCTCAGCCGCTTCCCGGAACGCCCCGCCCTCCTGGAACTCCTGAGCACGGCGCTTGCGCTCGCGGCTTCATGGAACCTGACGTTTTTATTTTACGGCAGGGAGGACGACCCCTATCTCGCGCGGATCTTCCGGATCGCGGAGGCGTGCCCCCCTCCGGGCCCGTTCAGGCGGGGGGCCCTCCTCTTCAAATCCCTCGCCATGCGCGCCGGGCGCCCCGACCCGGTCCGCTACGGCCCCGGCGCGGGCCGAGACGCGGGCCGCAGGCGCGCCGCAGGGCTCATCAACGCCCTTTACGCCTCCGCCTTCCTTGAGCCGCCTCAGGCGGCGGCGCTGCTTTTCTCCGACATTATCCGCCACCCCGACCACCTGGGGCTGACCCTGGAAGATCTCCAAGCGGCCGCCAGCCCGTTCGGCCCGTTCGGCTTTCCTGACAACCCCTGGCTCAAGGCCTGCTGGGGGTGCCTGGAGGCCTCCCTCGCCTCCCGCCGCCGCGGCCGCCGCGCGGAGACCTCGGAGGCCGTCATGACGATTTTCTTGAGGCTCGGGGACAAGGGCCTCTTGGGCCGTTTGAGCGACCGCGACCTCGCCCCCGCGGAGATCCTTGAGGACGCGTCCATGGCCCTGGGCAACGCCCTGGCCGCGCTGGACCCGGAAGACATGGAAGAGGCGGTGGCCTTCCTCGCCTCCTGCCGGTCTGACGGGAACCTCAGGCCTGACACCTACGACTGGATCGTGCGCAGGCTCCTGGAGTCAAAGCGGGAGCTCTACCGTGAAGCCGTGCTGAGCGCCGCGTCATCCGGCCTCTTCGGGGCAGGCTCCGCAGTCCTCCATGCCGTCGCGGGCGCCGTCTGCTTCCCTGGGGCCCGCGGAACCAGGGCCTCCGCGGACTGCCGCGCCTGCGCCCGCTCCCTGATGGAGATCGAGCCGCCGGACTGGACCGTCAGCCCGCTGGGACTGCGGCTGGCCGGCCTGCTGGCCCAGGCGGACATCCTCGTCCGCGACGGCAGATCCCCCCACCGCCCCCTGCGCGCCCTGCTCAAGCTCTGGCCCTCTTACAGGGGCGCCCCGGATCCGGAGGGCTTCGCCTTCGCTCTCCCGGAAGGCGACGACGACCCCGAGTTCGATGCCGAGGGCTACCCCGGCCCGGAGGCCTACGGCGACCCTCTTGACCCCGACTCCCCGAAGGCCGCCGACTCGCCGGAGGCCAGGGACCTGTGCCTGTTCGCGTACGCCGGCGCCCTGATCATCGCCGAGCGTTCCCCGGCGCACTCCGCCGGAATCCCCGCTCGCCTCTTCCCTGCCCTTCCCAAGGAAGTCACGGATGAGCCGCGTTTCGCCGAGACGCTCCTCCCCGATGCCGTCTACGCGGCCATGGGGGGCGAAAGAAATCTCCCGCCGGAAGAGAGCCTCGCCGGCGCCCTCCAGGACTCAGGCCTTCCCCTCCTCGAGCACGCCGAGATCATGGGGATCACGGCCATCAACCTGGCCCTTGAGCTCGCGAAAATAACCCCGAGGAACGCGAAGACCCTGCTGCCCCTCCTTGAACGGGCGGAACTCATCCTCGGGCACCTGCTCCCGCCGTGGATACGCTCGGCCCTGGTGGGGGCCTGCGTCATCGCCTACGGCCACTTGGGCCTCTGCGACGAGATGGAGGAATTCTACTCCCGCAACTGCCTGATGCATGTCTTTGCGCCGCAGGTTTACAAGGAGCCTCTGGAGCCCGGATACCGGGACTTCTACGGGATCCCCGGGGACCCCTCCCTCAGCTCTTCCGCCCGTGTCCGCTTTCCCCAGGGAATGAAAGCGGGCATTGTCGGTTACCGGCCCCTGGACTGGGAACAGGATCACGGGAGCCCGGCGGCGGACAGGAACGTCGCGGGCGCCCGCGAGGCGGAGAAGCCCCTCCCGGGAGCCGCAGGAACGGCTGATATAGCCGAACCGAAGGAAGCAGCCGGACCGGCTGAAGCAATCGGGCCGGAGGAAGCGGCCGGGCCGGATGATGAAGAAGACTTGGAAGGCATCGAAAACGGCGAGGACGAGGAGGGCGAAGACGCCGAGGGCGAGGGATACGGGAATGACGAGAACGGAGGAAAAGCGGCCCTGGATTCCGCTGGGGCTGAAGCCGCGGCCCTAAAACCCGCGCCTGACGGCGGGCCTGACCTCCAGCCGGCCGCCGGCCAGTCCGGCGGGACCGGCAGGCTCAATCTCATCGGCCTGGCCGACGGGAATGGCGCATCCGCTCGCGGGGAAGGCGGGTCTGACGTGCCCGCTCCCCTGGACGGCGGAACCGAAGCAATCCCCCCGTACATAATCCAGGAGGAAAAAACGCCCTTACACGCGACGCCCTACTGGAGGGCCATGGCCGCCATGACCCACTTGACTGACAGTAAGCCCCAGGAGCCGGAAGGGGAGGGGGAGCCGCCGGAAAACCATGGGGCCGCCTGGGAAGAGCCTCCTTTGCTCCCGCAGCCTCAGCCCTCCATGTTCCTGCTCATCGAGGACGCCGTTTGCGAAAGCGACCGGAGACCCGCCGTTGAAGTCAACGGCTACGTCGAGAAGACGGCCAGGCTCCGGCACGGCCCGGACCCGGCCGCGCCTGAGCAGGAGCCCGGCCTTCCGGGAGGCCCGGCCGGCGGCCCTTCCCTGCCGGCGGGGGCCGCGCCCGCAGGAGGCGGCCCCGACGGCCCCCAGGAGCCGGAAGACGATGACGGCGGCAGGCTCGGGAAGCTTTACCCCAAGGTCGTCACAAGCATGAACCCGCAGCCGTGGGCGGCCATGGCGCTGTATAACGCCCAGTGGGGCCGCCACCGCAAGGCGCTGGAACTCCTGCTCCAGGACCGCTACATGACATCCCTTAGCGGTCTCAAGACTTCCGTGCTGCTGAGGCTCCTGGTCATCCTGGCAAAGGAGGGCAAGAGGCCCGAATGCTCCGTGGGGCTGAACGTGGCCGCCAAGTACGCGCAGGCCTCGGGCGACGGCTCCATACTCGAGCGCGCGAAAAGGCTCGTGGCCTTGGCCGAAAAGCGCGCGGCCCGGAAGCCAAAAAACAAGCCCACGCCAAAACCCAAGACGAAACTGAAGCCCAAGACGCCGAAGCCGCAAAAGAAGGGCGGCAAGAAGAGCGGGCCCAAGAAGGGCGGGGGCGGCGGCAGGCGCGGCTGACGGCCCCGCCCGCGCCGGGCGGGGGGCTCCCTTTCAGACGCGCAAGCCGGTTCCCGGTTCAGGCGCCGCGACGGACGTCCGCGCGGGGCCGGCTCCCATGCGCCGGGGCCGCGGCGGACACCCCCGGCCCCCGCCCGCCGCGGAAAGAACGCGCCCCCGCATGGCAGCCTGATAGCCTTGCGGTCTTTTCGCCGCAGACAAGACGTCCTGGCCTTGCCGCCTTGCGAGCCTTGTCGGCTTGGAGGCATTGCCGCCTTGCGAGCCTTGTTGCCTTTTGGCCTTGCGGCCTTTGCCTTTTGGCCTTGCGGCCTTTGCCCATGCGGCCGCAGGGGCATGAAATCCTG